>NZ_CP137573.1:1800000-2100000 GCF_033343995.1 Streptomyces sp. HUAS YS2 | reverse complement strand
TCGCGCCGAAGGTGTGGAACAGGGGAAGGCACACCACGTGGCTGTCGGCGGCCGGTTCGTTGCGGAACAGCCGGTTGTTCGCCAGCACGTTCATCATCGTGTTCGCGTGGGAGAGTTCGGCGCCCTTGGCCTGGCCCGTCGTTCCCGACGTGTACAGGATGACCGCGGTGTCGGTCGGCTCTCTGACCACCGACTCGAACACGGGGCTCATGCCGGCGAGTGCCTGACCGAGCGTCTCGGTGCCGGCGATCGGGCTGGGCGCTTCCTGATCGGCGGTGATGACGAAGAAGTGCTCGACCGTTCCGACCGCTTCGTATCCGGCATGACCTTCCGCGGCCATGGCCAGCTCCGGAGTTCCCTCGAAGCAGAAGTACGCCGAGACGTCCGCGTCGTTCAGGTGGTAGGCGATCTCGCGGCCCTTGAGCAGGACGTTGAGCGGGACCACGACCGCTCCGGCCTTGAGCACGCCGTAGTAGACGATGGGGAACCACGGCAGATTGGGGCAGCTGAGTGCGACCTTGTCGCCGGGCTGGATCCCCCGGGACACCAGCAGGTTGGCGACCTGGTTCGCTGCCGCGTCGACCTGGCGGTAGGTCAGCCGGTTCGAGCCGAGCACGAGTGCGTCCCGGTCCGGGAACGTGCGGGCGGAGTCTTCGAGGAGGGTCGAGAGGTTCAGCATGGTGGTTCTCCAGCGGCTCTGGGTTGGGTCATCGGGCGATCTCGGCGGCTGAGTCCGGGGACGTCAGCTCTCAGCCGCTGCGTCCTTCGCCCGAATCCCGGTCACGACAGCGGCGCGTTTCACAGCGGAAGGTCCGGCGAGTCGACGCCGACCACCCGGTCGCCGCAAAACACACGCACCGACTCGGCGGGGCCGTGACCGCCGATTCCGGCCGGTCCCCAGAAGCCCTGTGCGGAGTCGTCGCCGAGGTCGGCGATCTTCGCGCCGTTGACCCGGACCTCGCCGGACAGCACGCGCGAGCCGACCTCGATCGCACGCTCGACGTCGCCGCCGAACACGTATGCGTCGAGTCCCGAGGGGTGGGCGTTCGCGATGCGCAGCGCCTCCTCGTCGGAGTCGACGGCGTGCAGGGACACGATGGGACCGAACAATTCCGCGGTCGCCTTCGCCGCGTCGGCCCCGGCGGCGACGGTCGGCGAGAGGAAGAATCCGCCGAGATCCGGCAGCCGGGCCGGCTGGTGGACGGTCGCTCCGAGGGCGCGCAGTCCCTCGATCCGGCTCTCCAGCGTCGCGAAGTGCGGTGCGTTCGAGATCGGGCCGAGCTCGGCGCTCTCGTCCAGCGAGTGACCGACCGCGACCTTGGCGATGCGCTCGGTCAGCGCTTCGAGCAGCGGTCCCACCAGGCTCCGGTGGGCGAGCACCTTGCCCGGTCCCTCGCACCACTGACCGTTCAGCTTGGTCATTCCCTCGAAGATGCCGTCGGCGGCGACCTCGACGTCGGCGTCGTTCAGGACCAGCGCGGGGTTGTTGCCGCCGAGCTCCAGCTGAAGGACCTTGAAGTCCTCCGCGGCGGCGCGGGCGATCGCCCGTCCGGCGGCCGGGCCACCGGTGAACGACACGATCTTGATCCGCGGGTCTCCGGTCAGCGCGGCGCCCATGTCACCGCAGCCGTGTACGAGCTGCAGGGCGCCGGAGGGCAGTCCGGCTTCGACGAAGCACTCGACGATGATCTGGGCGCTGCCCGGAGCGTGCTCCGACGGCTTCAGGATCACCGGGCAGCCTGCCGCGACCGCGCTCACGACCTTCGCCGCGGGGATGAAGCTCGGGCCGTTCCACGGGGTGAGGATCGCGGCCGGCCCCCACGGGACCTTGTACAGGCGGACGTCGCGGCCGCCCGCCGCCAGCGCCCGTACGCGGGGGATGCTCAGCAGGTCCGCCGCCGTCGCCCGGATCCTGGCGGGCAGGAAGGCCGCCACCTTCCGCGTGACGCCGACCGGCACACCACTGGTCAGGGAATCCGCGCGGGCGATGTCCTCGGCCCGGGTCTCGACGAGCGCGGCGACGCGTTCCAGCATGTCCGCGCGCTCGCGACGGGCCTCGTCGTCCCATCGGCCGACGCTGTACGTGCGCTCCGCGTGCCGCAACGCCCGTTCGACGTCTCCGGGGCCGGTCGTGACCATGCGGTGCACCGGTTCCCGGGTGTTGGGGTCGACGTTCCATTCGTCGCGAATGGTTTCGCATTCGCTCCAGTCGTCCGCGATGTAGTTCACCGGCTGGGGAATCGCCGTCTCGCCGCTCGACATGTGAGTCACCTCTGCATCCGTGTTCATCAGGCCTGGAGGTCGACGACGATGCGGGTCACGTCACCGCTGCGCATCGCCTTGAAGCCCTCGTTGATCTCGCCGAACGGGATGACCTGCGTGACCATCTCGTCGAGCAGCAGCCGCCCCTGCTGGTACAGGCGCGCGAGCTGGGTGATGTCCTGGCGTACCTGTCCCGAGCCCATGTACGAGCCGATGAGGCGCTTCTCGCCGAAGAAGAAGTCCGAGGCGGGCAGCGTGAGTTCGGTGCCGACCGGGGCGATGCCCACCAGGCACGCGGTGCCGGTCGCCCGCAGCACCGACAGGGCCGTGGCCGCGGTGCGCGCCGAGCCGACGGCCTCGAAGGAGTAGTCGACCCCGTCGCCCAGCAGGTTCCGCACCTCCGCGGCGACGTCCTCGGCGCTCCCGTTCACGACGTGGGTCGCGCCGTAGCCGCGGGCGGCCTTCAGCCGCGCGTCGTCCAGGTCGATCGCGACGACGGCCGAAGCCCCAGCGAGCCTGGCTCCCTGGATGATGGCCGACCCGATGCCGCCGCAGCCGATCACCGCGACCGTGCTTCCCGGGCGTACTTGGGCGCCGCGGAAGACGGCGCCCACGCCGGTGATGACACAGCACGCCAGGAGACACCCCACGTGCAGCGGCACGTCGTCATCCAGCTTCACCAGCGCGTTCTCCCGCAGGAGGGTGTGCCGGGAGAACGCGCCGACGTCGCCGAGCCGCTCGACCGGCCGGCCGTCCGCCAGCCGGAAGGCGGGCCGCGGGCGACGCCGGACCTCCTCGACCCGCAGGCACTGCGTCGACCAGCCCGCCTCGCAGTTGACGCACAAGCCGCACGACGGCGTCAGCGCCCCGACCACGCGGTCGCCCGGGCGCAGCCCGGTCACCGCGGAACCGACCGCCTCGACCACGCCGGCCACTTCGTGGCCCACCACCACCGGCAGTCCGGTCGGCACCGTTCCGGTCATGTAGTGCAGGTCGCTGTGGCACAGGCCCACGTTCGTGACCGCGACGCGCACCTCGCCGGGCTCGGGATCGTCCACATGGATCGCGGTCATCTCGAGCGGTTCGTTCACCGCGGTGAGCACCGCGGCCTCTGTGTCGATCATGTCTTCTCCTCTGTCGTTCCTTGCGGGCTTGGGCCGTACCGACCTCTGTCCCCGCAGCTACTTGCCGGCGCCCTTCGCGGTCCAGAAGCCGTCGATGCCGGCGCTGAACACCCCGCTCTCCCAGGCCCGCTGCGCGGCGACGTCCTCTCGGGCGAAGGCCTGCTCGATCTCGTCGAGCCGCGGCCGCAGGAGCGCGAGGTGAAGCGCCGTCGTGTTGTTCTCCGGCGTCCACTCGAAGATCAAGTCGATGGCGCGGTCGACCAGTTCGCCGGGCGCGACGATCTCGTCCAGGAGACCGATCCGCAGGGCCTCCTCGGCGCCGATCCGCGGCGAGCCGAGGACCATGCGCATCGCGTGGTTCCGGACGAGCCGGGTCAGCAGCAGGCTCGACGCGTTCGAGATCGTGATGCCCCGGCCGTTCTCCGGCTGGTAGTACTCCGTCGCCGGAGTTCCGATCCGCGCGTCGCAGCAGAGTGTGATCTCCGAGGCGCCGCCCACGGCCAGACCGTTCACCGCCGCGACGACGGGAACCCGCGTCTGGACGATGGCCCGGGTGATGTCGTGGAAGCTCTCGACGGCCGTGCGGACCTCCGCGTACGAGGTCGGTACGGACCGGAGGTCCTCGCCCGCGGAGAACGCCCGGCCCTCGCCGGTGAGCACGATCCCGCGCACGTTCTCACCGGTGCCGGCTTCCCGGACAGCGCTCGCCAGCCGTAGCCGCGTGGCGACGTCCAGGGCGTTCAGCTTCTCCGGACGGCGCAGGGTCAGTACGGCCACACCTCGGACGAGGTCGATGCCGAGGAAGTCCGCGGACGTGGACGGGGTGGCGGGTGTGCCGTCGGTCCTGCGTCGGGCGCCCAGGTCGAAGCTGACGCCGGGCTCGGTCGCGGCGCGGGCCTTGAGCGCGGGCTTGGACACGCGCTCGGACGGTGTCCGCGGGAAGTCGGTGACGAACTCGACGTAACGCGGCACCTTGAAGCGGGCGAGCTGTCGGCCGGCCCGCTCGACGATCCGTGCAGCAGTCGTACGGTCGGCCGCCACCCCGGCGGCGAGCTGGACGTAGGCCTTGACCTCTTCGCCGAACGTCTCGTCCGGTTCGGCGACGACCGCGGTGGCCAAGACCACGTCGTCCCGTTCGAGGGCGGCCTCGACCTCGGCACTCGCGATGTTCTCGCCGCCCCGGCGCACCATGTCCTTGATCCGACCGACCAGCTGAATGCCGCCGTCCGGCCGGCGGACGACCACATCGCCGGTGTGCAGCCAGCCGTCCCGCAGCACCTTGGCGGTGTCTTCCGGACGGTTCCAGTAGCCGAGCATCAGCGGCTTGCCCGAGACGATCAGCTCACCGGGCTCGCCGTCGGGCACGTCGGCGCCCTGCGGATCGACCACCCTGACCTGCTTCGTCGGCGCCGGAAGCCCCAGGCTCCCGCTCCCCACGGCATCGACGTCATCGACGGAGCTGAACAGGTCGACGCCCGACTCGGTCATGCCGTAGATCTCCCGCCACGGCGCGCCCCAGCGTTCCTCCAGCTGCGCGTGGATCCCGACCGGAACACCGGAACAGAGCACCAGGCGCACCTGGTTGTCCAGGTCGTCGGGGCTCGGCGGCTGCTTGAACAGCAGCGTCGGCATGGACCCGAGCACGTAGAAGAAGGTCGCGCGGTGGCGGCGGACATCGGCGAAGAAGCCCGACGCGGAGAACCGGGGCAGGACGACCAGCGGGGCCCCGATCGTCAGGGCGAGCGCGGTGTTCCACTGCGGATCCATGTACGAGAACGGCTGCGCGGTGAGCAGGACGTCGTCGGACCCGAGGCCGGTCAGCGCGGCGCAGGTCCAGCCCAGCCGCACCCAGTAGTCGTGGGTGAGCATGCACGCCTTGGGGAAGCCGGTGGTGCCCGACGTGTACTGCAGGTTCGCGAGGGTCTCGGCGGTGGGGCGCACCGCCGGAGCGGTCGCCGGGAAGGGCGCGGACCCGTCCGCGGCGACGTCGACGATGCGCAGGTCCGCCAACTCGGCTTCGGCTTCGGTGACTTCCTTCAGGAGGCCGGCCCGCTCGTGGTCGGTGAACACGACCCGCGCTCCCGAATCCCGCAGGAGGAACGTGAGATCCGCCCGCTTGTACGAGGAGTTGACCGGCACGGCCACAGCCCCGGCCTTCAGCGCGGACAGCCACACGACCGGCCAGTGCACGACGTTCGGAAGCATGATCGCCACGCGGTCGCCGGCCTGGACGCCGTCCACTTCTATCAGTCGATGCGCCAGCCTGGAGGTCCAGGAGTCGATCTCGGCAAAGGTCCAGGAATCGTCCCCGAAGCGCAGGAACTCCCGATCGGGTGATCCCTGCGCGCGCTCGGAAAGCAGCCCGGTCAGCGTCGCGGTGTGCGGGTCCTCTCCCATCTGCTCGGGCCGGACGGCCGGCTGCGGATGGCGAGAGGTTGCCTTTCCCTCTCGCTGACGTGATTTCTTCATGACCACGACTGCTTTCTCTGCATGGGACGTTCTCCTCGGTCATCTGCCTCGATCGCGGTCGGGAATTCCATCGCCGACCGCGATCGAGGATCCTCAGGCGTCTACGCGGCTCTGTTCGCCCAGGTCCGGCTCCGTAGCGGCCGACTCGTTGTGGTTGTGCAGGGCGCGGTAGGCGAAGTAGTACGTGAACAGCTGGAAACCCCAGGTGCTCAGCGCGCCGACGTAGAAGAGGGTGTGCGCAGCGTCGTCGCCCGGGATATGGACGAAGTCGTAGGTCGCGGCGATGACGCATGCGGCAGCGGTCGCCAGGGCGGTGCCCACGGACCATCCCTTCGCGCCGATCGCCCAGAGCCGCCTCATGAAATAGATGAGGAAGAGAGTGGTCAGGACATTGACCACGATGAGGGAGACCGCGACCCCGACACCCAGCCGCTCACCGAAGAGCAGCAGGGAGAGCCCGACCGCGGCAGCGAACGCGAAGACCCCGACATCCGTTCCCACGGACGGCTTGTACCGATGCGTCACACGCATCAGGCCCATCACGAGAATCAGGGTGATGCCGACCGACCGGGAGAACTGGTCGAAGAAGTACGCGACGGTGTACATGAAGCTGTTCTCGTCGGCTCCCACTACCGCGTAGACGAGGAAGTTCGACCCGGAGGTGGCAACGATGATCCATTCGAGCCCGAGAAGGTAGTTCCCGTAGCGCCGAATGAATTTGATTCCGAAGGTGAATCCGGCGAAGATCATCCAGACGTCGGCCAGCAGGAAGAGCAGGTCCTTGAGTTCCATCTTTTTCCTCGGTTCCTGATGATCGGGTCAGATCGTCGTGGGCAGGCCTGAGTCGATCGAGGTGTAGTCGTCCCGCTTGAGCAGGTCATGGGGATCGGACATCTGGCCGGCGACTTCGACCCAGCCGAGGTAGTGCTCCGAAGACCAGTCGAGGGCTCGCTGGATCTCTTCCGGGAGCTTTCGGATCTGCTCCAGGCTGTACGTGAGGAAGTGGTTTTCCTCGGTGCGCAGGAAGGCGAGATCCCAGCCCATCGACAGGCCGAAACGATGACTTTCCGTGGTCGTGTTCTCACCGCCGCCGTGATACGTCGATCCGATCCAGATGAGCGCGGAACCCGCCTTCATCTCGGTGGAGATCGTCTCCTCGTACCGGGGCGCCCGGTGGTCGTCCCAGAGGTGGGAACCGGGAATCACCAGCGTCCCGCCGTTCTCCGCGGTGAAATCGCTGACCGCGACCATGATCTGCACCCGGGCTTCGCGCTGGTAGTCCGGATGCCTCCACAGCCAGACGGAATCGTCGCGGTGGAGCGGCTGCGCACCCTGGCCGGGACCGATCTTGATGGCCATCGTGCCGCCGATGTGCATGCCCGCGGGAGCCGGCACCGCCTCTTCTCCGAAGAAGACGTTGAGCGGCTTGTTGAGAATGAGCTCGGCGACCCGGTGGTACAGCGGGTTCAGCGCCACGGTGACCATGTGCTCGGTCTTCGCGAACAGACCGCTCGCCCGGCGGGTGCGGTTGCCGGCGAACACCTCGTCGTGTCCCGTGTCCACCGCGTCGAGCACGGGATCCAGATCGTTCTTGAGACCCGCGATCGTCGTGTCGTCGAAGAGCCCTTCGACGATCACCCCGCCGTCTCGCAGGATGATCTCGACTGCCTCTTCGGGGGTCGTGTCGGCAGTGATCCGACAGAGTCCTGAGGTCGACATGGCAATTCCTTCCAGTCAGGACCGGCGACCACATCACGCCTCCGCAATGCGGTGAGCTTCATGCTGCTGCATCATGGTCACTCGATCAAGTCAAATGACTAACTTCTTTTACGGGGGAGCCGCTGCACGCGTCGATGCAGGTAGAGCCGCCTGTTAGCCTGGTTGTCGACTTGATCAATCGTCCAACTTCGACAGGGGGCACCTGTGGCACGCGTACCGACGGCCGAGCGACGCAACGATCTGGTGAACGCCGCCATCCAAGTGATCGCGACCCATGGCGTCGACGGCGCGACGACTCGCCGGATCGCCGAGAAGGCGAAGGCCCCGCTGGCGACGCTGCACTACTGCTTCCAGACCAAGGAGCTGCTGTTCGCAGCCGTTTTCGAGAAGTTGGCGGAGCGATACCGTGAGGTTCTGATCGAGAGCGATGTGCACGGCGACGTCGCCGTGTCCGCCCGCGCGATGCTCCGCGGACTCATGAACTGGTACCTCGAGTCCCCTACCGACGCGTCCGTGACCATCGAGCTGATCAGTTGGGCGCAGCGCCAGGAAGCGCATCCGGCCGTGACCGTGTACAGCGAGGCGGTCAATGTCGCGCGATCGATCCTCGCGAGAGCGGCCTCCGGACAGGACATCGCGCCCGAGATGATCGACCGGATCGCCTACGTCATCGGTGCCCTTTCGGACGGCTTCGCCGTGAACTGGCTGACGTACGCGGATCGTTCCCGGGCCGCCGAGCAGGCGGAGATCGTCGTCGACGTGCTCGACGCGTGGCTGGCCGCGAAGCTCGCCTGATCACAAGCAATCCGGCGAACCCAAGTGCGTCCGCCGGCGAGCCCGCGAGCGGACACACTCGGGTCGGCCTCGTCACAGGCGTTTGACGGCTTCCTCGACGATCCACGTCATCGTCGGATCGTCGCGCTCCATCCACTCCGGGTGCCACTGCACTCCCAGCACCGGTGCGTCCGGGAGCTCCACCGCCTCGACCACGCCGTCGGCCGTCCGGCCCGTCACGAGGAGGCCCCGGCCGCAGCGGTCGACGGCCTGGTGGTGCCACGAGTTCGTGACGGCCCTCGCTCCGAACAGTCCCGCCACGATCGAGCCGGGCTCGAACGTCACGAGGTGATCGGCCGTGCCGTCGGTGGGCGCGGTCTCGGGGGACAGATGGCGCACCTCACCGGGCGGAAGGTCGGGGACGAGCGTGCCGCCGAGCGCGATGTTGAGGATCTGCATGCCCCGGCACACGGCGAGCACCGGAATCCTCCGGTCGAGCGCGGCACGTACGAGTGCGAGCTCGTACGCGTCCCGCTCGGCGTCGTGGACCATCGGGTTCGCACGCGGGTCGACGTCGCGGACCACTGACGTGTCCCCTCCCCAGCACGCCGGGTGCACGTCCTGCCCACCGGTGATGACGACGCCGGCCAGCCAGTGGCAGACCGCCTTCGCATCCGTCTCGTACGCGAGGTTCACCGGGAGACCGCCGGCCCGTGCGATCCGGTTCGCGTAGTCGGACATGTAGCTGTCGGTGCAGCGATCGCCGTACCGGGGGTCCCCACCCCGGATCAGATCCAGCCGGATCCGCCGGCCGGTGATGCCTATCAGCGGCCGCACCGAAGTCGGCGTACCGTCCGTCGCGCTCACGGCAGTTCGAAGTATCGGGCCGACTCCCACTCGGAGAGCGCGGCGAACGGATCACCGCCCGCGGTGTGGAACTGCATCCACTCCCACCGGCGCGAACCGACCCAGTAGTCCACGAACTCGGCACCGAGGAGGTCGCGGAGGATCGGGTCCGCTTCGAGCGCGGCGGCGGCCTTCGTGATGGTGTCCGGGAGCCGGGTGATCTCCCCGGGCGGCATGCACCACGCCATCTCGGCGACCGGCTCCGGCGGTTCGATCTTGCGCTCCAGGCCCGCGATCACACCGGCCAGCACGCCGGCCAGCGCGAGGTACAGGTTCGAGTCCGCGCCCGGGACCCGGTATTCGAGGCGGGAGTACGACGGGTGTCCGCAGACGGCGCGGACCGCGGTGGTCTTGTTGCTGATGCCCCAGCTGACGGTGACCGGCGGGCCGCTGAGGTCCACCAGGCGCCGGTACGAGGTGATCTGCGGGAGCGCGATCGAGGTGTTGCCCTCGAGCGTCGCCAGCAGACCGCCGACGGCATGCCGCATCGTCTCGGACGGTCCCTCCTCCGCGTAGAACACGTTGGCGCCGTCCCGCTGGAGGGACAGATTGATGTGCGAGGCCTGTCCGTAGCCCTCGGTGGGCTTGGCCATGAAGGTGACCGTGTGGCCGAGCTCGAACGCGACCTCGCGCATGATCTGGCGGGTCCGCGCCCAGGCGTCGCACACCGAGATCGGGTCGCCGGGCGCCAGGTTGATCTCGATCTGGCCGGCCGCGTCCTCGTCGCTCCAGGCCTCCCACTCGATGCCGACCGCGTCGAGCCGGTCGGCGACGGCGTTCATGTACCCGGTCCAGTCCTTCGACTTCGCGAGGTGGTACGCCGTGCCCGCACTCCCGCCGAGCGGCGTCAGGTCGCGGTATCCGCGTGCGCGCGCCTCGTGGATCGATTCCTCGAAGACGGTCGCCTCGATCTCGACGGCGACGGTCGCGGTGAAGCCGAGCGAGGCGAGCCGGTCGACCATCCGGCGCGTGAGGTTGCGCGGACAGAGCGGGACCGGCGTGCCGTCCTTCAGCCAGTAGTCGCCGATCACGGAGTGGAGACCCGGCTCCCACTCGACCAGCGTGGACATGTCGGGGCGGAAGTAGACATCGTCAAGATGCCCGCGCCAAGCGGGATAGGCGAATCCGAAAGCCGGGACGTTGCCGAGGTCGAGCCCGAACAGGAGGTCGGCGAAGGCGAACCCCGAGTCCACGCCCGAGGCGAACTTCTTCGGGGCCACCGTCTTGCCGAGGAACGAGCCCTCGTGGTTCGTCGCCTCGAGCCGGACGGCCCGAACGTTGGCGTCTTGGACGTCAACTCCGCTGACGGGCTTGGTGAGTTCAGACATCGTAACGGACCTTCCAAGATGCGCCGATCATGACCGACAGCTGAGAGAGGGTGCCCTGGATCCCGAGCACGCCCGAGGACAGGACGGCGAGCAGGTCGTCGGCTCCGGAGAACACGCCGGCGAGAGTCTCCGGGGCTCCGGCGATCAGGTAGTGGGTCGGGCCTTCGCCGAGGACGACCTGCTCCAGTCCCTCGGGGCCTTCGGTGACCGCGATGAGCATGTCCGGAATCCCCGGCACGGAGCGCGCGGCATTCCAGAAGTGCTCGGCGGCCGTCCGCCAGTCCGGCACCGGCGGCGACAGCGCGAGCAGCGCGCCCGCGGCCAGGTCCGCGTCCCCCGAGGGCTCGGCGGCGGACGCGAACCGGGCGTTCAGGTCGACGGTGAGCGTGGCATCGGGTTCGACGAGGACTCCGCTCGACACGTCGACGGCGCCGCCGGAGAAGGTGATCGTCGCCGCCTGCGGCGTGTCGTGGGACCGGATCGCCACCGTGGCGGCCGACTCCTGCGGCGCCGGGAGCGCATGACCCGCGCGGGCGGCGTCCCGCAGGGTGCGGCCGATCAGCCGGACGAGCGGAGTCGCATCGTCCTCGATCCTAATGTCGACCTCTGTGGCGTGCGCTGCGCCGGACACCGCAGGGGCCGTCGTGGTTTCGGTCATCCCTCCAGTCCTTTCGACTTCGGGAGATCACGCGCGCCGCGAATCGGTCGCTTCGGATCTCGGATGGACCGTGATCTTCATGGCCAAATGACTCGATCAAATGACTAGATCAGGTGACTAGGATGGTGAGGTACAGCTCGCAACCTGTCAATGACTTCAGAGAGGCCACAGCGTGAATGAAGTGAAGCCCCCGTACTGGGACCAGCTGGATGCCGATGCGCAGTCCGTGGCGCGATCGCTCGCCGAAACCCTCACGAAGCCCGTACGCGAACTGGGCGCGGAAGTCGCACGGAAGCTCCTGGCGACCACACCGCCGGAGCGGCCCCTCACCCCACTTGATCTGGTCGAACGCCTGACCCTGCCGGCCCGCTCCGGCGAGCTCCGGGCACGCCTCTACCACCCGGACGGCACGCCGCCGTCCGCCGGTCCGTGCCCGGCGCTGGTCTACCTGCACGGTGGCGGCTTCGTCCTCGGCACCCTCGACGGAGTCGACGAGGCATGCCGCGCGATCGTCGCCCGATCCGGGTGGGCGGTGCTCTCCCTGGAGTACCGACTCGCGCCGGAGAATCCCTATCCGGCAGCCCTGGACGACTGCCTCGACGCCTTCGCCTGGTTGCGCCGCTCGGCTCCCGCGTACGGCATCGATCCGCACATGATCGCCGTCGGAGGGGACTCCGCCGGCGGTAATCTCGCCGCCGCGCTGTGCCTCAAGCTCCGGGACCTCGGGCTCCCCGGGCCCGTGTCCCAGGTGCTGGTCTACCCCGCCGTCGACGATGCGTTCGCCACCCCGTCCTGGACGGATTTCGCCGACGCACCCCTGTTGAACAGCGCGGATGCCCGCTGGTTCTGGGAGCAGTACGTCGGCCCGGACTGTGCGGGAGCGGTCGATCACTACGCGGCCCCCATGCATGCCGCATCGTTGCGGGACCTCCCGCCGGCCCTCGTTCTCACCGCCGAGGTCGACCCGCTTCGCGACGATGCCGAGGCGTACGCGGAGAGGCTGCGGCGTGACGGCGTCGAGGTCACCGTGACCCGCTGCGCCGGCGTGTTCCACGGCTTCTTCACCGAAGTGGGCGTCTTCGCCAGGACGGACGAGGCGATCGCGCAGGTGGCGCGCCACCTGCGAGGCGTCGCCGGCGCCTGAGCGCGCGCAGCCGGGCGAATCGACTCGCATTCCACTATTGACGGCCCTCGGGTCCGTGGCTAGATTCCGTTGGTCATACGACTAAGTCGGATGACCATGATGCGCGCGCTCGGCGCACCGAGGGGCGAACGGCTCCCCTCCGCGAGACGAAGCCCTGATGTCCAGACGGCACTCGCATTTCGACTATCCGAAGGCACTCACATGACTGAGACCGCTCCGCCCCCTGTTCCCGTCGTCGACCTCGTCTGTGTCGGCGCGGGATTCTCCGGCCTCTACGCGGCGTACAAGGCAGCCGAGAAGGGCTGGACCTTCGCCGGATTCGAAGCCGCGCCCGGCGTCGGCGGCACCTGGTTCTGGAACACGTATCCCGGTGCCCGGTGCGACGTCGAGAGCATCTACTACTCGTACTCGTTCAGCCACGAGCTGCTGCAGGAGTGGACGTGGACTGAGCGCTTCGCTCCGCAGGCCGAGATCCTCAGGTACATCAATCACGTCGCGGACCGCTTCGACCTGCGCCGGCACTTCAGCTTCGAGACCCGGGTGACGTCCGCGACCTGGCTCCCTGACGAGCGGCTCTGGGAGGTGACCCTCGACTCCGGTGGGACCCGGCGGGGTCGCCATCTGCTTGCCGGCTCGGGTGGCCTTTCGACGCCCAAGGACTTCGATGTGCCGGGCCTGGAGCACTTCACCGGGACCACGGTCTCGACGAGCCGGTGGAACATTCCGCTGAGCGACCTGGCGGGCAAGCGTGTCGCCGTGATCGGCACCGGGTCGTCCGCGGTGCAGTGCATTCCGCTCATCGCCGAGGTCGCCGAGCACCTCACCGTGTTCCAGCGCACCCCCAACTACGTGTTTCCGGCCCGGAACGCCGCGCTGGCGGCGGACTTCGTCGACGAGATCAAGAGCAGCTACGCGGCGATCCGCGAGGAGTGCCGCCACTCGCTCGGCGGCATCCCGGACCGCATTCCGGACGCCGCCGCGTTCGATGTCTCCGACGAGGAGCGGCATGAGCGCTACGAGCGGGCCTATGAGCGCAGTGGATTCAACGGCGTCGGCGGCGAGTTCTCCGATCTGCTGACCGATGCGAGGGCCAACGAGACCGCGGCGGAGTTCGTGCGCGGGAAGATCCGCGAGATCGTCCGGGACCCGAGGACCGCCGCCGTCCTCGAACCCCGCTTCCACCCGCTCGGCGCCAAGCGCAGCTGCTTCGGCACCGACTACTACGAGACCTTCAACCGCCCGAACGTGTCGGTGGTCTCCTTGCGCGACGAGTCGATCGAGACCATGACGAGCGACAGCATTGTCACGAGCGCCGGCTCCTACGAGGTCGAAGCCGTCGTGCTGGCGATCGGATTCGACGCCTTCACCGGCCCGCTGTTCGCGCTCAACGTCTCCACCCCGGAGTCCGGCAGGCTCCAGGACGCGTGGAGCGAGGGCGTCCGGACGTACTTGGGCATCATGGCCGCCGGGTTCCCGAACTTCTTCATGATCGCCGGACCGCAGAGCCCCGCGCTCGCGAGCAATGTCGTGGTCACGATTGAGCAGGCCGTCGACTGGATCACCGACCTGATCGGGCACGCGAAGGCCGAGGGCGTCGATGTCATCGAGCCGACGGTCGAGGCGCAGGGCGACTGGGTGAAGATCACCGAGGACACGGTCAACCAGACGCTCTACGCGACCGCCGACTCCTGGTACCGGGGGTCGAACGTGGCCGGCAAGCCGACGACCTTCCTCGGATATGTGGGCGGTGTCGGCAAGTACCGCCGGATGTGCACCGAACTCGCCAAGCGCGGCTACCCGGGCATCGAGCTCGACGGCGAGAGCGTCGCCCGCCGCCTCGGCCGCATCCATGAGGAGATCGCATGAAGGTCGTGCACCAGCGCTACGTCGCCCACTCCGAGGCGCACTACGCGGGGAACCTGGTCGACGGGGCCTTCGGGCTGAAGCTGTTCGGAGACGCAGGAACGCACCTGGCGATCACCATCGACGGCCACGAGAGCCTGTTCGCCGGCTATGCGTCGGTCGAGTTCCTCGCCCCGGTCCGCGGCGGCGACGTCGTCGAAGCCGAGGCGCGCCTGGCATCGAAGGGGACCCGCAGCCGGACCGTCGACTTCGAACTGCGCATCATCTGCCGCGGTGTCGACGACAGCGGCCGGGCCGAGGTGCTGGCAGAGCCCATCGTGGCCACCCGGGCACGAGGGACCGCTGTCGTCCCGGCGAGCTGAAACCAGCGGTAGTCGTCACGGCGGCTTGAAACCGCAGTTCACGGTGGTGGGCCCGAAGGCCCCCGCCGCACCGGGAGGCGCCGTTCGGGCGCCGACCGGACCTCCACCGCACAGGAGAGCGATACGTACGACGTTCGGCCTGCCGGCATCCGGCGGCAGGCCGGCCGATGGACGCGTGGTCCCGCCCCCCCCATCACATCGGAGACGAACATGACTGAGATCAATGAATCGACAGGCCTGGCCGGGGAGTCGAGAGCCGGCAAGGCGCCGCAGAAGAGGGCGCTCATCGGAATCGGCGCCCTGCTCGTCATCCTGACCAACGCGGTCCTCTTCATCCTGCCGCCGCTCCTGCCGATCATCCAGGCGCAGTACGGACTCACCACCGTGTCCGCGACCATGTGGATCTTCACCGCGCTCACGCTGGGAGGAGGCGCGGGCTACATCCTGCTGCCGCGACTCGCCGATGTGTACGGCGATCGCAATGCGTCCGTGTTCGCGTCCGCGTGTCTTACCGTCGGAGCGTTCGTGCCCGCCGTGGGCGACTCGTACCCGGCTCTGCTCATCGGTTCCACGATCATGGGCTTCGGCAGCGCAGCCCAGATGCTGCCTCTGGGCTTCCTGCGGCGGAACCTGGCGGAGCACGGGATCACCACGGCAGTCGAGGTGCTGGTCATCGCGACAGGAGTCGGGATTGTCGTGGGCATGATCGGCGGTGGACTCCTCGTCCAGGACCTGTCCCTGCGCAGCTTCTTCTGGATCCTTACCGCGGCGTTCGCGGCGACGACGATCGCCTCGTTCGCGCTCGTCCCTCACTCCCCGCCGGCGCAGTCCTCCGGTCGCGTCGGCGCGCTCGGCACGGTGTGGATGATCGCGTGGGTCGCGGCGGTGCTGCTGACGCTGACGCAGGGACTGGTGTGGGGTGGCGCGGCCGTCGCCCCGCTGCTCGCCGGTGTCGTCGGCGCGGCCCTGTGGGTGCGTGTCGAACGCAGGTCCTCTGCGCCGGTGTTCGACGCGGCGCTGCTGAAGGCGCCCTCCGTCACCGTGGCATCCCTGTCGATCGCCCTGTTCGGAGCTGTGAACGCGGCGTTCCTGTTGCTGCTGAGCACGTACAGCCAGGTCGTTCCCGCGTACCTCCCGCCCGAGGAGGCATACGGTCTCGGTCGCACCGCGCTGCAGACGGGCTTGCTCATGGTGCCCTTCGCGGTGATGTTCGTGGTCGGTGGCAAGGTGGTCAGGGGGCCGATCGAAAAGGGGCGCGGCACCGCTGTGCTCGTGAACGGTGCGCTCATCAGTGCCGCGGGACTCGCCTGGCTCGCTCTGGCCCACGACCACCCGTGGCACTATCTCGTGGGCGCCGGTGTGATCGGCCTCGGGTGCAGCATGGGATATACGGCCGGTTTCAGCATCGCCCAGATGGCGGTGCCCGAGGAGAAGGCCGGGATGGCGGCGGGGGTGGCCGGCACTGCCATGGCGATCGGCATCGCCTTCGGATCGGCACTGGTCACCGGCGTGCTGAGCGCCTCGGTCGTCCCCGTTCCCGGAACGGACATCGAGGTCGCCGAGGAAAGCCTCTACGGCACGGGCTATTGGATCTCGGTCGGCCTGGCCGCGCTGATCGTGGTCGCCGTGCTGATCTCACGAGCGCGCAACGGCCGGCGCGTGCCCGCCACGGCGTCCTAGACCGGCCGCCGTTCCCGGGCGGAGGTGTCGGCGGACCGACGGGGCGACCCGCCGCCACCTCAGTCGCGGGTCAGGCGTCGCGCTCACAGCCCGACCAACAGATCCAGCGGCACTTCCTGCTCCAGCCCGATCTCGGCCCAGATGGTCTTGCCCCGGTCGCTGTAGCGAGTACCCCACAAGCCGGTGAACTGCGCCACGAGGAAAAGGCCCCGTCCTCCTTCGTCCTCGTTGCCGGCGCGGCGGAGATGCGGAGAGGTGTGGCCTCCGTCCGAGACCTCGCAGATCAGCGTGTGGTCGGCGGCGCGGAGCAGGCGCAGCGAGACCGGGGGGCGGCCGTACCGGATCGCGTTGGTGACGAGCTCGCTGACGACCAGTTCAAGGACGAACGCCGCGTCGTCCAGCCCCCACTCCTCCAGCTTCCCTCGGACGAGGGCACGTGCTCCGGCCACCTCGGCCGGGTCGGAGGCGACGTGCCAGAACGCCATGCTGTCCGCGGGCAACGCGTGAATGCGTACCAGCAGCAGTGCGGCATCGTCGTCGACGGATCCCTGGACACGGAGAGAGACGATCTCGTCGCACGCCTGCTGCAGGGAGCCAGCCGGGGCGTCCAGTACGCCGCACAGGTCCGCCACTCCCTCGTCCACGTCCCGGCTGCGTGCCTCGACCATTCCGTCGGTGAACAGGGCGAGCACCGTGCCCTCGGCGAATTCGAACTCCTTGCTCTCGAAAGGCAGCCCGCCGATGCCGAGCGGGGGGCCCGGCGGCAGGTCGAGCGCTTCAGTCTGTCGGGCCCCCGTCCCACCGCCGGAGGCGACCGGCGGGAGGTGGCCCGCGCTGGCCATGGCGCAGGTGCGGGAGCTGGGGTCGTACACGGCGTACAGGCAGGTCGCCCCCAGTGCTCGGTCCGTCGCCTCGGCGCCCGGTGTCCGGTGTATTCCCACGCGTGCCTGACTCACCAAGTCGTCGAGCCGGGTCAGGAGTTCGTCCGGTGGCAAGTCGAGGGCGGCCAGCGCCCTCACGCTCGTGCGCAGTCGTCCCATGGTGGCCGCCGCGTCCACTCCGTGCCCCACCACGTCGCCGACCACCAGCCCGACCCGGGCGCCCGACAGCGGAATCACGTCGTACCAGTCGCCTCCGACTCCGAGAGGGCCGGTGGCGGGGATGTAGCGGTGCGCGAGCTCGATTCCGCTCGGTCGGGGAAGCACCTGCGGGAGGAGTTCGCGCTGCAGTTTCAGCGCCGTGCCGTGCTCGCGGATGTAGCGGCGAGCGTTGTCCACGCACACCGCGGTGCGCGACGCCAGTTCTTCGGCGAGTGCGCGGTCCTCCTCGGTGAAGGGTGCACGGGGTGGCTGCCGGCCGAGGGCGACCGTGCCGAGCGCGGTGCCGCCGAGGAGCAGAGGCAAGGCGAGCAGGCGTTGGCCCTCGGTCGTCGACGGACTGCCGATGACGCCCAACAGCGGATCATTTCGCGCTACTGGAGGGTCACCCGTGGTGCGCTCCACCATGAGTCGCAGCCCCGTCGGCGCGCCGGAGGCCGAGGACAGGGCTTCTTCTCCGGCCAGTACCGTCTCGGCGACCTCGATCCGTGCGGAGTCGGCGAAGTCCGGAACCACGAGCTCTGCGAGTTCCCGCACCGTCTGCCCGATGTCGAGCGTGGTACCGATACCGCCGGCTCGGCTGAGCAGTGCCAAGCGGGACTGTGCCTCGTAGCGTTCCGTGATATCGACGGCCGCCTCGCAGACGCCGAGGGGCCGGCCCGCGTCGTCCTGCAGACGGAAGTACGAGCACGAGTAGACCTGGTAGTGCGCGGAGGTGGCGGGGGTGGGCCCGTGCCAATGGAGGTCGAGCACGGCTTCGCCGGTGCGCAGCACCTGCTCCAGTACCTCGTCCATGTCCCGGTAACCCGAAGGGGAGAGGATCGTGCCGTGCGGAAAGACTGTGCTGTCGGGCTGTCCCACCCAGTCGTCGGTGCGCCACCCCATGACCTCCCGCACGATGGCATTGACCCACTTGAGGCGGAGATCGGGGCCGTAGACGCTCAGCGCCACAGGTGCCTGCGTGAAGAGGCCGGACAACATCGACTGTTCGGTCATCCACTGCCGATAGCGGGCGCCGGCCGCCGCCATCACGACCCAGGCGGGCTGTCCCCGGTCCTGCTCCACCGGGAAGATGCGCAGCACCGTCTCCACCAGCGACCCGTCCGGGCGTCGCACGGTACGGGTCTCGCTCCAGGCTTCCTCAGGTGCCGAGGCTCCCGCTGCCCAGAAAGTTTGCGTGTCACCCTGGGCGCGAACGTCTCGCAGAACCTCGCTCACCGAGCGGCCGAGCACATCTCGGGTGTCGGCACCGTAGAGATCCCGAGCCGTCGGGCTCCAGCCAATGACCTTCCCCTGCGCATCCACGATGATCATCGCTGCCGTGGTCATGCCGAAAGGGTTCTGATGACCTGTGTCGCGTGATGTATGCGTCGTGGCCATGTGACCTGCCCGGTACGGGATCGTCTGAAGCTAAGGCTACGCCTGGACGCCCTGGCGCGTCTTGGGTACAGGTCGCCACGATGGCGACGGCAGGGCATCGCCGGATTCTCGTCGCCGACCCAGGTGAGCAGCGTGCTGATCACCTTGCTGCGAGCCCGGTGAAGCCGGCAGCCGTCGACGCGGATGCAGAGCGACGGCCTCCGGCCGGCGCCCTCGTCCGCGCTGACCTCCCCGGGCCGAACGCCACCGTCATCGCCGCCGCAGTGCTCACAGCCGCCTCGGGCCTGCTCGGCGCCCGCTGGATTACCGAACACAGGCCCGGCCCCCGCTGACCCACCAGCTCGCCCGTCCCGGACAGCTCCGGCATGAGAGGCCGGGGCGACACGGATCAGACCTTCTCGGCGGAGACGTGTGGGTGGTTGGAGGTGATCATGGTGATGTCCTCGACGTCGGACGTCAGGATGGTGACGCGGCCTGGCTGGGCGAGGGCGGTGGCGCAGAGCATGGCGTCGATGGCGTACTTGTGGCCGTGCAGGCCGGCCGCACGTAGCAGACTGGCGGCGGACTGGGCGATGGCCTGGGTGACCGGCTCGACCCGCAGCCGGGACAGCGTCCACTTGAGGGCGGCGTCGTTGATCCGGGGGTGGATCACCTCGACAAGGACGGCGGCCGAGGTGATCACCGGAAGGTCGGTGTCGCGGGCGGCGGCGAGCCACTCATGGACCTCGCGGTCGCGCTGCACGGCCTTGGCCAGACCCTCGCTGTCCAGGATGAGCGCGCCGCTCACGCGGCCGCCCCGGCATCGGAGGAAGTGCGCCCGGAAAGCTTGGCCCGCTTGGCGGCTACGGCTTCTGGGTCGGCGGGGCCGTGGGTCTTGTCGAAGTCGGCGATCAACTCGTTGAGGTTGTCGCGCTCGATCTGCCGCTGCGCGGCCTTCTCCAGGTACGCGGAGACACCCCGCCTGCCGACCCGCTCACGGATCGCTTGCAAGGTGCCGGCCGTGAGGGAGACGGAGATGCCGCTGGTGGGGCCGTCGCCGGGAGGGAAGTCGGTGTCGTCGTCAGCCATGACGGAAGTATGGCATTTCGAATGCTATAAGGCGAGATCTTTGCCGGGGGCGGACTCGGAGCCCTTGTGTGCGGTTGGGATGTGCGTCAAGAGGGTGCACGTAGCGCCCATAGTGCCCGTAACGCACATTGATCTTGCGTCCGATTTGCGCCATACGAGTCGCTGACCTGCTGTTTTCTTTAACGTGTTTTCGTGTCGACATGTTTGCGATGACCCACCATGTCGAGTGCGTGGCGATTCTGGAGCCGGTGAAGTAAGGGCCGCTAGTTCGGGCTGTACGTGGAGGGTGCGTTCGAGGGGGTGGGCGCGACTGGGTCGGTGGGACGTTGTGGTGCCGCGGGGGCTTCCGTGGGCCTGGACCTCACCAGCCACAGGCCGGTGAACGCGGCGGTGGCCAAGGTGATGGCGCCGGCCGCGACGAAGGCGCTGTTGAGGCCGGTCTCGAAGGAGGCGCCGACGGATTGCCGGGTGCGGACGACGGCTCCGAGTACCGCCACGCCGAGCACCGCGCCGATCTGCCGGGTGGTGCTGCTGATGCCTGATGCGAGGCCGCCCTCCTGCGGGCTGACCGCTTGGATGGCGGCTCCTGTCAGGGGGGACATGGTCAGGGCGAAGCCGATGCCGACGAGTCCCAGCCGCCACCACACGTTCCCGTAGCCGGTGTCGGCGTGCACCGTGCCGAGCGCCAGGAGTCCCAGGCCGGCCAGGGCCAGGCCCGTGGTCACCAGGAGGCGGAAGCCGTAACGGGCGGCGAGCCGGCCGGCGTACGGGCTGACGATCACCATGGCGAGGGTGGTCGGCAGGGTCTGCAGGCCGGCGCGGAGGATCGAGCTGCCCTGGACGTACACGAAGAACTGGGAGAAGAAGAACGACGAACCCATCAGCGCGAATCCCACCACCACCATGGCGGTGTTGGACACGGTGAACAGGCGCTGACGGAACAGCCGCAGCGGCAGCATCGGAGCGGAACGACGCGCTTCGACGGCGACGAAGGCGCCGAGGAGGATCACCGCGGCGGTGAAGCTGCCCAGGATCAGCGGCGAGGCCCAGCCGCGGGCACCACCCTCGATCAGGCCGTAGGTCAGCGTCCCCACCCCCAGAACGGACAGCGCCGTCCCCGGCATGTCGATCGCGGGGGCGCTCGGATTGCGGGACTCGCCGAGGTGCCGCAGGCCGACCAGCAGCAGGAGTGCGCCGACGGGCAGGTTGACCAGGAAGATGGCGGGCCAGCCGAAGGCGTCCGTCAGCACGCCGCCGGCCACGGGGCCGACGGCCAGACCGATTCCGCTGAGTCCGGCCCACAGCCCGATCGCCTTGATCCGTTCCTGTGGCACGGGATGGGCGGCGACGAGCAGGGCGAGCGAGGCGGGGCTCAGTGCCGCCGCCCCGATGCCCTGCAGCACCCGGCCGGCGACCAGCCAGCCGACCGAGGGTGCGAGGCTGCACCACACCGACGCGACGGTGAACACTGCCACGCCGGTCAGGTACACCCGCTTCCGGCCGAACCGGTCGGCGAAGATGCCGCCGGACAGCAGCAGCATGGCGACCAGCAGGACGTACGCGTCGACGATCCATTGCAGACCGGTCAGTTGAGTGTGCAGCCGGTGCTGCATGTCCGGCAGCGCCGCTCCGACGATCGTGTTGTCGAGCAGGACCATGAACTGGCCCAGGCAGGTCACCGTGAGCAGCACGGCCCGGTTCGATCGACTGCCCACCGTCGCATGCGATGCGGCCATGGGACCCCCTTTGATCGTCATTTGTTCCCGTTCGGCGCGGGTGGCGATACACCTGAGCGCCCTAAAGCAGTCGGCGACTGCGTTAGGCGACTTTAGGGAGGTGGGCGCGTAAACGCAAGCCGCAACTGCGTTAAGGTGAGGGGATGAACGAGCGACAGCGAACCCGGCGGCCCGGCGGGCGCAGCGCCCGCGTCGGCGCGGAGGTGCACCAGGCCGTCACCGAGCTGATCGGCGAGCGCGGCTACGGCAACTTCACCGTCGGCGAGGTCGCGGCCCGCGCGGGCGTGGCCGACAGCAGCATCTACCGCCGGTGGGGCAACCTGGAGACCCTGCTCACCGACGTGGCGCTCACCCGCCTCAACGCGCGGTCGCCGATGCCCGACACCGGGAGCCTCGCCGGCGACCTGCGTACGTACGCGGCCCAGGTGGCCCGAGAGATCACCGGCCCGGACGGCCCGGCGGTGCTGCACCTGGCCGTCGCCCTGGCCGGCAACGGTCAGCAGGGCCTGCAGGCTCGTGACGACCTCCGCACCGAACGCACCCGGCAACTGCAGTCCATGCTCGATCGCGCCCGTGAACGTGGCGAGGACGCACCGGACGCGTTCGAGGTGCTGGACCACGTCCTGGCCCCGATGTACATCCGTGTCCTGTTCGGCATGGGCCCGCTCGCCCCGGACTACATCGACGGACTGGTCGACCGATTGCTCAACTGAGGGCCGCCGTCCCGTCGCGGTACCACTCGGCGAGGAGGAAGGCCAGGTCGAGGGCCTGTGCGGGGTTCAGGCGGGGGTCGCAGGCGGACTCGTAGCGGTGCGAGAGCATCTCGGGGGCGATCGTGTGGCTGCCGCCCAGGCACTCGGTCACGTCCTCGCCGGTGAGTTCCAGGTGGACGCCGCCGGCGTGGGTGCCCAGGGTCCGGTGGACCTCGACGAAGCCCTTCAGTTCGTCGGCGACGGCGTCGAGCCGACGGGTCTTCCGCCCGTCGTCGCCGGTGAAGGTGTTGCCGTGCATGGGGTCGCTCACCCAGCAGACCGGGGCGCCCTCGGACGCCGCCTTCTCCACCAGGAGGGGCAGTGCGTCACGGATCCGCTCGGCGCCCATGCGGACCACGAAGGTCAGCCGTCCTGGCTGGCGGTCCGGGTCGAGCAGGTCCACGTACCGCAGCACCTCGTCCGGCGTGGTGCTCGGGCCCAGCTTCACCGCGATCGGGTTGGCGATCCGGGAGAAGAACGCGACGTGCGGGCCGTCGAGTCGGCGCGTGCGCTCGCCGATCCAGAGCAGGTGCCCGCTGGTGGCGTAGGTGCGGCCGCTCTCCGGGTCGGTACGGGTCAGGGCACGCTCGTAGTCGAGCAGCAGACCCTCGTGACTGACGTGGAAGTCGGCGGTGGCGAGTGCCCGGGTGTCGCCGCCGCAGGCGCGCAGGAAGGCCAGGGCCCGGGTGATCTCGTCGGCCACCCGCTCGTAGCGGCGGCTCCCCGGGGTGGCGGCGACGAAGGCCCGGTTCCAGGCGTGGACCTGCGCGAGATCGGCGAAGCCGCCGGTGGTCAGGGCCCGTACCAGGTTGAGGGTGGTCGCCGACGCCTCGTACATCCGTCCGAGCCGCTCCGGGGCGGGGGTGCGGTCCCGGGCGGTGAAGCCGGGGCCGTTGACCGCGTCGCCGCGGTACACGGGCAGTTCGACGGATCCCTGCCGCTCGACGGGGCGGGACCGGGGCTTGGCGAACTGACCGGCCATCCGGCCCACCTTGACCACCGGCAGGGCGGCCCCGTGGGAGAGGACCACCGCCATCTGCAGCAGGGTGCGCAGCTTGCCCTCGACGGACTCCTGGGTGGCGCCCGCGAAGGTCTCGGCGCAGTCGCCGCCCTGGAGGAGCAGCGCCTCGCCCCGGGCGACGGCGCCGAGTCTTTCGCGCAGCCGGTCGCACTCCGCGGGGAAGACCAGCGGCGGCGCTCCGGCCAGCCGTTCGGTCACCTCGCGCAGCCGTGCCGGATCGGGCCAGTCGGGCTGCTGGTCGGCGGCCCCGGCGCCGGCCGACCCCGTCGGGTGCTCCGTGCCGGCCGCATGCCGTTCCGTGCTGTCCACATCGTCCTCCCCTGAACCGTGGCGACAGCACCCAATTTCCTCGGGGGTTCTCCCGTCAAGGCCGGACCGAATTGGTCCGGCCCGGTGCCCCGCATTTGGTCTGGACGTTCCCCGTCGAGCCCATTTGGTTGTTTTCTGGCACGGCCCGGCGGTTCTCCGGATTCCTTCCCGAGAACCGCCGGGAAACGCGAACGGCGCGAAAAGCGAGGAAGATCTCACGATGACGAGCAGCGCACCGGTCCGTGTCCGCATCACGGCGTCGGACGTACCACCGCACGATCCGCTCGACCTGTACGAGGAACTGCGCGGAACCTGCCCGGCCGAGGAACTCTTCCTCTTCGAGAACGCCTCCGGCACCGGCCGAGACCCGGACCGGGCCGTCGTCGGCTGCGGCCGGCTCCTCGACATCCGGGTCTCGGGCGGTCCCGGCCCCTCCACCCGGATCCGGGTGGAGGGCGAACCGCCGCTCGTCGAGGCGCTGTCGGCGGAGGCCCGGGAACTCGGCCTCCGGCAGGACGCCGCCCCGGCCCCTGCCGGACACGGCCTGCTCGCGGAGTTCACGGCCGGCGAACCCGGCGTCCTGTGGGCGTTCCTGGAGACCGCCCGGGGCGGACTGTGCGCGGTCGACACCGAACTCCCGCCGGACGGCTACGCGTTCGGCTTCCTCACCACGCTCGCGTACGAGTCGACCTGGTACATGGAGGAGCTGGGCGAACGCACCAAGCCCGTCCAGGGGCCCGACATCACCCTCACCCTCTTCCGCGACACCGTCTGGTACGACCGGGCCGACGGCACGGTGACCTGGCTGCGCGGCGACAGCGCCGCCTTCGCATCGCCCCCGCCCACGAGCTCCCCGGACGCCCCGCTGCTGTGGGCCGCGGCCCGACGGGCCGCGTCGCGGAAGCCGAGGACGCAGGCCCCGGACGTGCCGCCGCCGCTGTCGGTGCGGGACTCGGTGGACCGGGACACGTTCCTGCGGTGGGCGGACCGCTGCCTGGAGCACATCCGGGTCGGTGACATCTACCAGATCCAGGTCGGGCACCGCCTGGACGTGCGGACCGACGCCGCGCCGTCGGACGTGTACCGGCGGCTGCGTGCCCGCAACCCCTCGCCGTACATGTACCTGGTGCCCCGCGCGGAACGGCTGCTCATCGGCGCGAGCCCGGAGCTCTTCTTCCGGCTGGAGGACGACCGGATCACCATGCGGCCCATCGCCGGCACCGCACCCCGGAGCACCGACGAGGCCGAGAACGAGCGGCGCGTCAAGGAGATGCGGGAATCCACCAAGGAACAGGCCGAGCACATCATGCTGGTGGACCTGTGCCGCAACGACATCGGGCGGGTCTCGCGGGCCGGCACGCTCCCGGTGGACAGTCTCATGGACGTGGAGACCTACTCGCACGTCTTCCACCTGGTGTCCACGGTCTCCGGCCGGCCGGCCGAAGGCGTCACCCCCTGGGAGGTCGTACGCGCCACCTTCCCGGCGGGCACGATGACCGGCGCGCCGAAGATCCGGGCCATGCAGATCGCCGACGGCCTCGAACGCGAGCCGCGGGGCGCGTACGCGGGCGCCGTCGGGCTCCTCGACGTGCGCGGCTGGAGCGAACTGGCGCTGTGCATCCGCACGGTGGAGTACGACGGGGCCGGCACGTACTCCACCCAGAGCTCGGCCGGGTTCGTGGCCCAGTCCGAGCCGGCCGCCGAATGGCGGGAGACGCTGGCGAAGATGGGGGCCGCCCACTGGGCGCTCACCGGTGAGGAGCTGCTGCCGTGAAGGTGCTGCTGATCGACGCGTACGACAGTTTCGTCCACATCATCGACAGCTACCTGCGCGCCCTCGGCGCCGAGACGGTGGTGGTGCGCTCCGGGACGCGGTCCCCGGACGAACTGGCGGCGCTGGGCGCCGACGCGGTGGTCCTGGGACCCGGGCCCGGCCACCCGGCCGACTCCGGCCACGTCGAGCTCGTCCACAGGTTCGCCGGCGCCGTGCCACTGCTCGGGGTCTGTCTGGGACACCAGGCGATCGCCCTGGCGTACGGGGGCCGGATCGAGGTGGCGGAACAGGTGATGCACGGCCGCACCAGCATCGTGCGGCACGACGGCGCCGGCCTCTTCGAAGGGCTGGGCAACACGCTGGAGGCGACGCGCTACCACTCCCTGATCGTGACCGACCCCCTTCCCGAACCGCTGACGACCACCGCCGTCAGCGTCGACCACGGCTACGTGATGGCCCTCGCACACCGCGAACTCCCGGTCTTCGGGGTGCAGTTCCACCCCGAGAGCGTCATGACGACGGGCGGGCCGCGGCTCCTGGAGAACTTCCTCGCGATGGCGGCGGCCCCGCCCCGCGTCCTCACCGCCGGTTCATGACCTCGCCGATCACCTGGACGGCCTCGGTGATGCCCGAGAGGGGCAGGTGGGCATGGCCCACCACCAGCGCCGGGGCCGTCGGGCGGGGCGCCGCGGAGAAGGCCGCGCCGCCCCGCAGCAGGATTCCGCGCCGCTGCGCCCCGGCCACCAGCGCGGCCTCGTCCGTGCGCGGCGGCAGGCGCACCCAGGCGTGCAGGCCGGCGGCGGGACCGGCGACGACCGCCCCCGGCAGCCGGGCCTCCACGGCCTCCCGCAACGCCTCGGCGCGGTCGGCGCAGCGCCGGGCCAGCCGGCGGACGTGCCGGTCGTAGAGGCCGCTGCGCAGCAGTTCGGCGAAGGCCCGCTGGGTGAGGGAGTCGCCTCCCAGATCGTGCCGCGCACGGACCCGCAGCAGCTCGTTCAGCAGCTCCTCGGGGGCGGTCAGCCAGCCGAGCCGGAGCCCGGGGTCGAGCAGCTTGCCGGCGGTGCCCGCGTGGACCACGCGGTCGGGCGCGAGACGCTGGAGCGCAAGCGGGCGGGGTGTCCGCTCGTCGTACCAGAGCCCGCCGTAGTAGTCGTCCTCGATGATCCAGCCGTCGACCGCGCGGGCCCAGCGGACCAGGGCCTCGCGGCGCGCGGCTGAGAGCACGACGCCGGTCGGGAACTGCTGGTTCGGGGTGACGAGGACGGCCCGGGCGCCGGTCGAGGCGAGCGCGGCCACGTCGATGCCCTCCTCGTCCACCGGGACCGGCACCGGCCGGAGACCACCGCTGTCCTGGACGAAGCGCCGCTGACCGGGGTGGGAGGGGTCCTCCACGGCCAGCTCGGTGATGCCTCGGGCCGGCAGGGCGACACACAGCAGCGCGAGCGCCTGGGCGAAGCCGGAGACCACCAGGACCGTGGCCGGGGTGGCCCGCACCCCGCGGAACCGGCCGAGATGGCGGGCGAGTTCGGCGCGCAGCTCCGGCTCTCCGGCCAGCGGTGGATAGGCGGGCGCGGGCGGACGCGGGGAGGTCAGGGCCCGCTCGTAGGCGGTGAGCCACTCACGGTGCGGCACCCCGGGGGCGTTGTGGCCGCCCGGGCGCAGGTCCCACCGCGCCCGCCCGGCCGGGGCGTCGTCGAGCAGTACGGGCACCACGGTGTCCCGGGAGAGGTGCCCGGTCACCCGGGTCCCGGCACCGCGAGCGGCCTCCAGGTAGCCCTCGGCGGCGAGTTGGGCGTACGCCTCGACGACGACGCTCCGCGAGACGCCGAGGTCGGAGGCGAGCAGGCGGGAGGCCGGGAGGCGGGTGCCGGGATGGAGACCGCCCTCCCGGATCTCCTCGCGGATGAATTCCTGTATCTGGGCGGTCAGCGATTCCCCGGAATCACGGGAGACGTCGACAGCGAGATGAAGTCCCATGTTTCCCCTGGCCTTTCTGTGGACGCTCTTCTCACGGGTGAGGAGGGTGGTTTCCGTCTTCTCCGGGGACTTGGTCCGCAAGGGCACCCGGGAATTGGTCTGTCCGCTCCGGAGCGCACCCCCGCACACTGGGCGACGGCATTCATCCGGCGCCCGGGAGGGGAATTCGCGTGACCGTACGGCCGACGAACCGAGAATGGCCCGCACTGGTGGAGACGTTGCTGGAGGGCGGCGGACTGACGGCCGACGACACCGACTGGGCGATGGAGCGGATCATGGCGGGCGAGGTGGGACCGGCCGCGCTGTCCGGGCTGCTCGTCGCCCTGCGGGCCAAGGGCGAGAGCGTCGACGAGGTCGAGGGGTTCACCCGGGCCATGCTGCGCCGCGCCGTCCCGCTCGCCGTGAACGGCCCCGCCCTGGACATCGTCGGGACCGGCGGCGACGGCTCGCACAGCGTCAACATCTCCACCATGGCCGCGCTCGTCGCCGCCGGCGCCGGGGCGAAGGTGGTCAAGCACGGCAACCGCTCGGCCTCGTCCCGGTGCGGCTCCGCCGACGTCCTGGAGGAGCTGGGAGTCACGCTCGACCTGTCGCCCGAGGCGGTGGCGGAGATCGCCGAGGAGGCGGGCATCACCTTCTGCTTCGCGCCGGTCTTCCACCCGGCGCTGCGGCACGCCGCCGCCCCGCGCAAGGAGTTGGGCGTGCGCACGGTCCTCAACCTGCTGGGACCGCTGTGCAATCCGGCCGCGCCCGCCGCCCAGGCGGTCGGCGTGGCGGCGGCGGACGCCCTGCCGCTGGTCGCCGGGGTGCTGGCGAGGCGCGGTACCTCGGCGCTGGTCTTCCGCGGCGACGACGGCATGGACGAACTGACGGTGACCACCACCTCCCGGGTGTGGACGGTCCACGAGGGACGGACGCGGGAAGAGGTCCTCGACCCGCGCGACCTCGGGCTGCGCCGGCGCGGGCCCGAGGAACTGCGCGGCGGCGACCCGGCGGAGAACGCCCGGGCCGCCCGTCGGCTCCTCGACGGAGCCGAGGGGGCCGTACGGGACGCGGTGCTGCTGTCCGCCGCGGCCGGCCTCGCTGCGGCGAGCCCGTCCCCGGCCCCGCTTCTCGACCGTCTCGCGGACGGCCTGCGACGCGCGGCCGAGTCGATCGACTCCGGCGCTGCGGCGGGCGTCCTGGAACGCTGGAGCGCCCTGACGGCCAAGCGTGCGGAGCGCGCCTGACCGGACCCGCCGCCCCGGCACCGTCCGCACGGTGCCGGAAGGGCGGGTAGGCGGCTGTCGGGCCGGGGTGGACTGGGCCGGTCTGTGCGGGGTCATGCCGTCGCGAGCGGTGGCGTGCGGCGGCCCGCCGCGGTGAGGGCCGCGACGGCGCCGGCCGGGTCGCCATGGGTGACGAGGGAGGTGCCGACCAGGACGGCGTCGGCGCCGAGCGCGGCGCAGCGCGCCGCGTCCTCGGGGCCCCGGATGCCCGATTCCGCGACCCGGACCACGTCCTCGGGCAGCCCGGGCGCGACGCGCGCGAAGACCTCCGGGTCGACCCGCAGGGTGCGCAGGTCGCGGGCGTTGACGCCGACGACCCGGGCACCGGCGGCGAGGGCGCGCTCCGCCTCCGCCTCGTCGTGCACCTCGACCAGCGTGGTCAGACCGGCCTCCGCCGCGACCGCCAGCAGCTCCGCGAGGCGCGGGCCGTCGAGGGCGGCGACGATGAGCAGCACCAGGTCGGCGCCGTGCGCGCGGGCCTCCCACACCTGGTACGGGTCGACGACGAAGTCCTTGCGCAGGACAGGCACGTCGACGGCGCCGCGCACGGACTCGAGGTCGGCGAGGGAGCCGCCGAAGCGGCGCCCCTCGGTCAGCACGCTGATCGCGCCGGCCCCGCCGGCCGCGTAGGCGGTGGCGAGGGCGGCCGGGTCGTCGATCGCGGCGAGCGGGCCGAGCGCCGGACTGGCCCGTTTGACCTCGGCGATCACCCGCAGTCCCGCCGGGTCGCGGAGCCACGCGGTGGCGTCCCGCGCCGGGCCGAGCGCCCGCGCCCGGTCCCGTACCTCGTCGAGGGGAAGGGCCCGGCGGCGGGCGGCCGCGTCCTCGGCGGCGCCCCGCACCAGGTCGTCGAGGACGCTCACCGTGCGCTCCGGGGGGCGACGGGCGCCACGGGACCGGCAGGCCCGCCGGGTTCGACGGAGAGGGCGTGCCGGAAGACGTGGTGCGGGTCCCAGCGCCGCTTGGCCGCGCTCAGGCGGGGGAGGTTGGAGCCGAAGTACAGCTCCTGCCACGGGACGCCCGAGCGGTTGCGGGCGGGGTCCTTGAGGTCGGTGTCGGCGTAGTTGACGTACGCGCCGCCGGTGGCCGCGCCGGGGACCGGGGCGCCTCCGGTGGTCGCGTAGACGTCCTCGTACAGCTCGCGCAGGAAGCCGATGTGACGGGCGTCCTCCTCGGCGGCCGTCCACTCGCTGACGTACATGAGCATGAGCGCGCTGTCCCGGTGGACGAGGGCCGTGTCGCCGGGGGCGACGGCGTTGACCTGTCCGCCGTACGGGGCGATCAGCAGGCCGCTGCCGGGGTGGCCGTAGTCGGTGCGGGTCAGGTGCCGGTGGAGGGCGGTGACGTGCCCCTCGTCGAAGGCGCGGCGGTGGTAGGCGGACTTGCCCTTGATGCGCTTGCCGGTGGGCCGGTCCGCGAAGCCGCTCCACCGGGTGGACATCAGCCAGGGCAGACGGGTGCGCTCGACGGTGCGGCCCTGGACGCCGACTCCGCGCCCGAGGGCGGCGAGGAAGGCGTCTAGGCGGCGCTCGGGGTCGCCGGCCCGGGTGGACAGCTGCACGTTGAGGGCGACGGCCCCGCCGGAGCGGTGGAAGACGGCGAGGTGGCTGTAGAGGTCGGCCTCGGGGTCTCCGGGGGTGTTGTGCCCGGCGTGCCAGGCGCTGTAGTTGGTGAGCAGTCGGGTGAAGGAGTCCTGCCCCAGGTCGGCCCAGGGCCAGACCACGGTGGAGACGAGGAGCTCCGGCGGCGGGGCGGGCAGGGCGTGCCCGGGTCCGGCCGGCAGGTCGCCGGGGGTGCGGAAGAAGTAGCGGGTGACGATGCCGAAGGTGCCGCCACCGCCGCCGGTGTGGGCCCACCACAGGTCGCGCAGGGCGCCGCGGTCGTCGCGGGAGGCGACGACGGCGCGGGCGGTGCCGGAGGCGTCGACGACGACCACCTCGACCGCGTACAGGTGGTCGACGGTGAGGCCGAGGGTGCGGTTGAGGGGGCCGTAGCCGCCGCCGCTGACGTGGCCGCCCACGCCGACGGTGGGGCAGGAGCCGCCGGGCAGAGCGACGCCCCACCGCTTGAACAGCTGCTCGTTGACCTCGCCGAGCCGGGCGCCCGCCTCGACCACGACGGCCCTGCGGCGGGTGTCGTAGGAGACGGCGTTCATGGCCGAGAGATCGACGAGCGCGCGCACGGAGGCGTGGTCGACGAAGTCCTCGAAGCAGTGCCCGCCGCCCCTGACGGCGGGGCGGCGGCCCGTGTCGACGGCCCGCTGGACGGCGGCGACGACCTGGGCGGTCGTACGGGGCAGGGTGATCGTGTCCGGGGTGCCGGTCCAGCGCTGGTTGACGCCCCGGCTGAGGTCCGCGTACGGGGCGTCGCCGGGGCGCACGACGGTGGCGGGCTCGGCCGCCGGGCCGGTCGGCTCGGCGGCCGGCGCGGCCAGGGCGGTGGCGGGGGCGGCGGTGACGGCCGCGCCCGCGAGGGCGGCGGCTCCGACGAAACCGCGGCGGGACAGCGTGCTCACTGGTTCACTTCCTGGATGGGTGTCGCGGTGGTGGAGGCGGGCGCGGCGGCGGGCGTGCCGGTCAGGATGCGCAGGAAGACCGCGGGGTCCTCCTGGCGGCCTTCGACGACCGGCCCGTCGCCGAAGGCGACATGGGGAACGGTGGTGATGCCCCGGGCGCGGGCGGCCCGGTCCTCCGCCCGCACCTCGGCGACGCCCTCTGTGGAGGCGAGCAGCCGGGCGGCGTGCTCGCGGGGCAGGCCGGCCCGCTCGACGCGGTCGAGCAGGACGCCGTGGTCGGAGAGGTCGGCGCTCTCGGTGAACCAGGCACCGAAGAACAGTTCCTCGAGCCGGGACTGGACGGGCCGGCCGTGCGTGTGTCCGGCCCAGCGGAGCAGCCGGTGCGCATCCAGGGTGTTCGCGGCGAAGCCGGTCTCGTTGCGGAAGGCGATGCCGTGACGGGGTCCGGCGGCGGTGACCTCCCGGTTCATCGCGGCGGCCCGCTCCTCGCCGTACTTGCCGGCCAGCCAGGTGAGCATCGGCATCGGCTCTGCGGGCTGTTCGCGGTCGATGAGGAAGGGGTGGAGCACCACTTCCGTGTCGCTCCGCCCGGAGGCGGAGAGGGCGAGGTCGAAGGTCCGCTTGGTGATGTAGCACCAGGGGCAGGACACGTCGGACCAGATGTCGATCCTCATCGGGCACCTCCGGTGACGGTGGGGGCGGCGAGCGAGGGGCGGGTGTTGACCGTCTCCGGGTCGAAGCCGCCCAGTCGGGCGAAGTCCCGCGAGATGGACTGCAGTTCGTCGCCGGGGAAGACCTCGGCGGGGTCGTCGAAGCCTTCCGGGGCGCGCTCGTGGGCGAGGTCGATGACCACCTCGGGGCCGCGCCGCCGGGCGCTGGCCTGGATGCGGGTGAGCACCGGGAGCCGGTCGGCCTCGTAGGCGGCGAGGGCGTCGGCGGGGGAGTCGTGCCGGACCAGTTCGCGGGCGAGGACGCGGGCGTCGACGATCGCCTGGGTGGCGCCGTTGGAACCCATCGGATACATGGCGTGGGCGGCGTCCCCGAGGAGGGTGACCGCGCCGTGGGTCCAGCGCTCCAGCGGGTCCCGGTCGACCATGGGGTAGACGTACGCCTCGCGGGCGGTGCGGATGAGGGCGGGGACGTCGAGCCAGTCGAACGCCAGGTCGGCGAAGTGATGCAGGAACGTTTCTGGCGCGACGGCCCGGTTCCAGTCCGCATCCGCGAAGACCGCGCCCGGGTCCGCCGCGCGGGCGACGGCCCAGTTCACCAGGACCTCGCCGGAGGGCCCTTCGGGGGCGGACATCGGGTAGATCACGGCGCGCCGCCGGTCGTCCCCCGCGATGACCATCGACCGTCCGTCGAGGAACGGCGGGGCGGTGGTCGTGCCGCGCCACACCACGAGCCCGTTCCACGGCGGAGGGCCTTCCTCCGGGTGGAGGCGGGCCCGCACCCGGGAGTGGATGCCGTCCGCGCCGATCAGCGCGTCGGCGGTCGTCCGGCTCGCCCGTCCGGCCGCGGGGTGGTTCACCAGCACGTCGACCCGCCCGTCGGGGCGCGGCTCGAAGCCCTCCACGCGCGCGTCGGTGACGATCGCGTCGGGACCGAGCCGGCGGCGCACGGCCTCGGCGAGGACGGACTGCAGCCGGCCGCGGTGGATCGACAGCTGCGGCCAGCGGTAGCCCGCCGCCAGGCCGCGCTCCTCGCGCCAGATGAGCTGCCCGAACCGGTTGTGGTAACCGAGGGTCCCGGTGGGCACGGAGACGGCCAGGAGCTCGTCGAGCAGGCCGAGTTCGGCCAGCTCGCGCACGGCGTTGGGCAGGATGTTCAGACCCACGCCGAGCGGCTTGATCTCCGGTACGGCCTCCAGGAGGCGCACGTCGGTGCGGCCGGCGGCGTGCAGGCTCAGCGCGGTGGTCAGCCCGCCGATCCCCGCGCCCGCGATCAGGATGCTCACGCGCTCCTCCGCTCGGCCCGCTCCGCACCGGCGGCGGCGTCGGCGGCGGCACCGGCGGACGCGTGGGCGCAGCCGGAGGCACCCGCGGAGGCGTGGGCGCAGCCGGACGCCCGGGCGCCGGAGTCCTCCGTGGACGCCGCGGCCGCGCCGGCGGACCGCCGCCCGGTCAGCCGGGCGGTGGCCCGGGTGAGGTCGGTGATCCGGCGCAGCAGGTCGACGCTGGCGCCGCCGCTGCCCACCGGATAGAGCCGGAGGTCCGCGTCGTACGCCTTGCGGGCGATGCCCAGGTGCCGGCCGCGGAAGACGACGATCACACGCAGCAGCCGGGCGAGGGCCTCGCTGGAGGCCCGCAGGGCCGGGACCCGGCGCTCGGTCTCCTCCGGGTCGTCGCCGTAGGCGGCGACCAGCCGGCTCACCACGGACGGCACGGCCGTCCAGTGCTCGTACAGTTCCCGCCAGCGCGGCAGGCTGTACGGCACCGAGTCGCGGAGGAACTCCTGGTAGCCGGGCTCGCTGCGGTCCGAGGCCCAGACGGCCTGGTCGATCAGCCAGAGCGGGACCTGGGCGGCGGCGGGGCCGAGCAGCACCCGCCCGTCGACGGTGATCTCCTCGAAGTAGGCGCGCAGCCCGCGCGCGAAGAACACCGGGCTGACGTTGGCCACCACCATGTCGATCGACGAGACCATGGTCTCCACGTGACCCGTCAGTTCGTCGGTGAGGACACCGAACTTGGGGTCGTCGACGTCCATGTCGCTGAGGATGCCGGCCAGTTCGAGGCCTTCGCGCAGGTGCGGGAAGACCATGCGGACGGACTCCTGGAGGTACGCCTCCTGGATGTCGCCGCAGTACATGCGCTGACGGCCGCCGGTGGGGTTCCAGGTCGTGTAGTGGTGCACGGTGTCCCGGGGCACCATGTCGGTGCGGCGGCCGAGTTCCAGCAGGACCGGGGTCACCTCGGGGACGAACGGCACGGGTTCGGGACCGTGCTTCTTGATCGAGCCGAGGAACATGCCGAGGTCCCGCATGGCGGCGACGCACTCCTCGGGGGAGTAGCCGGCGACGTCGTCGAGGGTGGGCACGAGGGAACGCAGCGCGGAGACGAGCGCCGGGACGTCGGCGTCCTCGTTCTGCCGGCGCATGTCGAAGCAGAGCTTGTCGGCGGCGAGCGGGTCGAGTTCCCGGATCGCCGCCGAACGTATGGAACTGCCGAGATCGATGCCGAGTGTGCTGGTCACGGGTGTTCTCCGGAGAGTGTGGTCGAGCGTGGACATGGTCGAGCGCGCCCGGACGGGGCGGTGACGAAGAGGTCGGGAGTCAGGGGCCGGGCCGACGGGCCGGCGCGGCAGGGAAGGCGTGACGGCGGAGCCGCCAGGGCTGGGCGGGGCGACCCGCCGGCCGGCCCTCCGCGCGACCCGCCGGCCGGCCCTCCGCGCGGTCGGCGGACGGCCGGGGAGCGCGGGGCGGCGGCGGACCGAGGACGAGGTGCACGTTGGTGCCGGACATGCCCTGGCCGTTGACGGCCGCGAGCGCGGGCCCTCCCGGCGGGGCGGGCAGCGGGCGGAGCGAGGTAGGCACCACCAGTGGCAGCCGCTCCCAGTCGACCCGCGGGTTCGGGTTCTCGAAGTGGAGGCTGGGCGGGACCTCGCCGTGTTCCAGACAGAGGACGGTCTTGATGAGACCGGCGACGCCGGCGGCGGCCTCGCAGTGCCCGATGTTGCTCTTGACCGAGCCGACCAGACAGGGCCGGCCGGCGGGCCGGCCCTCGGCCAGCACCTCGGTGAGCGCGGCGAGTTCGACGGCGTCGATGCGGGTGCCGGTGCCGTGCGCCTCGACGTACCCGACGTCGCCCGGGCAGGTGCCGGCGTCCTCATGGGCCCACCGCACGGCCCTCGCCTGACCGGCGGGCGACGGGTCGGTGATCCGCTTCTCGTCCGCCCCGTCGTGGCTCATGGCGCTGCCGAGGATCACGGCCCGTACGGGATCGCCGTCGGCCAGGGCCCGGTCGAGTCGCTTGAGCACGACGACGCCGACGCCGTCGGAGCGGACGAAGCCGTCGGCGGCGGCGTCCCCGAAGCGGCAGCGGCCCTCCCGGGAGAGGACGCCGGCGCCGTCGAAGACCTCGGTGGCGGTGGTGCCGAGCACCAGGTTCGCCCCGCCGGCCAGAGCCGTCCGGGACTCGCCGGCGCGCAGGCTGAGGCAGGCCAGATGGACCGCGGCGAGCGAGGACGCCTGGGCGCAGTCGAGGGTGACGCTGGGACCGTGGAGGCCCAGGTGATGGGAGAGTCGTCCGGAGAGCATCGACCGCTGCTGGCCGCCGACCAGACAGTCCAGGTCGAGCGATCCGGCACGGGCGGCGCGCAGCCGGTCCCAGTGGTCGGCGTGCGACTGCCCGACGAACACCGCGGTACGGCTGCCGGCCAGCGCGCGCGGGTCGGCGCCGGCGTCCTGGAGCGCCTCCCAGGCGGTCAGGAGCAGCAGGCGCTGCTGCGGGTCCATGGCGTCGGCCTCGCCGTCAGGGATGCCGAAGAAGCCGGCGTCGAAGAGGTCGGCGCCGTCGACGAAGCCGCCGCGCAGACCGCCCGCGGGCGGTGCGGCGTCCGCAGGGAACCGGTCCTCCGGTGCGGGACCGACGGCGTCCCGGCCGGCCCGGAGCAGCTCCCACAGCCGCGCGGGCCCGTGGGCCCCCGGCAGCCGGCAGCCGATCCCGATCACCGCGACGGCGGTGGTGGTGTCTTCTCGTCCGCGCTCACGCGCGCTTTCGGTGGCGGGCTCCTGGCCGAGCTCGCCGGTGTGGTCGTACATCCTTGCTCCCCCCGTGGCTGTGTCGGCGGGCCGATCAGGGCCGTGCGGGCCGGCCGGTGTCCCGGTCCGGCCCGTGCCCGGATCAGCCCGCCGCGTGGGCCCAGTGCTCCCAGGGCTGCGCCTCGACCCACTCGGTGACAGGGGTGAGGCGCACGCCGAAGGCGGTCTCGACGTCGGCAGGAGACGGGGCGAGCAGGTCGGCCGCCCGGCCCGTGCCGGCGTAGTGGTAGATGCCGGCGACGCCGGCGGCGGCCTCGGGGCCGATCGCCCGGCCGAGGCCCTCCTCGAAGGCGGCGACGTCCAGGGGCAGGTAGGTCACCTCGCGGCCGAGCGCGCGCCCGAAGGCGGTGGCGAGCTCGGGACCGGTGAGGACCTCGCCGCCGCCCACGTTCCACACGCGTCCCGCCGGCACGTCCTCGTCGAGGGCGCGGGCGGCTACGCGGGCGAGGTCGGCGTGGGACATCCACGCGACCTTCTGGTCGGCGGGCAGCGGGTAGGCGAGGACGCCGTCGTTGACGATGGCGGGGCCGTTCCAGGGGCTGAAGAGGTTCTCCAGGTAGACCGGCGGCCGTACGACGACGACGGGGACCTTGCCGTCGAGGAGGATCCGCTCGGCGAGGCGGCGGGTCTCGAACCCGGCGTACGGGGTGGTCTCGTCCGGGACCGGCGTGTTGACGTTGTAGACCAGGCGGCGCACCCCGGCCTCGTGGGCGGCCTCGGCGATGTTGCGGGCGTACCCGGCCACGGTCTCCGAGTCGTACTCCAGCGGCATCACGACGACGGCGTGGGTGACGCCGTCGAAGGCGGCGCGCAGCGCCTCGGGGTCGCCCAGGTCGCCGTGGACCGGGGTGACGCCGGGGGGCAGGGTCGCGGCCTTGGCCCCGTCCCGGACGAGCCCGCGCACGTCGTGCCCCTCGGCGGCGAGCAGCCGGGCCACGGCCCCGCCCTGGAAACCGTTGGCGCCGGTCACGAGGACGTGCCTGCGGTGCTCCTGTGTCATGTCGTGCCTTTCATCAGGTGGTTCGGTGGGGTGGCGGCCCGGCCCGCTGCGGTGCGGTGGGTGCCGGGTCGGTCAGGAGGCGGTCCGCTGATGCTCCGGAGCGCCGGCCACGGGCGGGGCCGGCAGCCGCAGCCGAAGCGTGAGCAGCGCGGCCAGGACGGCGGGCACGGCTCCTACCAGCAGGGCCGTGCCGAAACCGTCGGTGAGCGCGGGACCGCGTGCCTCGGCGGAGGCGCCGGTGACGGCGGCGGCCACGCCGGAGAGCACGGCCAGGCCGATCACGGAGCCGAACTGGAGGCTGGTGTTGACCAGCCCGGAGGCCAGCCCGGACTCCTCCTCGCGGGTGTCGAGGGTGGCGGCGATGTTCGTGGTGATGGAGACGAGAGGCAGCGCGACGCCGAGCAGCAGGCTCGGCGGCAGCACGTCGACCCAGTACGTTCCGTCGGAGGAGAGCAGCGACTGCCAGGCCATGCCTGCGGCGACCAGCACGAAACCGGCGCCCATCACGGCGCGCAGGCCGAACCGGGCGATCAGCCGGTCGGTGCGGCCCGCGACGGCGATGACGACGACGCAGAGCGGCAGCAGCGCAAGGCCGCCGAGCACCGGCTCTTGGCCGAGCACGGCCTGGAGGTACAGGCTGACCAGGAAGAACATCGGGAACAGCGACATCTGCCAGAGCGCGGCGAGGATGTTGGCAAGGCGCAGCGACGGCCGGCCGAGCACGGAGAGCGGCACCAGCGGATGCGCGGCCCGGCGCTCCACCAGGACGAACAGGGCCAGCAGAACGAGGGCGGCGGCCCCGGTGGCGAGGGTGGCCGTGGAGCCCCAGCCGGCCTCGCCCGCGTTCACCACCGCGTAGGCGAGCAGGGCGAGTCCGGCGGTGACGGTGGCGGCGCCGGGCACGTCGAAGCCCTGCCGGGCGCCGGCCGCGCCGCCGGCCGGCAGCAGGCGCGGCACCGGCAGCATCAGCGCGATGCCGGCGAGGACGTTCAGGGCGAAGGTGGACTCCCAGCCGAGCCAGCTGGTGAGCACCCCGCCGAGCACGGTCCCGGCCGCGCCGCCCGCGCCGGCCATCGCGGCGAACACGCCCAGCGCTCGGTGCCGCTCGGGTCCCTCCGGGAAGAGGGTGAGGAGGAGCGCGAAGGCGGCGGCGCCGGCCATCGCGGCCCCGACGCCCTGCGCCGCGCGGGCCGCGATCAACAGCCCGGCGTCACCGGCGAGGGCACCGAGCAGCGAGGCCGCCGCCAGGACGCCGAGGCCGGCGACGAACACCCTGCGCTGCCCGAGGAGGTCGGCGGCCCGCCCGCTGAGCAGCAGCAGTCCGCCGAAGGACACCAGGTAGGCGTTGGCCACCCAGGACAACGCGGCCGGGGAGATCTCCAGGCTCTCGCCGATGGACGGCGCGGCGACGTTGATGATCGACGTGTCGAGCAGCAGGACGAACTGGGTGCCGGCGAGCAGCGCGAGGGCCCGCCCGCGGTCAGCTACCGCCATGGTGCTCCCCTCCCGCACCGGGGACGGGGAAGTTCTCGTGGGTGTCGAGCCCGTAGCCGTCGAGGCAGGACTGGGTGAAGGCGGCCAGGTGGTCCGGGTCGCCGTCCCGGACGATCCCGGGCAGGTAGACGTGGGGCGCGCCGTGGTAGAAGCGCTCGTACTGCTCGTGGCGGGAGGCGAATTCGGAGCCGAGGGCGTCCCAGGCCAGCTTCATCAGCTTGATCCGCTGCTCGGCGGGGGTGCCGGTGGAGCGGACGTACTTGGCGACGAGCGGGCCGAGTTCGGGGTGCGTGAGGTCGAACCCGGAGGCGGGGAGCTGGATGAGGCCGCCGCCGGCGAGCAGCTTGAGCTCGGCGAGCACCTTGGGGTAGATGTCACCGGCCATGGCCCGGTGCGCGGAGGCGATCGCCCGGTTGAGGTGGACGGCGCCGTTCTCGCCGGGGACGCGCTCGTACTCGGCCTCGGCCGCGAGCACCATGGACTTGGCGATGCTGAGCCAGCCCATGATCCGGCCGAGCTGCATCTGCACCGGCGGCAGCTGGTAGGTGTTGTTCGAGCGGGCGATGAGGATGGCGAGCCCGGCGAGGAACTCCAGCTTGGTCCAGAAGCGGGTGGCCGCCTGGTGGACGAAGTTGTTGTAGGCGGGCGTCAGCCACCACATGCCGAAGGTGGTGTCGGTGTCCCGGTAGGTGAGCACCCGCTCCCAGGGGACGAAGACGTCGTCGCAGACGAGGAGGGCGTCGTTCTCGTCGAAGCGGGAGGAGAGCGGATTGTCGAAGACGCTGCGGGCCTGAGCCTCGTAGGAGGTGCGGGAGATGAACTTCAGGCCGGGCGTGGAGAGCGGCACGGAGAAGGTAAGGGCGTACTCGATGTCCTGACGGGGCAGCGGCTCGATGGTGCCGACGATGATCTCGTCGCCGAACACGGCGCCGGTGCCGATCATCTTGGCGCCACGCACGATGATGCCGTCGTCGCGCTCCTTGACCACGCGGACGAAGAGGTCGTCCTGCTCCTGCTCGCTGCCCGCCCGGGTGCGGTCGATCTGCGGGTTGGTGATGGTGAAGGCGGGGTACAGGTCGCCCTCGGACATCCGCCGGTGGTACGCGGCGAGGTTGTCGCGCCCGTCGAAGTCGGCCCCGGCGAAGATGTCGGGGGACGAGACGAAGCCGGCGATTCCGGCGGCCATGTAGTCGGGCGAGCGGCCGAGGAACCCGAAGCTCGCCTCCGACCAGGTCTTGAACGCCTTGCGCCGCTCTATCAGTTCGGCCTGGGTGCGGGGCACGTGGTACGCGCGGAGCACCGGCCGCTGCTGCCCCTCGGGCGTCACCGTGAGGACGTCGCGCCACCCGGGATCGCGCGCCATGTCGTAGAGGCGGGCGACGGAGCGGGCGGTGTTGCGGAACGCCGGGTGTTCCGTGACGTCCTTCACCTGCTCGCCGTCGAGCCATACGGAACGGCCGTCGCGCAGTGATTCGAGGTATTCCTGGCCGCTGCGGGTCATGGTTCTCCTGCCGGGTGTGTGTCGATCGGGTGGGTGGTCGTGGGAGGGCGCGGCGGGCGGTCAGGCCGCGGCGGGCGGCCGGTGCGGCAGCCCGTAGGGGGACGGGGCGTTGGCGGCGTCGGCGTCGAAGCCGGCGGCCCGCGCGTAGCCGCTCGTCACCTGGGCGAGCAGGGCTGCGGGAACGACGTCCTCGACCCGGCGGAAACCGCGCGGGGCGCGCTCCTGGACCAGGTCGATGACGAGCTCGGGCCCCTTGGCCCGGTTGAGGAGCTGGAGGTGGTTCATCCGGGGGCGGCGCTCCCGGTCGTACGCGGCGAGGGCGTCCACCGGGTCGGCGTGACGGGCCAGCGCGTGGGCGAGGCTGCGGCCGTCGACGACGGCCTGCGTGGTGGCGTTGGAGCCCATGGGGGCCATGGCGTGGGCGGCGTCGCCGAGCAGGGTGACCGGGCCGAAGGACCAGCGGGGCAGCGGGTCGCGGTCGAGGAGCGGGAAGGAGCCGACCTGTTCCGCCTCCCCGAGCAGTGCGTCCAGCCGCAGATCGCCGCAGGTCCAGCCGGTGACGGCGGCGGGGAAGCGGGCGGTGCACCCCGCCGCGGTGCGGGAGACCGCCCAGTTCACCGGGACGAGGCCGTCGGGGTCGGGCGCGGTGGAGAGCGGGTACACGACGGCCTTCCAGCGCCCGTCGCCGAGGACGGCCATGGCGCGCCCGCCGTGGAAGGGGGCGACGCGGGTGATGCCGCGCCAGACGGTGGTGCCGTCGGCGCGGGGTTCGCCCTCGCGCGGGTAGAGCGTCCGGCGGACGGCGGAGCGGATGCCGTCGGCGCCGATCAGCACGTCGGCGCCGATCCGGCGCGGCGCGCCGTCGGGGCCGGGGGCGAGCTCGACGGTGACGCCACCGGGGTGCGGGGTGAAACCGGTGACGCGGGCGCCGGTGGTGAGCGCGGCGGCGCCGAGCCGCTCGCGCACGGCCGTGACGAGGGCCTGCTGCAACTCGCCCCGGTGCACGGCGAGTTGCGGCCAGCGGCAGCCGTCGGCCCGGCCGCGGGGCTCGCGCCAGATGGTCTGGCCGAGGTGGTTGTAGTAGCCGAGCTCCGTCAGGTCGGCACCGATGCCGGAGAGGGTCTCGGCCAGTCCGAGGGCGGCCAGTTCGCGTACGGCGTTGGGCAGCAGGTTGACCCCGGCGCCCATCGGGCGGATCTCGGTCACGGTCTCCAGGACCTCGATGTCGCGCAGTCCCGCGGAATGGAGACTCAGCGCCGCGACCAGACCGCCGATGCCGGCGCCGGCAATCACGATGTTCATCGGAACGCGTTCCCCCAGTACTGCAACCCCGTTGACGGGCCGAAGTTCTCAGCCTCTCCCTCTCATCGTTCTTGGCCCGCTGACTACGATCAATTAAGCAAGAGCCGAATCGGTTTAAGGAGAGTCCGTGGGTGACGACGTGCTGACCGCGTTACTGCGCCCGCTGTGGCTGATCGACATCTTCCACAGCGTGTGGGAGGCGGGCGGGACCTGGGGGGTGAAGGGTCACGAGGACAGCTGCGCGATCGTGCACCACATGGTCCAGGGCGGCTGTGTGATCACCTTCGAGGACGGCTCCGACCCGGTGGAGCTGCACGAGGGGGACCTCGCGATCTTTCCGCACGGCACGGCCCACTCGTTCTCCGGCGAGCGCGGGGCGCGCACCACTCCTCTGTCGGCGCTCGTGCCGAACGTGAGCCCGGGCGAGTCCGGGCTGGTCAGGGTGGGGACGCCGCCGTACGGGACCCGGATGCTCTGCGCGAGTCTGCGCTACAGCCCGGTGACCGACCCGGGCCTCTACGGCGAGCTGCCCCGCATCATCGTGCTGCGTCGGCGCATGCTGGAGGGCGAGCCGCTGCTGATGTCCACGCTGGCCGCGCTGCCCTCCGAGATCGCCCGGACGGCCCCCGGATCGCGGCTGGTGGCCCTGCGGGCCTTCGAGACGGTCTTCGTGCTGTCCCTGCGGATCGCCCTGGAGCAGCTGACGGAGGAGTCGCCGGCCCTGCGGGCCCTGCGCCACCAGGGCATCAGCAAGGCGCTGATGGCGATCCACGGCTCGTACGCCGAGCCCTGGACGGTGGAGACGCTGGCGAGGAGGGCGGGCATGTCGCGCTCGGCCTTCTCCCACCAGTTCAAGGAAATGGTGGGAGACACGCCGATGCGGCACCTCACGGCGCGTCGGCTCCAGGAGGCGAAGCGACTGCTCGCGGACACCTCGGTGGCGCAGCAGGAAATCGCGGAGCGCGTGGGCTATCGCAGCCAGGTCGGTTTTCACTTGGCGTTCCGCAAGGAATTCGACATGACTCCGGGCGCATTTCGCTCCGAGCGGGAAGGCGGTTGATCCGAGGAAACTCCAAAGGAATTCATCGTTAATATCCGTGACCGGGAGGCCGTCGCGGAGCGCGAAGCGCAGCCCGGCCCGGCCCGGTCTGTGGCGGGCCGTGGCGGGCCGTGGCCCAGGCCCCCGGAGGCGACGGAGCCGAACCGGGGCTGCCCGAGAGGGTGCGTCGAGAAGGTGCGTTGCACCCGTCGGCCATATTGATCTTGAGCCCGAAATGCCGCGCACGTGCTAATCGCCTGCGATTTCCGTCAATCCGTTCTGGAGAGTCACGATGCATGGCGCGGAAGTCCGATCCGTCGATCCCGGCTCCGGATTTCGGTACGACCCTCGGTGGGGGCGGTGACTCGTTCGGCTCAGGGTCGCGTGGCGGTCGGGTGGGGTTGGCGGCTTACTGGGGGAGGTCGCCGGGTCGGCTCGCCGGCCGCGGTGGCCGTCGACCCCGGACGTCACGACGAAAGGTTCAGCCATGCATCCCGCGCTCAGCACCGATGTGCTCGCGAAGCTGCGGCAGCCCCGCCCGTATCCCGCCTTGTCGCTCGTCATGCCGACGCACCGTCGCGAGCCGGACAACGCTCAGGACCCCGTACGGCTGCGCAACCTCCTCGCCGGTGCGCAGAAGGCCCTCCAGGAGGATCCGGGCGTGACCCGGGAGCAGCGTACCGACGTGCTGGACCAGTTGGAGCGGGCCGTGGCCGAGATCGATCTCGCGCACGCGGAGGACGGACTGGTGGTCTACGCGGCGCCGGGTGAGCACCACGTGTGGTCCGTGGCCCGGACGGTTCCGGAGCGGGTGGTCGTCGCCGACACCTTCCTCACGCGCAACCTGGTCGCGGCCCAGGCCGCCGAGCAGCCGTACTGGGCGCTGGCGGTGGCCGCGGACCGGGTGTCGCTGTGGAGCGGCGGGCCGGAACGGGCCGTCGAGTACACGGGCGACGGCTTCCCGCTGGTGCGGAGCCTGGAGGACCCCGACGCGGAGCGCAAGGAACGCATCGGCGACCTGGCGAGCACGTTCCAGGACGAGGACACCCGTACCTTCTTCCGGGAGGCCCACCAGGCTCTGCGTACCGCCCTCGCCGCCGCGCCCCGGCCGCTCTACGTGATCGGTGACGCTCCCGCGCTGGCCCTCCTGGAGGAGACCGGCCCACTGGAGCAGGGCACGCTGACCGTCCAGCGCGGCGGGCTCGCGCATGGACCGGCCGAAGCGGTGCGCCAGGCCGTCGAACCCGTCCGGCGCGCCCGGGACGAGGCGCTGGCGACCACCCTGACCGCGGAGCTGGACGCGGCCCGGGGGCGGCACGAGTTCGCCGGCGGTCTCGACGAGGTGTGGCGGGCCGCGAAGGACGGCCGGATCCGGCTCCTGGTGGTCGAGGAGCACTACCGCGCCGTGGTGCGCGACCAGGGCGACCACCTGGAGCCCGCGGATCCCTCCGCTCCCGACTCGCGCGACGACATCGTGGACGAGATCATCGAACAGGCCCTGGAGACCGGTGCCGAGGTCCGGTTCGTACCGGACGACACGCTGACCGGCCAGGAGCGCATCGCCGGAGTGCTGCGGTACTGACTGCCACCTGCCACCTGCCACCTGCCACGCCTCGAGGAGAACCCGAATGTCCGAACTCATCGTCCTCGGCTACGAGGACCGCGCCGGCGCCGACAAGGCGTTCGAGGCGGTGCAGCGGCTCCGGGACGACCACATCGTCGAACTGAACGGACTCGCCGTCGTCTCGGTAGACGCGGACGGCACGACCCACGTGGACACGCCCGCCAAGCGAGAGGGGGAGGTCGCCCTCTCGGCCACCGCCGGAGCCTTGTGGGGCATGGTCTTCGGCATGCTGATCCTCACCCCCGCGATGGGCGTCGTGGGTGCCGCCGTCGGGGGGCTGGTCGGCAAGCTCAACCAGATGGGCGTCGACAGCAAGTTCCGTGGCAAGGTCCAGGAACTCCTGCGGCCCGGCTCCTCGGCCGTCGTGATCATGGCGTCCAAGGTCACCGAGGACAGGTTCGCCGCGGCGCTGGGCCCCTTGGGCGGAACCGTCCTCAAGACCTCCCTCCCGGAGGAGAGCGAGCGGGAGCTCGCGGAGCAGCTCGCGGGCCCCGAATCGGCCGGGTGAGCCGGGGGACCGAGAGGGGCGCCGGTTCGAGGCCCTGCTTCGAGGTGCCCCTCCGTCCTCGGCCGTCCGTCGCCGCCGCATGCATCCGGCAGGTGCCGTCCCTCGGAACTGCTGACACAGGAGTGTGAAAGCAGTACGCCGGCGACCCGCGCGCCCGGCGGCCGAGCAGGGAGGGCGCGATGACCGTCTCCGTCGTTCTGTACACCTCTGACCTCCGGGTCCACGACCACCCGCCCCTGAGGGCGGCGCACGAGGGTGCGTGGGAAGTGGTGCCGGTGTTCGTCCGCGACCCCGCCGTGGACCGGGCGGGGTTCGCGGTGCCCAACCGGCTGGCATTTCTCGCGGACTGCCTCGCGGACCTCGACCGGGGCCTGAAGGACCGAGGCGGACGTCTCGTGGTGCGCGAGGGCGACACGGTGACCGAGGTCCTGGACCTCGTGCGACAGACCGGAGCGGGCGAGGTCCACATGGCCGACGGCGTGACGCGTTTCGCGAGGGCGAGGGAGGCGCGGTTGCGCCGGGTGCTCGAGGCGGACGGATGCCGGTTGTACGTACACGACGGTGTTACCGACGTGGTCCCGGCCGGTGACCTCACCCCGCACGGTTCCGACCACTTCGCCGTGTTCACGCCCTACTACAAGCGCTGGGCCGACGTGCCCTGCCGGATGCCGCTGGCCGCCCCGGGGGCGGTGCGCGTCCCCTCGGACGTACGGTCGGAGCGGATGCCCCGGCGTTCCGCGCTCGCGGACGTGTCGCCGGGCCTCGCCGCGGGCGGGGAGCGCGAAGGACGCAAGCGGCTCGGTTCCTGGCTGTCGGAGCACGTCGACGCGTACGAGGAGCGCCACGACGACCTGGCGGGCGACGTCACGTCCCGCCTCTCGCCGTATCTGCACTTCGGTGCCGTCTCCGCTGTCGAGGCCGTCCACCGGGCGCGGAAGCGTGGTGGTGCCGGGGCGGAGGCGTTCGTGCGGCAGTTGTGCTGGCGCGACTTCCACCATCAGGTGCTGGCCGCCCGGCCGGAGGCGGCGGACGCGGACTACCGTCCGCGCCACGACCGCTGGAGGAGGGGTGCCGACATGGAAGCGGACCTCGCGGCCTGGCGCGAGGGGCGAACCGGCTACCCCGTGGTCGACGCCGCCATGCGGCAGCTCGCGCACGAGGGCTGGATGCACAACCGCGGCCGGCTGATCGCGGCCTCCTTCCTGACCAAGACGCTCTACATCGACTGGCGCGAGGGCGCGCACCACTTCCTCGGTCTGCTCGTGGACGGCGACGTGGCGAACAACCAGCTCAACTGGCAGTGGGTCGCCGGTACTGGCACGGACACCAGGCCGCAACGCGTCCTGAACCCGGTGCGGCAGGGCAAGCGGTACGACCCCGAGGGCAGTTACGTCCGGCACTGGGTCCCGGAGCTCGCCGGCCTCGACGGACCGGCCGTCCACGAGCCCTGGCGGCTCACCGCGCTCGACCGGGCAGCCTTCGACTACCCCGACCCGCTGGTCGAGCTCTCCGACGGGCTGGCACGGTTCCGCCGGGGCCGGGGCGTCGCCTGACAAATGTCGACGCACGAACGATGCGGGTGGCGGGGCAAGGCAGCAAGGCGGCAGAGCGGTACATACGCTGCGAAAACGATGCGATCTCAGAGAAGACGCCCCGATCAGAGCCTCCACCACCCGCGTCCGCATCCAAAAGCGTCGCCCCCGGCGAAGTATGGACAGAGGACACACACGTTCTGGGATCGGCGAAACGGATCGGCGCATGGCTACTTCCTCACCGTCCGCGGGCGTCCGCTGCCTGGTCACCGGCGCGAGCGGCTACATCGGCGGACGTCTCGTACCGGAGCTGCTCGACAGCGGTTACCGCGTGCGCTGCCTCGCACGGCATCCGGACAAGCTCCGCGACTTCCCGTGGGCCGGCCGGGCGGAGACCGTGCGCGGTGACGTGACCGACGCGGCGAGCCTCCGCCGGGCTTTCGTGGGAGTCGACGTCGCCTACTATCTGGTCCACTCGATGAGCTCGACGGCGGACTTCGAGAACGCCGACCGGCTCGCCGCCCGCACCTTCGCCGCCGAGGCCCGCTCGGCCGGCGTGCGGCGCATCGTCTACCTGGGCGGCCTCACCCCGCGCGGAGTGCCGGAGGAGCGTCTCTCGCCGCACCTGCGCTCCCGTACCGAGGTGGGCCGCATCTTCCTCGACTCGGGGGTCCCGACCACCGTCCTGCGGGCCGCCGTCGTCATCGGCTCGGGATCGGCCTCCTTCGAGATGCTCCGGTATCTGACCGAACGGCTGCCCGTCATGGTCACGCCGAGCTGGGTCGGCAGCCTGGTCCAGCCCATCGCAGTCCGCGACGTGCAGAAGTACCTGGTGGCGGGCGCCGGCATGCCTCCGTCCGTCAACCGGACCTTCGACATCGGCGGCCCCGACGTGCTCACCTACCGGGACATGATGACGCGGTACGCGGCGGTCGCCGGGCTCCGGCGGCGTCTCATCGTTCCCGTTCCCGTCCTGACCCCCCGGCTGTCCAGCAGCTGGATCGGCCTGGTCACACCGGTCCCGGCGTCCCTGGCCCGGCCCCTCACCGAATCGCTCCGGCACGAGGTGATCTGTACCGAGAACGACATCACGCGGTACGTTCCCGACGGCCCGGGGACACCGATCCCCTTCGAGAGATCTCTCCGGCTCGCCCTCCGCCGGGTACGGGACGCCCAGGTCACCACCCGCTGGTCCTCCGCCTCGCCGCCCGGGGCGCCGAGCGATCCGCTGCCGACCGACCCCGACTGGGCCGGCGGCAGCCTCTACACCGACGAGCGCACCCGTACCGTCGACGCGAGCCCGGAGTCGTTGTGGCGGGTCATCGAGGGCGTGGGAGGCGAGAACGGCTGGTACTCCTTCCCGCTCGCCTGGGCGGTCCGCGGGTGGGCCGACCGGCTCGTCGGGGGCGTGGGGCTGCGCCGGGGCCGCCGGGACGCGCAGCGCCTCCGCGTCGGCGACGCGCTCGACTTCTGGCGGGTGGAGGAGATCGACCGGGGACGCCTGCTCCGCCTCCGCGCGGAGATGCGTCTTCCGGGCCTCGCATGGCTGGAGATGGCCGTCGATCGCGACGAACAGGGCCGCGCCGCGTACCGGCAGCGGGCTCTCTTCCACCCGCGGGGCCTCGCGGGCCAGGCGTACTGGTGGAGCGTGGCGCCGTTCCACGCCGCCGTCTTCGGCGGCATGGCGAGGAACATCGCCCGGACGGCCGAGACGGAGAGCGCCCGACGCTCCTGATCGGGCTCGGCTCAGGCTGCCGCTCCCGGTACCGCCCACAGCGGTGAAGCGATCGCGCCCCGGAGGGTCTTGGCCCTGAGGGACTCCATGCCCAGGTGGAGAGTGGTGGCGCCGTGGGCGTAGGCGTGGTCCACGGGGAGGTAGTAGACGAGGTTGAAGTACTCGTGGGCGTTGCGGAGCCGGGTGTAGTCGTAGCCGGTGGAGCGGAGCCAGATGGTGTTCGCGTGCTGGTAGAAGAGGCTGAAGGCGACCATGTGGCCTTCGGTGTACGCGGCGAGGACGAGGCCGGTGTCCGCCATGCCGGCTGCCTGGTCGTGGAACAGGGCGGCCATGAAGGCGGGGTCGGTCGGGTGGCCGTGCCGCTCCTGGAGTCGGGCCGCCAGTGCGCCGACGGCGTCGGCGCATTCGGAGAGCCGTAGGGTGCGCAGTTCGTAACCTGCCTCGGCGAACGCGCGGCGTTCGCGGCGGATGGTGACGCGGCGCTTGGACGGCAGGGCGGCGAGGTAGTCGTCGAAGGTGCTGCCGGGCAGCGGGATGCGGGCGTCCTGGTTGAGCTGTGTCGGCCGGCTACCGCAGGCTGCCGCGAGTTCGGCGACCGCGTCGTCCGTGACGTACAGCCACCATGCGTGTGCCCGTTCCGCGGCGGCCAGGGAACTGGCCGCTTCCACCAGGGTGTTCAGGGCCTTGCGACGCCGGTCGGCCGTCAGGGCGGGGTGTACGAGGGGTGCGTTGACGTAGCCGCGGCGGGCGCCGGCGAGCACTGTTCGGGCCGGTGAGCGGTCGGGGAGCAGTTCGTGCACGCGGTACAGGTCGTTGGGCTCGGACTCGACCACGTACAGCGGCGCTGCCGCGATCAGTCGGTCCTCGTCGTGGACGAGGGCGTAGTGGACCCGGGCCGTGGGGTCGTGCTGCTGGGCCGCGAGCCAGCGGTGGGAGAGGTAGAAGCCCGCCTGCGCGGACAGTGCGTCCCACGCGTCGGCGTGGATGTGAGTGATGTCCGGTTCCAGGGTGAGGATCACGGCAGGGTTCCTTCGGGCGGTTCGCCGGTCAGCCGGTGGCCAGGGTCTCGGGGGTGTCCGTGGCCCGTACGTGCGCCGCGCGGTGGCGGTCGATGGGCTTGGGTCGGACGAACGTCCAGGCGACGCAGACTGCCGCGGCTCCGGCGGCGCAGCTCAGGACGAACGCGCTGTGGTGTCCGGAGCGCTCGGCCCACTGCCCCGCGGCCAGCGCGGCGATGCCCTGGCCGACGATCAGGCCGCTGCCGAGGAGGGCCATCGCCTCGCCCATTCGCTCCAGCGGGGAGACCTGTTCCGCGAGGCTGAACACCGCGATGAGGTGCGGGGCCACGGCGATCCCGATCCCCGCGACGGCGGCGGCGGCGCCGAGGAAGCTGTCGACGACGAGCAGGGGGAGCAGCAGCACCGCCTGCGCGGTGATGGCGATACGGAGCTGGAGCGTCGGGTCCAGGCTGCTCGGCCGCATCGTGACGAGCAGGCCGGCCACCGAACTGGTCACGGCCATCGCCCCCCAGACGAAGCCGGCCATGCCGGTGTCGCCGAGGTGCGCGGAGAGCGCGCTGGTGCCGGCATTGGCGCTGCCCCAGATCATGCCCTGCAGCAGGGCCATCGCGAAGAGTGTCATGAGCGCGGGATGGAGCAGCCGAACCCGTGAGGCCGCCCCGGCCGGGGTGCCACCCGGTGCCGTGGGATGGAGCGCGAAGAGGGTGCCGAAGACCGCGATGACGAGCCCCGCCAGAACGAGCCCGGCCGTGGGGTGGATCAGGACCACCGCCAGGCCCGCGAGCGCGGGGCCGGCCATGAAGCTGACCTCGTCGATCGCGGTGTCGAAGGAGAGGGCTCGGCGGGTCAATTCCCGTGTGCCGGTGGCGCCTTCCTTGGTCACCGCCTCCGTCAGAACCACCAGGCGGGTACGCGACAGCGGGCCGATCTGCGGCACCGTGAGGCCGACGACGGCCGCGAGCGCGGCCTGCACGGCGAGCGGCAGATCCGTGATCGCCGACGTGACGAAGGCGGCGATGGCGACGGCGTTCGCGAGGGAGGCCGCGAGGATGACCGGGCGGTGACCCCGGCGGTCCGCGGTGCGTCCGAGGAACGGTCCGCCCACGGCCTGACCCGTCCACAGCATCCCGGCGGCGATGCCGGCCGCCCCGATGCTGTTGAGCTCCGTCAGCATCAGCAGCGCGCCGATGGGACAGATCGCGGCGGGCAGGCGCGCCGCGAACGAGATCGCGGGGAGCGCGGAGCCCGTGACCTGCGTAACTGCTCTGAGCCCCATGACCATTGACACGTACGCGTTTCCAATCCTCGGGTGACATGCACGGAGAGCCGTCGTTACGACGTGGCGCTCTGTTCGGTGGGCGCGGCGGGAAGCACGGGCTCCTGCCCGGTCTCGTCCTCGGGGGCGGAGTCGCCCAGACTCAGCACCAGCGGTACCGCCAGCAGGTTCAGCGCCCCGAGGACCACCCACGGCCAGACCGGCCCGTGGCTCAGGAGCATCGTGAGCAGGGCCGGGGCGATGGTGTTGCCGACCGTCCAGGAGAGCTGGAAGACGCCGAGATAGCGGCCGCGGATGTGCTCCGGCGCCAGGGACGCGCTGAGCTCGCTGCTGGGCGGCATGCTGAGCATCTCGGCCAGGGTGAACAGCGCCATCGCCGGCAGCAGACCCGCCGCCACCACCCAGCCGGGCACCGCGAGCAGCAGCCCGAAGACGGCGAACGCGGCCGCGTTGGCCACGGCCGCCAGGGCCAGGACCCGGCGCGGGCGGCGGTGTTCGGTCACCCGGGTGACCAGCGTCTGGACCAGGGCGACCAGGACCATGTTGCCGACCAGGCACGCACCGGCCAGCCAGGCGGCGGCGTGCAGGACCTCGGTGATGTACACGGCGAGCAGCACCGGCAGCACGGCCGCGGCCAGGACGAACGCCAGGTTGGCCAGGACCAGCCGCAGATAGCGCCGGTCGCGCAGCACCGCGCCGTAGCCCCCGCCCGCGCCCTCGCCCGCCGTGGAGCGGTTGGCGCGGGGACCTTCCGCCGCTCCCGCGGGCGGCCGCCAGCCGGCGATCAGGCCCGCCGCGACCACGAAGGTCAGCGCGTTGACCAACACCAGGAGGCGCACGCCGCCGGTGTCCAGCGCGATCGCGAGGGACGCCGCCGCGGCTCCGAAGCCACCGCCGATGTTGCGCAGCGCGCCGATGAAGCCGAACCAGCGGGCCTGGTCACCGGGGCGGGAGGCGAGCAGGACGAGGCCGCGGCTCGACGTCCAGTACAGGGCGGAACCCGCCTGGACGACGAACTGGACCGCGACGATCTCCCCGACCGTGTCCGCGAACAGGAACGCGCAGAACCCGCAGGCCGAGACGAGGTTCGCGGCGACGACCACCTTGCGGGCGCCGAACCGGTCGATCAGCAGGCCGGCCACGACCGGAGCGGGCAGCGCGACGAGCTGGCCGAGCGAGAGTGCGGCACCGATGGAGCCGAGCGACAGGGACGTGGTGGTGGTGAAGTAGAGGACGGTGAAGGCCAGGACGAGCCCGTTGCCGAGGCTGTCCATGACGTTGGCGGTGACGAACCGGCCGTTCCCCGCCAGGTCGGGAAGTCCCCACTTCGCCAGTAACCCCCGCCCGTTCATCGGGACTCGGGGTGATCCGATGCGTCCTGCTCCGCCCTGCGCGGGAAGAAGTCCACCAGCATCATGTCCCGGACTCCCACCGGCGTGCCCTCCGCCACCTCCACGGCCGAGACGCCGTGGAAGACCCGCCGGTCGTCGATGACGACCGTCTCGAACGGCTCGGTGAGCAGCGTGCGGAACAGCGGGTTCTTTTCCCGGTCGTACACCTGGGAGACGCCGCCCTCGACGTTCTCGCGGCGCAGGAGCACCTGGGCGACGAAGTGGTGGCCGTCCTCGTGGATGCCCTCCGGGGCCGGCAGGCCCTCGGCTTCGCGGGAGGCGACGATGCGGATCTGGTGGATGCCGATGCCGCCGGTGGCGCTGTCGAAGCTGCCGGGGAGCCGGGCCAGCAGCGTCCGGACGAGGGCGGTGAGGAGCGGGGACTCGGCCACCTCCTGCTCGACGGGCTCGAACTCCCGGGCGACCCCGCCGTGCAGCGGGTTGACGGCTAAGGACTGCCGGAAGGCACCGTGCGGTGCCCGCACCAGGCCGCGGTCGGTCAGCTGGAACTCGCTGTACCGGCGCCGGCGGTACGAGGCCCCGCCCTTCATGAAGCGGTCGACCGGCAGCCCGTCCCAGGACTGGCGCAGCTGCTTGATCTCGGTCTCGCCGTACTCGCCGTACGCGGCGACGGACTCGAGCACGTCGGTGGCGGACAGGTGGACGTACGGCGCGGACGTGGACGGTGCGGACATGGAGGGCTCGGGCATGGACGGCTCTGGCATGTACGGCTCGGGCATGGAACGAAGAGGCCTTTCGTGCGGGGTGGAGCGTGGAACGTGGGGGGTGCGGCCTGCGGCGGTCAGCGGACGGCCTGCGACGCCGGGCCGGTGAGCAGCTCCTTGAGCTGCGACAGCATGTCTTCCGAGAGGACGTGGTGGGTGGCGTCCAGGGTCATGAGTTTCTGGAGGAACGCGTCCTCGGCCCCGAACTCGCACGTGACGATCGCCAGGCCGCCGTACTCCTCGCCGTCGACGACCAGCGAGGGCGTGATCTGGACGACGTCCAGGGCCTCTTCGGCCTCCCGGACGAAGGCGTCGGTCACGTCGTTGACCGGGAACTCCAGGGACCAGCGCTGCCGCGGCAGCACCGGATCGGCCGGGGCCCGCCACTCGCCGAGCAGGATCTCGGTCATGCCCAGGTACGTGTTCCGGCCGGACGCGGCCACGCCGAGGGCGGTGGCGCCGGAGACCCGGGGGTTGATCTCCAACACGTAGTACGTGCCGCGGCTGTAGATGATGTCCAGGTTGATGACACCGGTGATGCCCAGCGTGGTGCAGAGCTTCTTCAGCTTCTCCGCCACCGGAGCGAAGGCGGCATCGTCCGCGGCCCGGGGGGCGGACGACCGCAGCTCCCAGAAGGCGAAGGTGGGCCGGCCGCCGGTCGGTCCGGTGAAGCACAGCGGCTGCACCGCGTACTCGCCGTCGGCGCCGACGAGTTCGACCGTGCAGAGCTCACCGGTGATGCACTGCTCCATGACGAGGGTGCCCTCGTCGGGCGTGGCCAGGAAGACCTCCAGGTCCGTCCGGTCGCGGAGGAAGCGGATGCCGCTGCCCGAGCTGCCCCAGACCGCCTTGGTCAGCAGCGGATAGCCGAACTCCTCGGCCTTGAGCCGGATGATGTCCGCGTACGCCGGAACGGCGGCGGCGTTCTTCAGCAGCGTGCCGTCGATCAGCATGCCCTGCGGGACGTCCAGGCCGTGGTCGACCAGGATCTTCTTGGTCTCCCCCTTGTCGCCCAGGAGCCGGGCCGGCTCCACCCCGTTGGAGACCATGGGGATGCCGTGCTCGGCCAGTCTGGCCTTCACCACGGCGTCGCGCAGCGCGGCCTCGTCCGGGAAGGACAGTGAGACGACGCCGTCGGCGCCCCAGGCGAGGATGCGGTCGACGATCTGGTCGGGGGTCGCGTCCTCGGGCAGCGCCTCCCAGGTGCCGCCGGGGAAGTCCTCGGGTCCGCAGTCGCCGTCGGTGTAGAAGATGCGGGCCTCGCGGCCGGAGTCGGCCACGGCCCTGGCCAGCTCCGGGATGTAGGGGCCGGCACGCGAGATCGGGATGGAGCGTATGTAGGCGATGCGCTTGATGTCCGAGGCGGTCATGGGCAACTCCCGTTCGATCGTCCGCTTGTGCCGCCGGCGCCGCTAGATCGGCCTGTCGCGGGCGGCGGCACGAGGCGGCTCGGCGCGGCCGGCACGTCCGGTGGAAATGCGATCCGATCCGGATTCGCGTATTCCTCAACTCGGCCTGGATCTCGGTCTGTTCGGCCCGGCGACACTAACCGGGCAGAACTCCGGGGACGGGCCGCGGCACAGCCGATCTCACAGTGCGGACAGGTCTAGAGGAAGTGACGAATACCGCCCCGCTGTGACGCTTCATGCTCGTCGGTTCTGTCCCTGTCGCATTCCTCGCCGCCGCCTGTCTACTGGCAAAGCCTCCGCGATTGCGCTCCACCGGCACGGGCCGACAGGCCGGCTGTGCCTACCAGTCGGGCACGTGGGCCGAGCCGTCGCGAACGAGGCTTGTGGGATTCGGTACGCCGCCCGCGCATGACTTCACCCTTCCCCTTTTGCCGCACGGATCTGCGGGTCGGTCACGTCTCTTTCCCTGCCGTACGGATCTGCGGCGCCACTCCCCGTTGAAAGACAGTTCGAAGCTGTACCACCGGATGTAAGGATGAGGCACGTTGAGTGACATTCGCCATGAACTCGCCCGGCACATCGAACAGGGCGTCATTCCGCCCTTCAACTACGCGTACCCGTCCCGCTCCGCCTACCGCCCGCTGAACGGAGCCTGGAACATCCAGGACATCTGGGCGGAGGATCTGAAACGGCATCCCGTTCCCGAGCTCAACCTGTACCTGCACGTGCCTTTCTGTCGGTACAAGTGCGGGTTCTGCAACCTCTACACGGTCATCTCCGAGGACATGGACGTGTACGACGCGTACATGGACGCGCTGTGCACCCAGATCCGCGACCACGCCGAGATCATCCAGAGCCGGCGGCTGCGCACCATCTACATCGGCGGCGGCACCCCGAGCCTGCTGAGCCTGCGCCACTTCGACCAGCTCTTCGCGACGCTCGACGAGGTGTACCCCAACTGGCGCAGCACGGTGGAGGAGGTGGCCATCGAGGCCACCCCGGACTCCATCGTGAACGAGCCGGACACCCTGGGGGGCCTCATCGACCTGGGCCTCACCCGGGCCAACATCGGCATCCAGTCCTTAGTACCCGCGGAGATCCGCGAGGCCGGCCGCGGCCAGGCCAACGAGCGGGTCATCCGCCAGGCCGTCGAGATCATCCGCGAGAAGCAACTGCCCAACCTCAGCACCGACTTGATCATGGGCTTCGCCGGACAGACCCCGGAGAGCTGGCGGCACTCCGTCGACGAACTGGCGGCGCTCGCCCCCGAGACGATCAGCACCTACTTCCTGACGGTGCGGCCGGACGCCTGGTTCTCCCGGACCGGCGCGTACCAGTACATGATGAGCCCGGACCTGTACGAGCGGTACGACTACGCGAACGCCGCCTTCAAGGCGGCCGGATACGTCCAGGAGTCGAACGTCCGCTACAAGAAGCTCGGACGCGGCGGCTATCAGCAGAAGGTCCTGACCTTCCACGGCGTCCCGCTCCTCGGTCTCGGCGCCGGCGCCCGCAGCTACACGAGCTCGGTCGACTACATGGTCGGCAGCGTGAAGCCGAGCCTCACCGAGGTCGCCGACTACATCACCAAGGCGCGGAACCACGAGCTGATCCCGGTCACGGGATTCGTCCTCAACGACGAGGAAATCATCCGCAAGCGCCTGGTCCTCGACACCTTCGATCTGGACCTGGGCGAGCTCGACCGCTTCGGATTCCGGGAGAAGGCGCACCTCTTCGAGCCGGTTCTCGAAGCGGCGGAAGAGGTCGGTCTGATCCGGCGACTGCCCACCGACCGGATCCAGTTGACGCCGTCCGGATTCAAGTACCGCGACATTCTGTCGTGGATGTTCTTCTCCAAGAACGTGATCGACCTGGACCGTGAGTACTACGCCGGTCTGCACAAGAGCAACAAGCGGGCGCAGAAGCACATGGGTGCCGAGCCCCTGAGCATCTCGGGTCTGAAGACCGCGAACCGCTGATGCGTATCAACTGAATCCCCCCCCGCAATCCGCGGATCCCGGTGCGGTCGTCGAACGGACTCGGTGACCGCGCCGGCTGCCGTGACTCTTTGATTCCCCTTGCCCTTGCAGCGACTTCTCAGCGACTGGCTCAGGAAAGCGTGATGACGCAACTTCTCATTGCCGCGGGCGGCGGCGGCGACGCGATCGGTACGACCCTGGTGCACCACGCGCTGCACGGCGACGAGCCGGCGGTGGTGCTCAGCTATTCGTGGGAGCGCCTGGTCGTCGACCCGGTCCCCGGCCCGCGCGCGGAGCGGGACTTCACCGGGCTGCGCCCGCTCACAGCGAGGGTCTCGCAGATCACAGCCACCTCGTCCGCCGTCGCCCCGGCAGGCTCCACGCTGCCCCGACTGGCCCACGAACTGCCCATCACTCTCGGGCTGTTGAATCCATACAGGGGTGTCCCTCACTTGGCCGGCCAGATCGCGGAGGCGGCGGAGAAGTACGCCGTCGACGAGGTCAAGGTGGTGGACGTCGGCGGGGACGTCTTCGCCCGCGGCGACGAGCCCACACTGCTCAGCCCCCTGCCGGACGCTCTGGTGATCGCCGCGTGCGCCACCGCCGGCGTCCCGGCCCGGCTCTTTCTCGCGGGCCCCGGGCTGGACTGCGAGGTCCCCGAGCGGGACCTCCTGCCCGACGCGGGCACGGACTACGTCACCCTCACCGCATCCGACACCCGCAGCGTCGAGCACGTCTTCGACTGGCATCCGTCGGAGGCCAGCGCGCTCCTGGCCGCGGCCGCCCGCGGCCTGCGCGGCGGCTGCGTCGTGCGCGACACCGGCCGTCCGGTGGTCCTGAGCGACGCCGGCGCCCGCGTCTACCGCATCCCCATCGACCGGGTCCTGGCCCGCAACCGCCTCGCGCATGCGCTGTACGTGCGCGATGTCGACAGCCTCGACGCCGCCGAGCAGGTCAGCCGGGACGTCTGCGGCTTCTCCGAGCTGCAGCGCGAGCGCGAACGCGCCCTGCGGCCACAGGAGATGGGCTCCTCGGAAGGGTCGGTGGACGAGGCCCTGAACGACCTCGACCTCTGGGTGAAGGAACTCCAGGCCACCGACGCCGAGGCGCGGTACGCCACCTTCCGCTGCGTGGCCGAGGGCCTCGGCCTCACCGGAGCGGCGGCGCGGTCGCTGCGTACCCGCCTCGTCGAGGAGCGCCCCCGCCAGTACGCCGCGCCCCTCTTCGCCCTGTCCGCACCCGACTAGACGACCCCGCAGCCGCCGTCTTCTCCCACACCGCCACCTCTCGGAGGGCCGTACCGCCATGCCCACACTGCTCCTGCTCGAAGCCATGGGAAACACCGGGGAGTACGTCCTCGACGCCGCCCGGGACCTGGGCGTCGAGGTCATCGTCGTCACCCACGAGGACGTCTTCGAGGAGTGGTACTCGCCCACCCTCCAGGCGAAGATCAGGAACCACGCGAAGCTCGTGTTCACCGACTTCTCCGACAGCGAGGGCGCGCTGCGGCAGCTCGCGGAGCTGGCCCGGGCCGAGCACGTCGACGGCGTGGTCGCCTGCTGGGAGTTCCTCACCCCGCTGGTCGCACGACTCACCGCCGACCTCGGCCTTCCCGGCAACGACCCCTCGCGGGCACTCAGCTGCCGCAACAAGCGCATCATGGCGCGGGCCTTCACCGAGCACGGCATCCCGGCCCCGCTCACCCTCGCCGCGCGGACCGTCGAGGAGGCGTTCGCCCGGGTGGAGGCGGCGGGCCTGACCTATCCGATCGTCGTCAAGCCCTCCGAGCAGTCCGGCTCCTGGGGCGTGTCGGTGGTCCGTAGCGACGAGGAGCTGGCGACGGCCTTCGCGCTCGCCCAGTCCCACCTCTTCCAGATGCCGCACGGCATTCCGCTGGACGCCCATGTGGTCGTCCAGGAGTACGTCGGCGGCGTCGAGTTCAGCATCGAGACGGTGGTGGCCGACGGAGTGGCGACACCCCTCGTCCCGTACGACAAGTTCACCACCGACGGCGCCAAGCGCGCCGAGTTCGGGCACACCGTGCCGGCGGAGCTGGAGGACGCGTCGGTACGCATCCTGCAGGAGGCCGCGGTGGCGGCCGCGCGGGCCCTCGGCATCACCGACGGCGTCGCCCACACCGAACTCAAGCTGCTGCCGGACGGCACCACGCGGATCATCGAACTCGGCGCCCGGCTCCCCGGTGACCACGTGGTCGCCCTGATGCGGCAGGCCCGGGGGATCGACGAGGCCAAGGTGTACGTACAGATCGCGCTCGGCCTCGCGCCGGACCTCACCCCCACCGCCGACACGGCCGCGGGCATCCGGTTCCTGGTGCCGCCGCGCGGCGGCGTCCTCCGCTCGGTCAGCGGGATCGGCGAGTCCGCCGCGGTCGCACGGAGCAGTCTCACGGTCCGGCCCGGCGGCCAGGTGCGCGCACCCGGGGACAACGACGCCCGGGTCGGCTACGTGATCGTGCACGCCGACACCGCCGCCGAGGTGAACAGGGCCGCGGCGGAGGCGATCGCGAACGTCACCATCGAGGTGGACTGATGAACACGTACACGCACACCCACGCGCACACCGACGCCGCCGCCTCCGGAGCCGCTGCCCGGCTGACCCGGGAGTATCTGAAGGGCCTGCCGGCCGGCTGCGCCCCGGAACGCTCCTGCCAGACGTCGGCCCTGGCCGGCGACATCTACGGCAGCGCCTTCCTGACCCGGCCCGTCTTCTTCGGCCGCGGCGAGAGCCGCGAGCTGGGCGCCCGGCTCAGCGGGCTGTACGACCTGCTGCTCACCCTGCCCCAGCGCCTCCACGACGGTGATCTGCGTGCCTTCACCGCCGCCCTCGGCTGGTCGCCGGAGCAGATCGCCGCGACGCTGCGGCCCGACGGCAGGCCCCGTGAGCTGCCCCGGTCCGCCCGCGCCGACCTGTACCGGGAGGAGGACGGTTTCCGGCTGCTCGAACTGAACGGCGGGAGCCCACTGGGTGGTTGGGACATCGCCCTGCTCAACGAGGCTTTGCTCCGCGAGCCGTACACGGCCTCCTTCGCGCAGGAGCACCGGCTCGACTTCACCGACGGCATCGACGTGCTGCGGAACCTCTGGCACGAGTCCTTTCCCGGTCCGGACCCGTCAACGAACCCGGTCGTCGCTCTGCTCGAATGGCCCGAAAGCTACCCGGTGATGGAGCGGCATCTGCGCCGGATGGCCGGCCTGCTCGCCGCGCACGGCGTCGAGGCCGTGCCCTGCCACCTCGGTCAGGTGGAGTACCGCGCGGACGGGATCCACGTCGCCGGGCGCCGGATCGACGTGGTGCACCGCTGGTTCGTCATCAACGACGTCGTCACCGCCGGGGACGCGGCCCTGCTCGCGCCGCTCTCCGAGGCCGCCGACCGAGGGCTGGTCCACCTGTTCACCCCGCTGGAGAACGAGGTGTACGGCACCAAGGCCGCCCTGGCCCTGCTCAGCGACCAGCGCAACCGGTCCCTGTTCGACCGGGCCGAGCTGGAGGTGATCGACGTGCTGCTGCCGTGGACCCGGCTGGTCCGGGACGAGAAGGTCGAGGTCGCCGGGGAACGCGTGGACCTGCTCCGCCACGCGCTGGCCCACCGGGAGGACCTGGTGCTCAAGGCGAGCAGCTCGCACAGCGGCCTGGACGTGCTGGCGGGCTGGGAGACGTCCGCGGACGAATGGGCCGGCCGCATCAGCGCCGCGGTGGACGGCCCGTACATCCTCCAGCGGCGGGTCCGCCCCGTGGCGGAGGACTTCCCCGCCCCGGGCGGCGGCCCCGTCGAACCCGCCGTCCTCACCTGGGGCGTGTTCCTGGCCGGCCGGGGCTACGGCGGGGCGTACCTCCGCGGCACGACCGACCTCGACAGCGGAGTCATCAGCTCAGGCCGGGGAGGACGCCTCGGCACCCTCTTCCTCTGCGACGACGGAGAGGAGACTCCGTAGCGGAGAGGCCGACGGCCCTAGCGGGACGACCGTCAGTCGACCGTGAGCCCGACCGTCAGCCCACGTGGACGCGCGGGCGGCGGTCCCGGTCGGGCTCGGCCTCGCGCAGGATCTCGCGGGTGACCGGGGCGACCTCGCCCTGGCCGAAGAGGAAGAAGCGCACGAAGTTGGCGAACGGATTGCCCTCGGTCCACTCGAAGTAGACGTGCGGACGGGTGCCCGTGCTGTCGCGGGCGTGCAGGAGCAGCGCGGCGAGCGCGTTGGGCACGGACGAGCTCTCCACCGTGAGGACGCGGTAGCGGTCGTGCATGATCTCGCCGCGGACGGTCAGGCCGGCCTCGAACTCGGACGGGTCGGTGACCGTGACCTCGATGAAGACGAAGTCCTCCTGCGTGGGGATGTCGTTGTCGTGGCGGATCTGCTCGATCTTGTCGCGGTACTCGGCGATGTCGCGGCTGTCCGGCTCGTTGGCGATGAAGCGCGGCGTGCGGTTCGCGACGTCGCGAATGAATCGTTCCGCCATGTCGTCGAGTTCGACGTGCGTGACGCGCAGCTCGAAGGCGCGGCCGAGCCGCGAGAGCAGGGAGATCAGGATGATGCCGGCGATGAAGCAGGCGCCGATCTTCACGCCGTCCGGCCGCTCGATGACGTTCACGACCGTCGTGTAGAGGAACACCGCGGAGATGATGCCGAAGCCGATGGTCCAGCCGCGCTGACCGGCCTTGCGGGCCGCGATGGTCACTGCGATGGCGGCCGAGCAGATCAGCACCAGGACGCCGGTGGCGTACGCGCCGCCCTGGGCGTCGACGTCGGCCTGGAAGATCCAGGTCACCAGGAAGGCGACCAGGGTGAAGACGATGACCATCGGGCGGACGGCGCGGGCCCAGTGCGGCGCCATGCCGTACTTGGGCAGGTAACGCGGCATCAGATTCAGCAGCCCGGCCATGGCGGAGGCGCCGGCGAACCACAGGATCGCGATCGTCGAGACGTCGTAGATCGTGCCGAAGGTGTTGCCCAGGTACTCGTGCGCCAGATAGGCCAGAGCCCGGCCGTTGGCCTTGCCACCGGACTCGAACTCCTCCTGCGGGATCAGCACGGTGGTGATGAAGCTGGTGGTGATCAGGAAGACGCTCATGATCAGCGCGGCGGTGGTGAGCAGCTTCTTCGTACCGCGGATCCGACCGGCGGGGGCGGCCTCGGTGTCGGCGGCGTCACCCTTCACGTGCGGCATGACGGCCACACCGGTCTCGAAGCCGGACAGGCCGAGCGCGAGCTTGGGGAAGACGAGCAGGGCGACGCCGATCATGGCGAAGGCGTTGCCGTGCTCGGCCGTCAGGGCCGCGGACCAGTCGGTGACCACATGGCCCTCGGTCACGACGTGCCAGAGACCGCTGACCACGACGACCACGTTGAGCACGAGGTAGACCCCGACCAGCGCGACGGCGACACCGATGGCCTCCAGGAAGCCCTTGAGGAACACCGCGCCGAGCAGCGCGATCAGCACCATCGTGATCAGGATCTGCTTGTCGTGCAGCGCCTCTTCGAGATGCGGGTTCTCCACCAGGTGGGTGGAGGCGTCCGCCGCCGAGAGGGTGATCGTGATCAGGAAGTCGGTCGCGGCGAAGCCGAGCAGCGTCAGGACGAACAGCTTGCCCTTCCACTTGGAGAGCAGCCGCGACAGCATCGCGATCGAGCCCTCGCCGTGCGGGCTCTCCTCGGCCACCCGCCGGTACACGGGCAGTGCGCCCGCGAGGGTGACGATGACCAGCACGACGGTCGCGACGGGGGAGAGCAGCCCGGCCGCGAGGGCGGCGATACCCGGCTGGTAGCCGAGGGTGGAGAAGTAGTCGACACCCGTCAGGCACATCACCCGCCACCAGGGCTGCCCCTGGTGCCCGGTCGCCGGTTCGGCCTTCGGAACCGACGGCCGACCCTTGCCCATGTCGGACAGGCCCTCCAGCATCCACGCGCGCAATCGGTTCGCACGCGTCGGGGTCGTGGTGGACATGGGAATGCTCCTGCGGGCTGTCGAGGGGAGGTTTTCGGCCGTCGCCCGTACGGCCGAGCCAGCGTAAGCAGCACGCATCGCGCGAGCCCCGCCGCTCGCGTCAGGGAAGCGTCAAGATCCGTCCTCCGGGCGTCGGCTGCGTCACACCCGGCGCAGCCTTGAGGCGTACGACACAAGGAGGCGGACGATGCGGACATCGCTCCGGGACACGGTCGCCCTGGTGGCCGGGCTCCTCGCTCCGTTCCTGACGGCACTCGCGCTCGTACCGCTGCGGACGAGCGTCACCCACACCAACCTGGCGCTCCTGATGGTCGTCGTGGTCGTCGCCGTCTCGGCGCTCGGCAACCGGTACGCCGGGGCCCTCGCGGCCCTGTCCGGCGCCGCATGGTTCGACTTCCTGCTCACCGAGCCGTACCAGAGCTTCCACATCCGGGACCGCGCCGACATCGAGACCGCGGTGCTGCTCCTGCTCGTCGGCCTGATCGTGTCGCAGCTCGCCGCCCGGGCCCGGACGCTGCGCACGGTGGCGGTCACGGACGCCTCGTACCTGGAGCGGCTGCACGGCACCACGCGGCTGTCCCGGTCCACCGCCTCGCCCGACGAGGTGGTCGCGCGGGTCCGCGCCGAACTCGTCGACGTACTGGACCTGAGGTCCTGCCGGTTCGAGTACGGGACCCTGGTCGGCCGCCCGCCGAGGCTGGAATCCGACGGCTCGCTGGAGGTGCCGGGCTGGATCTGGGACGGGGAGCGGCAGGGCTGGCCGGAGGGCGAGACCGAACTCCGCGCCACGGCTCGGGGCCGGTATCGGGGCCGGTTCATGCTCACCCCGGCCGCCGGCGCACCGCTGCCCTCGCTCGAAGCCCGTCTGGTGGCGGTGGACCTGGCGAGTCAGGCCGCGGCGGCCCTCGCGGAGCGAGCCGCGGACCCGGAACGGGTCTGAACCCGGGGGGCTCGTGAGTGGAGCCCGTCCGTCGAGGCCGGCTTCTGGGGTCGGCGTACGAGAGGCGTCAAGACGGGCGCGGTCGACGTCAAGAGGCCGTCAACGGCGGCGGCGGGGTGGCTGAGCAGGGGTTTCCTCGTAGAGGTCCGCAGGACTGCTCATCTCAACCACTCACATCCAGGAGCTCACGATGGCCGACGTGGCCTTCGTCGTCACCACGATCGCGATCTTCGCGCTGGTGGCCTTCATCGCCAAGGGGGTGGCCAAGCTGTGACTGCCGAGAACATCGTCGGTCTCCTCGTGGCCGTCGCGCTGGTGGGTTATCTCGTCCTCGCCCTCGTCAAGCCGGAGAGGTTCTGAGCCCGGATATGAGTCCCGTTCTGGCTGGAACCCTCCAGCTTCTGGCGCTGCTCGTCGCACTGGGTCTGGCCCACCGGCCGCTGGGCGACTACATGGCGCGTGTCTACTCCTCGGAGAAGCACTACAGGCCCGAGAAGTGGATCTACAAGGCGATCGGTGCGAACCCGAACGTCGAGATGCGCTGGCCGGCGTACCTGCGCGGAGTGCTCGCGTTCTCCGCGGTGAGCGTCCTCTTCCTCTACCTGCTCCAGCGGGTGCAGGGCTCGCTGCCCGGTTCGCTCGGCTTCGCGTCGATCGATCCGGACCAGGCGTTCAACACGGCCGCCTCGTTCGTGGCCAACACGAACTGGCAGTCGTACTACGGCGAGCAGGCCATGGGCCACGTCGTGCAGACCGGCGGCCTGGCGGTGCAGAACTTCGTCTCGGCGGCGGTGGGGATCGCCGTGGCGGTCGCCCTCGTCCGGGGCTTCGCCCGGTCCCGTACCGGTGAGCTGGGCAACTTCTGGGCCGACCTGGTCCGCGGCACCGTCCGCATCCTGCTCCCGATCTCCGTCGTGGGCGCGCTGGTCCTGGTCGCGTGCGGCGCGATCCAGAACTTCTCCGGGATCCACGAGGTGGGGCAGTTCTCGGGCGGCACGCAGCAGTGGAACGGTGGCGCGGTGGCCTCGCAGGAGGTCATCAAGGAGCTGGGCACCAACGGCGGCGGGTACTTCAACGCCAACTCCGCCCACCCCTTCGAGAACCCCAACGGGATCTCCAACCTGTTCGAGATCTGGCTGATCCTGGTCATCCCGTTCGCGCTGACGCGGACGTTCGGCCGGATGGTCGGCTCGCTGAAGCAGGGCTACGCGATCCTGGCGACGATGGCCACCATCTGGCTCGGCTTCACCGCGCTGATGATGTGGACCGAGTTCGCCCACCACGGGCCGGCGTTCGAGCTCGCGGGCGGTGCGATGGAGGGCAAGGAGACCCGGTTCGGGGTCGGCGGCTCGTCGATCTTCGCGGTGGCCACCACGCTCACGTCCACCGGTGCGGTGAACTCCTTCCACTCCTCGTTCACCGGCTTCGGCGGCGGGATCACGATGCTGGGCATGCAGCTCGGCGAGATCGCGCCCGGCGGTGTCGGGTCCGGCCTCTACGGCATGCTGATCATGGCGATCATCGCGGTGTTCATCGCCGGTCTCATGGTCGGCCGCACCCCGGAGTACCTGGGCAAGAAGATCGGCACCCGCGAGATCAAGTACGCGGCCTGCTACATCCTCGTCACCCCGGCCCTGGTGCTCTGCTTCACCGCTGCCGCGATGGCGCTGGACACCCCGGCGAACTCGATGACGAACTCCGGCGCGCACGGCTTCTCCGAGATCCTCTACGCCTACACCTCCGGCGCCAACAACAACGGCTCCGCCTTCGCGGGGCTGAACGCCGACACGCAGTGGTTCAACTCGACCATCGGCATCGCGATGCTGCTGGGCCGGTTCCTGCCGATGGTGTTCGTCCTGGCGCTGGCGGGTTCGCTGGCCGAGCAGCAGCCCGTCCCCGAGACCGCGGGCACGCTGCGGACCGAGAAGCCGCTGTTCACCGGTCTTCTGGTCGGCACGATCATGATCATCACCGGTCTCACCTATTTCCCGGCCCTCGCGCTGGGCCCGCTCGCCGAAGGGCTCGCGGCATGACCATCGACGTGAAGAAGCAAGAGGACACCATGTCCACCGCAGAGACCGCCGTCACCGAGACGAAGGCGCCGCACGGCGGACCGTCCGCCGGGCACGAGCCGGCCGGCCGGGTCGGCGGGGGCCTGTTCGACCCGGAGCAGCTGATCAAGTCCTTCCCGGACGCGGTCAGGAAGCTCGACCCGCGCGTGATGATCAAGTCGCCGGTCATGTTCGTGGTGCTGGTCGGTTCGGTGGTCACCACCGTGCTGGCGGTCAAGGACGCGGGCAACTGGTTCGGGTGGGCGATCACCGCCTGGCTCTGGCTGACCACGATCTTCGCCAACCTGGCCGAGGCCGTGGCCGAGGGCCGGGGCAAGGCCCAGGCCGACACCCTGCGCAAGGCCAAGACCGACACCGTCGCCCGCCGGATCACCAAGACCGGAGAGGAGCAGGTGCCCGGCACCGAGCTGAGGATCGGCGACCTGGTGGTCTGCGAGGCCGGCGACATCATCCCCGGCGACGGCGACGTCGTCGAGGGGGTCGCGAGTGTCGACGAGTCGGCGATCACCGGCGAGTCGGCGCCCGTCATCCGCGAGTCCGGCGGCGACCGGTGCGCGGTGACCGGCGGTACGAAGGTGCTGTCCGACCGGATCGTCATCAAGATCACGGCGAAGCCCGGCGAGACCTTCATCGACCGCATGATCAACCTGGTCGAGGGCGCCGCCCGGCAGAAGACGCCCAACGAGATAGCCCTCAACATCCTGCTGGCGTCCCTCACGATCGTCTTCCTGCTCGCCGTCGTCACCCTGAAGCCCTTCGCGATCTACGCCGGGGCCGACGACCAGACCTCGCTCGTCGTCCTGACGGCGCTGCTGGTCTGTCTGATCCCGACGACGATCGGCGCGCTGCTCTCCGCGATCGGCATCGCCGGCATGGACCGGCTCGTCCAGCGCAACGTGCTCGCCATGTCCGGCCGGGCGGTCGAGGCCGCCGGCGACGTGTCGACGCTGCTGCTCGACAAGACCGGCACCATCACCCTCGGCAACCGCCAGGCCGCCGAGTTCGCGCCGGTCAAGGGCACCACCGAGGCCGAACTCGCCGACGCCGCCCAGCTCTCCTCCCTGGCGGACGAGACGCCGGAAGGCCGCTCGGTCGTCGTCCTGGCGCAGGAGAAGTACGGGCTGCGCGAGCGTCACCAGGGCGAACTCGCCCACGCCAGGTGGGTCGAGTTCACCGCCCAGACCCGCATGTCGGGTGTGGACGTCGACGGTCGGCAGATCCGCAAGGGCGCCACCGGATCGGTCGTGGCCTGGGTCGAGGAGCAGGGCGGCGCCGTCCCCGGCGACGCCCAGGCCCTCACCGACCGGATCTCCGGGGCCGGCGGCACGCCGCTCCTGGTCGCCGTGAAGGACGACGAGGGTGCCCGGGTCCTCGGCGTCGTCCACCTGAAGGACGTCGTCAAGGACGGCATGCGGGAGCGGTTCGACGAGCTGCGGCGGATGGGCATCAGGACCGTCATGATCACGGGTGACAACCCGCTGACCGCCAAGGCGATCGCCGAGGAGGCGGGCGTCGACGACTTCCTCGCGGAGGCGACTCCCGAGGACAAGATGGCGCTGATCAAGCGGGAGCAGGCGGGCGGCAAGCTGGTCGCGATGACCGGCGACGGCACGAACGACGCCCCGGCGCTCGCGCAGGCGGACGTCGGCGTGGCGATGAACACGGGCACGTCGGCCGCGAAGGAGGCCGGCAACATGGTCGACCTCGACTCGAACCCGACGAAGCTGATCGAGATCGTCGAGATCGGCAAGCAGCTCCTCATCACCCGGGGCGCGCTGACCACCTTCTCCATCGCCAATGATGTGGCGAAGTACTTCGCCATCATCCCGGCGATGTTCGCGGTGGCCTACCCCTCGCTGGACAAGCTGAACATCATGGGCCTGGCCTCGCCGGAGTCCGCCATCCTGTCCGCCGTCGTCTTCAACGCGCTGATCATCATCGCGCTCGTGCCGCTCGCGCTGAAGGGCGTGCGGTACCGGCCGACCAGCGCCGACCGGATGCTCCGCCGCAACCTCGGGCTCTACGGACTCGGCGGCCTGATCGCCCCGTTCATCGGCATCAAGATCATCGACATGCTTCTCTCCCTCGTCCCCGGGATCGGCTGATCATGAACAACTCCGCAGGAAACGCAGGGCGACTGCTCTGGGCCGGTCTCCGCGCCCTTCTCGTCCTGACCGTGATCACCGGCGTCCTCTACCCGCTGGCCGTCACCGGCATCGCCCAGATCGCGTTCAACGACAAGGCCAACGGCTCCGAGATCAAGGACGCGAGCGGGAAGGTCGTCGGCTCCGAACTCATCGGCCAGACCTACGACCTTCCGACGAAGGAGGGCGAGGAGACCGCGAGCCCGGACCTGAAGTGGTTCCAGCCGCGGCCGTCCAACGGCCTGGGCAGCAACAGCGTCAACACCCGGTACGAGCTGATCCTCTCCGGCGCGACCAACCGTTCCGGTGACAACGCGGACCTGATCCAGTGGGTGACCGAGGCCAAGGCGGCCGTGGTGAAGGACAACTCCACCGCCGGTCACAAGGTGAAGCCGTCCGACGTCCCGGCCGACGCCGTCACGTCCTCCGGCTCCGGGCTCGACCCGCACATATCCCCGGAGTACGCGAAGCTCCAGGTCCACCGCGTCGCCGAGAAGAACCACCTGACCGTGGCCCAGGTCGACAAGCTCGTCGCCGACCACACCGACGACCGGATCCTCGGCTTCATCGGCGAGCCCCGCGTCAACGTCCTCGTACTCAACATCGCGCTCAAGGACCTGGTGGCCAAGGGCTGATGGCTCTACGCCCGACGAACAGGAGCCGGCGGTCGGGAATCCACCGGCCGCCGACTCCGCGCGCGTCCGGCACCACGCTCGACGCGCCCGGCCGGCGGCTGCGACGCGTCGCTAGGGCCGGACCGCGGCGTGGCCCCACGGGCGGGTGGACAGCATCCGCGCCAGGGCGAGCGTGCTGAGGGCGAACATCAGCACACCCAGGGGGACATGGACCGACGACACGTGCGCGATGCCCACGACGACCTGCACCGTGGCGAGGACGAGGAACCCGGTCGCGTACAGGATGGGCCGGGGCGAACCGCCGCCCGGCCGCCAGGCGAGGATCGCGGCGAGGAGGTACAGCATTGCCGCGGCGTACATCACGCGCGAGCCGATGTCGTGGATCAGGTATCCGGTGGACGAGGTCAGCAACAGCCCGGCGGTGGACGCCTGGAAGAACAGGGTCAGGGTCTGCAGGGCGACCGAGACCTTGAGGAACGTGTGGCTGCGCTGCGTGGCCGTGGTCGGTCTGGCCATGATGTGGTCCTCTTCTCCGTTGTGCGGCAGGGCGTGGGACGGTCTGTGGTCCGGCGAGGTCATCGCAGGGTGAGCGGGGTCTCGGTGCCGACGCGGGTCAGCTTCTCGGGGTTGCGGACGATGTAGAGGCCGGTGATGGCGGCGTCCTCGACGCGGAACGCGATGACGCCGTCGAACTCGCCGTTCACGCGCAGGGCGAGCGCCGGCTGGCCGTTGACCACGGTGGGGTCGCAGCTGATCGTGACGCCGTGCTTCGCTGCGCCGCCGAGGTAGAAGCGGACCAGCTTGTCGGCGCCGACGATCGGCCGTACCGCTGCCCGCTTCACGCCGCCGCCGTCGCTCACCAGGACGACGTCGGGCGCGAGCACGTCGAGGAGTGCCTGCGGGTCCCGGCTCTCGATCGCGCGCCGGAACGATTCCACGGCCGTCCGGGCGGTGCCGGGCGAGACGGTGTTGCGGGGGCGGCGGGCGTCCACGTGCTTGCGGGCGCGGTGGGCGATCTGGCGGACGGCGTCGGGGCTCTTGCCGACGGCCTCGGCGATGTCGTCGTAACCGATGTCGAAGGCCTCGCGCAGGACGAAGACGGCGCGTTCCGTCGGCGTCAACGTCTCCAGGACGAGCATCATCGCCATCGACATGCTCTCCGCGAGTTCGACGTCGTCCGCCACGTCCGGCGCGGTGAGCAGGGGTTCGGGCAGCCAGGGGCCGACGTACGCCTCCTTGCGGCGCTTCATGGTGCGCAGCCGGTTGAGCGCCTGGCGGGTGGTGATCCGGACCAGGTAGGCGCGTTCGTCGCGTACCTGCTCCTGGTCCACCTTGACCCAGCGCAGCCAGGTCTCCTGGAGGACGTCCTCGGCGTCCGCCGCCGAGCCGAGCATCTCGTACGCGACGGTGAAGAGCAGGTTGCGCTGGGCCACGAAGGCCGCCGTCGCCGGATCTGCGCCGTGCTCGCTCATGAGGTCTCCTCCGTCTTCGGTGGTTCGGCCTCAAGACACCGCCCACCCGCTCCCCGTGACACGGTGTGGTGCAGGTCACATGCACTGTCGGGTGGAGGCCGTCGTTGCCGCGCCGCGTGCCGTGCGGTCGTGATCAAGGCCGCCGCGCGCGGGATAGGTTGGAACTCGGCGGCAGGGGCCAGGTGACCACGGAGCCCGGCCGCCGGGGAGCTGAGGGGGAGACGTACATGCCGGACGGCCGGAACGGCCGGAGTGGGCGGAGCGGGCGGAACGGCGGGCCGGAGAGCGGGCGGGCCGGCGGGCCGGAGAGCGTGCGGGAGGCGCTGGAGGGTCCGTACGCGCAGTTCCTGCTGTCGGCCTGGCCGCTGAGATGCTGGGCGTACGTGTTCAGCGGGGCCGTGTTCGGCTACGCCGTCCTGGTTCTGCTCTTCATACTCACGCTCGCCGGTGTGGCGCTCTCCGTTTTCGGGATCGGCATCGCGGTCCTGGCCGGCACCTCGGTGCTCGGCGTCCCGGTCGCCGCCGTGGAGCGCCGCCGGCTGCGCCTCGTCGACCCCGTACCGCTCGCCGACCCGCACCGCCGGCTGTCCGGCGTCGGTGTCCGGGGCTGGTTCCGAGCGCGGTTGAAGGAGCGGGCCACCTGGCGGGAGCTCGGCCACACGGCCGTACTGGGCGTGCTGTTCACGCTCACAGGCTCCGGCCTGGCCCTCCTGCTGGCCCTCTCCCTGGGATTCACGGCCGCGCCCCTGGTGGTGTGGGCCGTCGCTCCGGACACGGTGATGCTGCTGCCCGGAGTCGCCGCGGCGAGCCCGGCCGCCGCGCTGCCGGCGACCCCCGCCGGGCTCGTCGGCGTGCTGCTGTGCGCGCTCGCGGGCGGCCGGCTGGCCGGGATACAGACCAGGATCGCCCGGTCCCTGCTGTCGCCGCGCGACGAGGACCTCAGCAACCGCGTCATCGAACTCACCCGTTCCCGGGCCCGGCTGATCGACGCGTTCGAGGCCGAGCGGCGACGCATCGAGCGCGACCTGCACGACGGGGCCCAACAGCAGCTGGTCGCACTCTCCATGACGCTGGGTCTCGCCGAGATGCGGCTCGAGGACGACGACTCGCGCGCCAAGGAGCTGATCGTCCGGGCCCGCGGCGAGGCCCGACTCGCGCTGGAGCAACTCCGCCGCCTGGTCCGGGACATCCACCCGCAGGTGCTGACCGACCACGGCCTTGCGGCGGCCGTCGCGGAGGTCGCGCTGCGCAACCCCATCCCCGTCACCGTGGACATCGATCTGCCGCGCCGGCTGCCCGGACCGGTCGAGTCGATGGCGTACTTCACCGTCACCGAGGCCCTGACCAACGCCTCCAAGCACAGCGGCGCGTCCCGCATCGCCGTCGTCGGCAGGTTCGCCGGCGAGCGCCTCGACCTGACGATCACCGACGACGGGCGCGGCGGGGCCGCCCCGGCCGCCGGCGGCGGGCTCCAGGGGCTCGCCGACCGGATGGCGATCCTGCGTGGTCGGCTCACCGTCTCCAGTCCCCCCGGGGGACCGACCGAACTCCGTGTGGAGGTGCCGTGCTCCGGGTAGTCCTGGCCGAGGACGCCGTCCTGCTCCGTGCCGGGTTGGCGGAACTGCTCACCAGCGGCGGACACGAGGTGATCGCCGCCGTCGGCGACGCCGACGCGCTGGTCCGCGCCGTCGACGAGGGCGGCCCCGACGTCGTCGTCACCGACGTCCGGATGCCGCCGGACTTCAAGGACGAGGGCCTCAGGGCCGTCCTGGCGCTGCGCGAGCGGCAGCCGGGGCTGCCCGTCGTCGTGCTGTCCCAGTACGTGGCCACCGTGTACGCCACCCAGCTCCTCAGCGGCAGCCGGGAGGACAGCGGCGGGCTCGGCTATCTGCTGAAGGACCGGGTCGGGGAGGTCTCGGAGTTCCTCGACGCGCTGTCCAGGGTCGCGGCGGGGGAGACCGTCATCGACCCGGAGGTGGTGCGGATGCTCCTCGTCCAGCAGGCCGAGGCGCAGACGCTGCGCCGACTCACCGCGCGGGAGCGGGAGGTGCTGGGTCTGATGGCCGAGGGGCTGAACAACCAGACCATCGCGCGGCGGCTCTGCGTCACCGAGTCGTCCGTGGTCAAGCACGCCGGCAACATCTTCATGAAGCTGGACCTCGACCCGGCCGAGGGCAACCGGCGGGTCCTCGCCGTCCTCGCCCACCTGCGGGACGGCCTCGCCTGAGGGCCTGACGGCGCCTCAGGGCCGACGGTGAGGGCCACCCGCGGGTCACGGCCGCGCGTCCGGCTCCGAGCAGCGTTCCTCCGCCGGGGCGAGGAGCCGGGCCAGCTGACCGACCGCCGCTTCCCACGACCACTCCCGCTCGACCCAGCGGCGGCCCGCCTCGCCCATGGCCGCGCTGTCCGGGGACACCAGCAGCGACGTGACCGCCCGCGCCACCGCGTCCACGTCACGGCCCGGTACGACGTGGCCGGTCTGGCCGTCGAGGACGGCGTCGGGAGCGCCGCCGGAGTCGCCGGCGACCACGGGCAGTCCGCTCGCCGCCGCCTCCAGGAACACGATGCCCAGGCCCTCCGCCTCCAGACCCGCCCTGCGCGTGCGGCACGGCATGGCGAAGACGTCGGAGGCCGCGTAGTACTCGGCGATCTCGGCGTGGCTCCGGCCGCCCGCGAAGACGACCGAGTCCGCCGGGCAGCTCACCGCGAGCCGGCGCAGCCGCCGTTCGGCCGGACCCTGGCCCACCACCAGCAGGACCGCTTCCGGCACCGCGCGCCGGACCAGGGGCAGGGCGCGTATGAGGGTGTCCTGTCCCTTGCGGGCGACGAGCCGGGAGGCGCAGAGGATCACCCTCCGGTCGTCCGCGATGCCGTGCCGCTCGCGCACGGCCCGACGGGCCCCCGAGGCGGGGTCCGGCCGGAACTCGGCGGCGTCCACCCCCGGCGTGAGCCGGCTCAGGCGGGCCCGGGGGCCCAGCGCGGGGGCGATCCGGGAGCGGGTGTACTCGCCGAGGTACGTGACGACGTCCACGTGGTCGCCGATGCGACGCAGCAGCCGACGGGCGCCGGGCGTCCGGGCCCACCAGATCTCGTGTCCGTGCGTGGTGGCCACCATCCGCCGGATGCCGGCGCGCCGCAGCTCCGGCGCCATGGCCGCGAGGGGCGCGGCGGCGCCGAACCAGACCCGGTCGCAGCCGTGCTCGCGGGCCAGCTCGATCGCGCGCCGGGTGACCCGACGGGTCGGCAGCAGAGTGCGGGAGGGATCGCGGACCACCGGGAACGGCAGCCCGGCGTCGAACGCCCCGGAGCCGGCTTCGCCGGAGGTGTAGACGACCACGTCTCCCGGCATCCGGGCGGTGACCTGGTACACGAAGGTCTCGATGCCGCCCTGCCGGGGCGGGAAGTCGTTGGTGATGACGAGGGTGGTACTCATGACGTCGCCGCCTTCAGTCGCGGAGGAGGGATGCGGTGGGCACGCGCGCGGAGCGCGGCGAGAGCGTCAGGGACGCCGGCCGGCGGGCCTTCCTCCGGTGCACGGGGTCGGCCTGACGGATCCACAGCATCAGGAACAGGGGCAGGGCGAAGTAGCCGAACCGGCCGGCGGGCGCCAGCAGGAAGGCCAGGCACAGTCCGGCCCCGAGCCGGTCCGCGGCGGCCACCGCGGTCGCCGGGGGCCGTACGACGAGCCACACCGCCATGGCCGTGCCCCCGAGCGCCAGCAGGAGGACGGCCGCGTACCAGCCCAGGGATCCCGAACTTGCCAGCAGTTGGCCCGGCATGGGGCCGACGGCCGGTGTCGCGACGTCGCCCCGCCCGGTCGGGAAGGCCAGCACCTGCTGGACCATCGGCCCGGGCGAGACGAGGGCGCTGGGCAGGACCAGGACGACGGTGCCGCCGACCGCCGCGAGCGCGCAGCGCACGGCCGGACGCGAGCCGCCGAGCCGGGCGAGCAGCACCACCGCGACGACGATCGCGGGCAGCGCGGTCCACTTGAGCGAGCACGCCGCGGCGAGCACGAGTCCGGCCGCGACCGGACGGCGCACCCCGGTCAGGGCGATGGCCAGACAGCACAGACCGGTCAGCGGGAGGTCGACCCCGCTGACGCAGATCGGCATCGCGATCAGCGGCGAGGCGACGAGCACGGACAGGGACGTGGCGTAGGTACGAGCCGTGCCGCGCGCCTCCTCCTCGTCGCCGCCGGCGGCGCGCGCCAGGACGGTACGGCCCACGCACAGGCAGATGAAGAAGGCCGCCGCGCACCACAGCCGGGCGTCGCCCAGCAGCCGCAGAGCCCCGGGGCCGTCGCCGAGCAGCACCCGGGGCATGCCGAAGAGGGCCATCCCCGGCAGGTAGGGCGTGTAGTCGAGAGAGTCGCGCGGGTGCGGCAGGTACGGAGTGCCCTGTTCGAGCAGGAGGGCCCCCGCCCGCTCGATCACCCGGACCTCGCTCTGCGCCTGGCCCGTCAGCGCCAGATGGAGGATCGGCAGTACGACGGCCCCGGCGAGGGCGAACCCGAGGGCCGCCGGCCTCGCGCGCGGCCGCGGGAGCCGGCAGGCCGCGGCAGCCGCCAGGACGTACCCGACCGCGGCGAAGAGCCCCCAGATCCGATGCGCTCGATGGTCGGAGCAGAGGGGGAAGAACCCGGCCCACAGCGCGGCGAGAAGCCACCCGGCGACCCACGTCCTTCTCCGGCTCCACCCGCGCGCGAGCCGCACCACCGGGCTGTCCGCCGCCTTGTCCTTGCGATGAGTTGACACCCCTTCATTGCAGCCGTGAACAGGGCGGCGTACATCGCACCCAGGTCGAGACCTGGAGGTGGGGTTTTCCCCACGTGGACTACGTCCTGGAGGCGGTTGCGGGGACGGGCTCGGCCCGTGTGACGCGCCTGACCGCCCGCGTCAGGCGCGTCACCCCGCTCGCGTACACGACGCCGAAGACCAGCGACGCGACGAGCGCGAGAGGCTCCGAGACGTCGTCGAAGATCGGGTAGATCTGCCAGTGGGTCAGGTAGATGGCGAGCGAGCTGCCTGCCAGGAGGCCGGCCAGCTGGTTGGCGCGGCGGGTGCTCGGCAGTGTGGGCAGCCAGGTCAGGAGGGCGAAGCCCGCCATGACGAAGAGTTCGCGGCGGAGTTCGCCGGGGAAGAAGCCGGGGATCGTCGCGAGGGCGGCGAGCGTCACCAGGAGGCGCTGCGGGACGGTGCGCGTCCTGGCGGCGGCCCAGCCGAGGGCGAACAGCCAGAAGACGGTGACCGCGTCGGTGATCTGGCTGCGGTCGGGCAGCCCCACCAGCTCGTAGCGGGTCAGCAGGCCGAGGGCGACGAGGGCGACCGGCAGCGCGAACGGGAAGCGGCGCTCGGCCCGGTCGACGGCGGGCACGGCCAGCAGGAGCAGCATCGTCAGCAGGATGTAGACGAGCGCCTCGACGAACCACAGATGGATGCCCGGACCCATGTCCTGAGGGTTGATCAGGTTGTGCACGAGCAGCAGGTTCGTCAGGTCGTAGTCGTCGTCGACCAGCAGCGCGAACCCGGTCCAGGCCATGCAGGGCAGCGCGATCCGCGCGATGCCCCGGCCGGTGCGGCGGAGGCGCTCGCGCCGCTCGGCCGACGTCAGGAGGAAGCGGGCGAAGTTGAAGCCCGCGACGGCGAGCAGCAGATGGGCGCCGCCCCTGATCTCGAAGAGCCGGATGTGGGTGCCCACGACGCACACGATCGCCACCGCGCGCAGCGCGACGCTCGTCTCCATCGCCCGCCCGGGTCCGCGGCGCCGCTTCAGCTCGCGTATCGGGGTGAGGTGCCAGTTCGGCGGCAGGTGGCCGAGGCGTTCCTCGAGCTGGAGCGACATCTCCACGTACGAGAGGGAGTCGCCGCCCAGGCCCACGAACGAGTTGTCCGGGGTGACGTCGGTGCGGTCCAGGATCCGCGCGTACAGGGCGCACAGGTCCGCGGCCGACGCGCCGCCGGAATCCGCGCCGCCGGAATCCGCGCCGCCGGAATCCGCGCCACCGGAATCCGCACCGTCGGAATCGGTGCCGCCCGCCCCGGCCTTCGCCGCCGGGCGCGCAAGACCCCGTACCGCCGGGTAGTCCGGCTTCCCGTTGGCCAGCCGGGGCAGTTCGTCGACGAGACGGACGTCCACCGCCCGCACCGGCAACCCGCACTCCTCCGTGACCCGGCGCCGGATCCGTCGTACGTCCCAGCCGGGCCGGCGGACGGCCGCGACGACGATCCGGTCGTCGTCGCCGGCGCACAGCGCCCGCACTCCGTACCGTTCGAGCATCGTCTCCACCTGCCGCGGGTCGATGCGCAGGCCGAGGATCTTCAGGAACCGTGAGCGCCGGCCCACGATCTCGTACAGGCCCTCGTCGGTGCGCCGGGCCAGGTCGCCGGTGCGCAGGACGTCGACGGTGCGGCCGAGCGCGAGGTCGTCGGGGGTGCGGGCGTAGCCGAGCATGACGTTCGGGCCGGAGTAGACGAGCTCGCCGACGCCGGCCGCCGTCCCCTCGTCCGGTACGGGTTCGAGAGCGAACGAGCCGCCGGGGACCGGGACTCCGATCGCCTCGGGACGCGCCGCGGCCAGCTCCGGCGGCAGGTACGCCATCCGCGCGGTCGCCTCGGTCTGGCCGTACATGACGAAAAGGTCCCAGCCCTGCCGCTGCCCCAGTTCGGCGTAGCGCACCACGCGTTCGGGGGCGAGCCGGCCGCCGGCCTGGGTGACGTACCGCAGATGGGGCAGGTCCATGTCGGCGAAGCCCACCCGGTCCAGCAGGTCGAAGGTGTAAGGCACGCCGGCGAGCGCGGTGCCGCGGGCGGCACGGAACAGGTCCCAGAAGCAGGCGTCCGACACCGAAAGGCCGGCCAGCACGAGCCCGGCGCCGCGCAGCAGGTGACTGTGCAGCACGGACAGGCCGTAGCAGTAGTGCATCGGCAGGGTCGTCGCGGCGCGGTCGGACGCGCGGATGCCGAGGTACTCGGCGATCGACTCGGCGTTCGCCTGGAGGTTCTCGTAGGAGAGCCGGACCAGCTTGGGGGAGCCGGTGGATCCGGAGGTGCTGAGCAGCAGGGCCAGATCGGGGTGGAGGGTGTGGGCGGAGCCGGCCCGGCGCTCCTCGATCCGCCATTGGCCGGGCCCGGGGTGGACCACGACGTCCGGGTCGTAGGCGGCGGTGAGCGCCGCCGCGGCCTCGGGGTGGTCGCCGGGGACGAGGAGCACGGGATGCCCCGCGGAGAGGGCGGCCAGGTGGACGACGAGCGCCTCCACGTCGTTGGCGCCCGGCAGCAGTACGAGCCGGCGCCCGGTGCCCAGCCGCAGGGCCGTGCGGTCGACCCGCTCGGCCAGGTCACGGTACGAGATCTCGCCGTCGGCGGTCACCAGGGCGGTGCGGTCGCCGTGCAGCGCCAGCGTGCGGGCGAGGGGGAGAACACTGCCGCGAGCGGGCGGCGAAGGGAGGAGCGTCACGGGCGCATAGTAGGTAAGGCTTTCCTAATCGAAAAGAGGGGGAGTGTGTTCCGGATACCGCTTCGCGACCGGTTCGTTATCAGGGTTTGGGTTGACCCTTAGGTTAGCTTTACCTTACAAATACCGTGTTCACAGGCTTCTCAGGCACAATCCGCCGCTCGTCACCCGCCCGCCGTCCGCGCGGTGCCGGGAGGCCGGCACGGCAGGAAGGCACCCCCGTCCCCATGCGCCGCCCCCTGGCCCGCACGCTCACCGCGCTCGCCGCGGCCGCCCTGCTCGGTCCGATGCTCGCCGCCTGCGGCAGCGACGAACCGGCCGACCTCGTCATCTACTCCGGCCGCAACGAGAACCTCGTGAAGCCGCTGATCGAGAAGCTGGAGAAGCACCTCGGCGCCAACGTCGAGGTCCGCTACGGCGACAGCGCGGAACTCTCCGCCCAGCTCATGGAAGAGGGCGACAAGACCGAGGCGGGTCTGTTCCTGTCCCAGGACGCCGGCGCGCTCGGCGCGCTCTCCAAGGAACACCGCCTCGCCCCGCTCCCCAAGGCAACCCTCGACAAGGTCGCCCCGGAGTACCGCGGTTCGGCCGGCGACTGGACCGGGGTCAGCGGCCGTGCCCGCGTCATCGCGTACCACCCGGACAAGGTCCCCACCCCGCCGGACAGCGTCCACGAGCTGGTGAAGCCCGAGTGGAAGGGCAAGATCGGCTTCAACCCGACCAACGCCTCGTTCCAGGCGTTCGTCACCGGCATGCGCATCCTGGAGGGCGACGACGCCGCCCGTACCTGGCTCGAGGGCCTGAAGGCCAACAAGCCCAAGGCGTACGACAACAACCTCAAGGTGCTGGAGGCAGTCGACAAGGGCGAGGTCTCCGTCGGTCTGATCAACCACTACTACTGGTTCGAGCAGGCGGCCGAGAAGGGCGAGGACAAGCTCAAGGCCAGGATCCACTACCTGCCCAAGGGTGACCCGGGCGGCCTGGTCAACGTCGCCGGCGTCGGCATCCTCAAGGGTGCCGACAAGAAGCAGGCCGGGTACGCGCAGAAGGCCGTCGACTATCTGCTGTCCGCCGAGTCCCAGAGCTACTTCGCCGAGGAGACCAAGGAGTACCCGCTGGCCGCCGGCGTGAAGCAGGCGAAGGGCGTTCCGCCGCTGGAGACCCTCCAGCCGCCGAAGATCGACCTCGGCAGGCTCGACTCCCTCAAGCAGACCCTGGCCATGATCCAGGATGTCGGACTTGTCTGACGTGACCTCACCGGAGCGCCCCGCCCCGGACCGTCACGCCCCCCGCCCGGCGAGTGCCCCCGCACCCGCCGGGCGGCGGCGTGCCGCGGCACGGCCCGCGTGGATCCTCGTCGTGCCCGCCACGGCCGCCGCCCTGCTCGCCGTCCTGCCGCTCGGCTACCTCGCCGTCCGCGCCCTCGAACACGGCCCGGCCTACGCCTGGGACGTCGTCGCCGACGCCCGCACCGGCGAACTGCTGCTGCGCAGCCTCGGCCTGACCGCGGCCGTCGTCGCCGCCTGCCTGGTGCTCGGCGTCTCGCTCGCCTGGCTCACCGTCCGCACCGCCCTGCCCGGCGCCCGCGCCTGGTCCGTGCTCGTCACCCTGCCGCTGGCGGTGCCCAGTTACGTCACCGCCTTCGCCTGGCTGTCCGCCGCGCCCACCCTGGCCGGCTTCACCGGCTCTGCCCTCGCGCTCACCCTGGCGAGCTTCCCGTACGTGTACCTGCCGGTCGCCGCCGCCCTGCGCGGCACCGACCCCGGGCACGAGGAGGTCGCCCGCTCCCTCGGACACGGGCCGCTGCGCACCTTCCTGCGCGTCACCCTGCCCCAACTGCGGCCCGCCGCCGCGGGCGGCGGACTGCTCGTCGCGCTGTACGTGCTTTCCGACTTCGGCGCCGTCTCGCTCATGCGGTACGACACTTTCACCCGCGGCATCTACACCTCCTACCGGGCCAGCTTCGACCGCACCCCGGCCGCCGCGCTCAGCGCCGTGCTCGTCCTCATGACCGTCGCGCTCGTCGCCGCCGAGACCCGCACCCGGGGCCGCGCCGACTACGCGCGCACCGGCACCGGCACCGCCCGGCGGGCCGTGCCCGCCGCCCTCGGACGATGGCGGCCGGTCGCCCTCGCGTGGTGCGGCGTCCTCGTCGCCGCGTCCGTCGGCTTCCCGCTCGCCGTGCTCGGCTACTGGCTCGCCATCGGCTCCTCCGCCACCTGGGACCCCGCCGGCCTCACCGCCACCGCGCTCACCACCCTGGGCGTCGCCGCCGGAGGCGCCGCCCTCACCACGCTGCTCGCGCTGCCGGTCGGCGTCATCGCCGCCCGCCACCGCGGCCGGGTCGCGCACCTCCTTGAACAGGCCGCGTACGCCGGCCACGCCGTGCCCGGCATCACCGTCGCGCTCGCCCTGGTCTTCTTCGCGGTGCGCTACGCCCGCCCGGTCTACCAGGAGACCCCACTGCTGATCTGCGCGTACGCGGTGCTCTTCCTGCCTGTCGCGGTGGCCGCGACCCGGGCCGCCGTGCTGCAGGCGCCACCCGTCCTCGACGACGTCGCCCGCTCCCTCGGCCGCAGCCCGTTCGGCGTGCTGCGCGAAGTCACCGTGCCGCTCGCGGCGCCCGGCGTCGCGGCCGGCGCGGCCCTCACCTTCGTCGTCTGCATGAAGGAACTCCCCGCCACGCTGCTCCTGCGCCCCACCGGCATGGACACGCTGGCGACCCGGCTGTGGACGGAGACCGGCAGCGGATCGTTCGCCGCCGCAGCCCCGTACGCCGCCGCGCTGATCCTGCTGGCCGCCGTCCCCTCGTACCTCCTCGGAAGGCACCGCACATGAGCGACGACACGAACGACCTCCGGGTCGCCGGAGTGGTCAAGTCGTACGGCCCCGGCACGCCGGTCCTCGACGGCCTCGACCTGACCGTGCCGGGCGGCGCGCTCGCCGCCGTCCTCGGCCCGTCCGGCTGCGGGAAGACCACGCTGCTGCGGGTCGTCGCCGGATTCCTGCGCGCGGACGCGGGCACGGTCGAGGTCGCGGGACGGGTCCTCGGCGGCCCGGGTGTCCATCTCCCGCCCGAGCGGCGGCGGATCGGCATAGTGCCCCAGGAGGGCGCGCTCTTCCCGCACCTCGGCGTGGCCCGCAACATCGCTTTCGGCCTCACCGGCGCCGACCGCGCCACCAGGCGGGCGCGGGTGTCCGAGATGCTGGACCTGGTAGGGCTCGCCGGCTATGGCGACCGCATGCCGCACGAGCTGTCCGGCGGCCAGCAGCAGCGCGTCTCGCTCGCCCGCGCGCTGGCGCCCGAGCCCCATCTCGTCCTGCTCGACGAGCCGTTCAGCGCCCTGGACACCGGACTGCGCGACGCGGTGCGGGCCGACGTCCGGGCCGTACTGCGGGCCACCGGCGCGACCGCCGTGCTGGTCACCCACGACCAGCAGGAGGCGCTCTCCACGGCCGACCTGGTCGCCGTCGTCCGGGAGGGACGGGTCGCCCAGTGCGCCGCGCCGGAGGAGCTGTACCGCCGGCCGGCCGACCCGTGGGTGGCCTCCTTCGTCGGCGACGCCGTCCTCCTCCCCGGCGAGGCCGACCGGGGCACCGCCACCACCGCTCTCGGCCGCATCCCGCTCGCCGCCCCGGCCGCCGCCGGCGCGGGCCTGGTCCTGCTGCGCCCGGAGCAGTTCGAGGTCACCGCCCCGGACAAGGCCGCCGCCGAGGGCACGGTGACGGACGTGCGCTTCCTCGGCCACGACGCCCTGCTCGCCGTCACCGTCGAGGGCCTCGACACGCCGCTCACCGTCCGCACCCCGGCCCCGGTCCCGGCCCGGAACGGCGACCGCGTCGGCATCCGCGTCACCGGAGAGGCGACGCTGCACGCGCCGATGTGATGTCGCGTCATGCGGTCGTCCTCAGGCGTCGCTCGGGAGTCTCGCCTCGCCCGCCGGGCGGTGCTCCGCGGCAGCCACCAACTCGGCGACCCGCTCCCGCGGGACGGGGACGCCGGGGGTGCGGAGCGTCCAGCGCAGGAAGTCCTCGACGTTCATGGCAGGCACCTCGCCGAGGTACGGCCGGATGTACACCGGTGTGTCCGGCTCGCTCCGCCAACTGCCCGAGAGCGGGCCGATGTCCACCGCGTCCCAGCCGAGCACGTCGAGCAGCTCCGTGGCCTGCGCCACGGCCTCGGCGTCGTCGCCGGCGACGGGCAGCGCGCTGCGGTCCGGCGCGCCCGCGGGGCGGGCCAGCGTGAGCAGCTGGTGCGGGGTGACGGTGTTGAGGGCCTTGACCACGCGAGACCCGGCGAGGCTGCGCTGCAGCAGGGCGCTGGAGGTCAGCGCCCCGGTGTCCAGGGCGGCCAGGCGCCCGTCCCGCTCGGGGTAGTAGTTCGCCGTGTCCAGCACCGTCCTGCCCGCCAGGGCCTCGGCCGGCAGCCGGTCGTACGCCCGCAGCGGGACGGCGGCCACCACCAGGTCCGCGGCGCGGGCGGCCTCTTCCGGGGTGCCCGCACGAGCCCGCCCGCCCAGGTCGGCGATCAGTCCGGCCAGCGTCTCGGGGCCGCGCGCGTTGCTGAGTACGACGTCGAGTCCCGCCGCGACGGCGAGCCGGGCGACGGCCGAGCCGATCATTCCGCTGCCGATGAGTCCGAGCGTTCGGGGCATTTTCCGCTCTCCGTTCGTCGAGGGCTGTGCCGATGACAGCCCGGGGTCGTGGTCGGGTGGTTCGCCCACAGTCTGGAAGTGGCGGGGGCGGGGACCCAGGCCCGAGCGCTGCGTACTCACGCGCCGATCACCCTCCGCGCGCCCCGGCGTAGGCTGGCCGCGTGGACGACCGGACCGAGCTGACCACGTTCCTCAGGTCGCGCCGTGCGCGCCTGCGCCCGGAGGACGTCGGGCTCCCCGACTACGGCCGGGTGCGCCGGGTCGAGGGCCTGCGGCGCGAGGAGTTGGCCCGCCTCGCGGGTGTGAGCCTCGCCCACTACACGCGGCTGGAGCAGGGCAACGGGGACGGTGTCTCCGGCGAGATCCTGGACGCCGTCGCCGCGGCGCTCCGCATGGACGAGGACGAACGCGCGTACCTGCACGCCGTCGCGCGCCGTCCCGCACCCTGTCCGCCCGCCCCGCCGGAGGTGCCGGCGGCACTGCGCCACCTGCTGGAGTCGACCACCACGACCCCGGCGCTGGTGGTCGGCCGGCACACCCAGATCGTCGGCTGGAACGCCCTTGCCGTCGCGGTCTTCGGCGACTTCCCCGCCCTGCCGCCGGACCGGCGCACGCTCTCGCACCTGCTGTTCGCCGAACCGTACGGACGCGCCCTGCACGCCGCCGGCTGGGAGCGCACGGCCCGCGAACACGTCGCGTCCCTGCGTGTGCTGCTCGGCCGGTACCGCGGCGATGCCGAACTCACCGCGCACATCGACCGCATGCGGGGGCTCGACGCCGACTTCGACCGCCTGTGGGCCGAGCAGACGGTGGCGCGGGCGCCCAGTCGCCCGTACGCGTTGCACCACCCTGTCGTCGGCCCGATGACCCTGCACGGCGAGCGCGTCACTCTGCCCGACCGTCCCGCCTGCTACGGCCTCGACCTGTACGCCGCCGAGCCCGGCTCGGCGTCGGAGGACGCGCTTCGGCGGCTCGCCGGTGGTCGGCGTCCGCAGCGCGGGACGGTGGTGTTGTGCGGCGGGGGTGATCGGCATACTGGCCGCTCTTGATCACCGCTGCATCGCAGTCGTACCCGCAGGAGGAAGCATGGCCGCGAGTTTCAGGACCGTCATCGAGGTGGGCCCTGACCACCTCGAACAGGCCCGGGCCGTCGACCGGTTGTTCCAGGAGGCGATCGCTCCGGCGACCGTCAACTTCGACTTCGAGCACATCCGGGAGGCGGCCGCCGCCGTGCCCGGCAGCGAGATCGTGAAGATGGTCCGCGGCTGGGGGCTCCAGGAGAACGCCCCCGTCATGGTCATGGTGCTGTCCCTGAAGGAGGCCGTACGGCAGGCGCTGCCCGCGGAGTTCGCCGAGGCGGGCTTCTGGGACACGGTCGAGCAGGAGCTCGTCCGCGCCTTCACCGGGCTCGCCGCGCAGGAGGGCGCGCCGGGTCTCTCGTACTACGACGAGGGCGCGGACCGCACGAGTTACTACCGGGACCTGTTCTTCGCGCTGCAGGACGCCGACACCGGCGAGCACCTGTACGCCATCGCGTTCTGCATCGACGTGACGCTGGGCGTGGACCGGGCCAGGGCCGGGGCCCTGGAGATCATGGACGTGGTGCCGTTCTCGATCCGGCTCAACGCGATCGTGCTGCGTCAGGGACTGTCGCTCGCGGCCTGACCGCGACGCGTGTCGGCCCGCCGTCCCGGGCCGCTCCGGCCGCGAGCAGCGCTTCGGTGACGAGGCGGACGCCGCGCGCCAGCCGTCCGAGCTGTTCGAGCTCGACGGCGTACATCTGGATCGCCGTCTCTATGACGGGATCGGGCACCCCGAGCGAGGGCAGTTCCGCCCGCGAGGTCTGCAGTGCCACCCGTACCGTCCGGAGCTCCTGCTGGAGCTGGAGCTGCGCGTGCCGCGCGAGCAGGACGGGGTGCCGGGTGAGCGGGGTGTAGCCGGCGTAGCGGGCCGGCAGAAGGTCGCGCAGCCAGCGCGTCGCCGTGCGTTCCCAGTCGCGGTGCACGGGAGTCATGACCTGACAGGGCCAGTCGGCGCCGACGGGGGATGAGGTCGGGGACATCGTTGTCGCTTCCAACGGGGTACGGGAAGGGGGCGGCGGTCCCGGCCCAGGGGTCGGCCAGGACCGCCGCGAGGGGGACACCAGGGGTCCGACAAAGAGGAGGGGGGTCGGCAGGGGCCCGGCGTCCACGTCAGTAAATATATATACTGTCGAGTAAGCAAGGGTATGAAAAATTTCATTCCGTTCGAAGGTCTGAAAATGGGCCGTGAACCCGCCGTGGTTCCGGCCCTCAGTCGTCGAGGAAGAAGGTGTGCTGCTCCGCGGCCTGCTCGTACCCCTCCAGGCGCCGCTGGGTCCGTTCCGGATCCGCGTCCGCCATCGCCTGCAGCAGCGAGGCCGCCACCAACTGCGGCGCCGCGTACGAGTCGAACACCAGCCGCGAGCCCGTACCGGCCTTGAAGACCACGTCGGCCTCCTCCACCAGCGGATCGAGCGTCTGGTCGGTGATCAGCGCGATCTTCAGACCGATGCGCCGCGCCGCCCGCATCGCCGCCAGCGTCTCGTGCGCGTGCCGCGGCATCGCGAACGCCAGCACCCACGTCCCGCCCGCCTCCCGCGACTGCAACAGCGCGTCGAACGAGACGCTGCCGCCGCGCGTCACCACCCGCACGTCGGGGTGGATCCGCCGGGCCGCGTACGCGAAGTACTCGGCGAGCGACACCGAGATGCGCAGCCCCAGGACGGTCAGCGGCACCGAACGGGCCAGCTCCCGGCCGACATCGAGGACCTGGCCGGTGTCGGCGAGGACCCGGCGCAGCGACTCCAGGTTGTCGATCTCGGCGTCCACGGCGGCCTGCAGCTCGTTGCCGCGATCCTCCCGGATGTCGGCGGCGTCGGGCGCGCCGGCCACCGCGCTCAGCGCGATCGGCTGGAGCGCCTCGCGCAGCGCAGGGAACCCGCTGAACCCGAGGGAGGTCGCGAACCGCGTCACCGACGGCTGGCTCACCCCCACCCGGTCCGCGAGATCCGTGATCGACAGGAACGCCGCCTCGGTCAGGTGGTCCGTCATGTACTGCGCGATGCGCCGCTGGCCCGGCGACAGCCGGTGGCCGCCGAACAGGGCCCGCACGCGGTCCGTGGGGGTCGCCTCCGACCCCGTCTCCGGCGCGTGTCTGCCGGGCGTGATCGCGGCGGCCTGGGCGCGCGCCTGCTGATCTGATGGCACGGGGTGCCTCCCTCTGTGTCCCGCTCGAGCCCAATCTAGTTCACCGGGAGGGGCCCGTAGGGCGTGCACCCGGTGGTGATGATCTTGTCCTGGTCGGCGGCCGAGTCGTGTCGGTGTTGGGCCGAACGGGTGAGGAACGCGAGGATGGGTGCATGAGTAGGTACGAGAGGTACGACGTCACCGACGAACAGTGGGAGGGCCTCGCCCAGGTCCTGCCGCTGCGCGGGCGTGACGAATGGCCGTCCAGGGTCGACCACCGCACGTTCCCCGACCGGTACGACGAGGCCGCCGAGCAGCGCCGCATGGTCGTCCTGCGGGTCCAGGTCTTCGCCGACGCCCGCGAGGTCGCGGAGTACCTCATCGCGCAGATCCCGGTGCTGCTCGACCTGACCGGCGCGGACACCGATGTGGCCAAGCGCATCCTGGACTTCAGCAGCGGCGTGGTCTTCGGCCTGGGCAGCGGGATGCACCGGGTGGACCGGAACGTCTTCCTCCTCGCCCCGGTGGGCACCGAGGTGGAGGGCGCGGCGGAGGCGTCGGAGGCGTAGGGGCCGGCGTGAGGGGCGCGGGCCTCGGGCGCCGGGCGCCGGGCCTCGGGCCTCGGGTGCCGGGCCTCGGGTGCCGGGTGCGCGTGCTGCCGGGTGCCGGGGGCACGTGCTGCGCGCCGCGGGACACGGCTCGGGTCCCTCGTACGGTGGAAGGTCCCCGCGGTGGAACGGTTCGCCCTCCGCCGCCCTCCGCCGACCCGCCTACCGTCCGTGTCCATGGACACCCCCCGCCCCACCCGCCCCACCGTCACCGAAGTGCGGCTCTCCGCCTTCAAGTCGCACCGCGCGGCGGCCTACCCGCTCGGACCGGTGACCCTGTTCGCGGGGCCCAGCGGCAGCGGCAAGTCCAGTGCCCTTCAGGCGTACGAGGCCCTGGCCAGACTCGGCGCGGGCGACGAACTCGGACGCGTCTTCCCCGACCCGTCCGGCTGCGTCCCCGAACGGGCGGAGCCCGACGCACAGGGGCGCCGGGGCTTCCGCATCGGCTGCACCGTCGACGGGCCGGCCGGGCCCGTACGGCTCGACCTCGCCGTCCAGGCCGAACCCGAACTCCGCGTCGTCGGCGAACGTCTGACGCTGCGTGACCGCACGCTGCTGACCACCGCGCTGCGCGACCCGGGCCGCAGCACCGTCCAGGCCGAGTGGCACACCGCGGGCACCGTGCCCGTCACCCGCGCGCCCTTCCCGGACGACCTGCTCGGCACCGCCCTGCTGCCGCTGCGCGTCGCCGGCAAGACGGAGGGGCAGCGGCAGGTGCTCGCCGCCGCCGAGCAGGTCGTCCTCGGGCTGCGCTCGGTCTTCGCCTGCGACCCGCAGCCGCACCGGATGCGCGCGCCGGTGCCGCTCGGCGAGGGGCGGCTGCGGCGCGGCTGCGACAACCTGGCGGAGGTGCTGCACCGGACGCGGACCGGGTGCCCCAGGCGGCACGCCCGGCTCGCCGCCGTGGCGCGCGGCGGCTGCGCCGGGCCGGTCGCGGGGCTGGACGTGGAGGAGCTCGCCGACGGCAGGGTGCGGGCACTGCTCGCGCGGGGCGAGCCGGCCGGGGCCGCCGCGGGAGGGTCCGGTACCCCGCTGGAAAGGCTCGGCGAAGGGGAACTCCGCTACCTCGCGCTCGCGTTGGTCCTGTTGACGGGGCCGGGCGTGCTCGCCGTCGACCAGGTCGCCGAGGTGCCGGACGCGCTGCAGAGCCTGACCGTCCTCGCGGACGGCTTCGACCGCGGACTGGACCCGCGGCAGGCCCGTGAACTGCTCGGACTGGCCGCGGAGATCTGCGCCGGGGGACACCTCAGGCTGGTCGGGACGGTGGGGCCGGCCACGGCGGCCGGCGCGCGGGAGCTGCCCGGAGCCGCGGTGGTAGACCTGGAGTCGTGACAGAACTGGATGTAGCGGGATTGCAGCGCAGGCTGGCGGAGTTCGCTGCCGCGCGGAACTGGCAGCCGTACCACACGCCGAAGAACCTGGCGGCGGCGCTCAGCGTCGAGGCGGCCGAACTGCTGGAGATCTTCCAGTGGTTGACCCCGGAGCAGGCGGACCGGGTGATGGACGACGCGGAGTCGGCGCACCGCGTCGAGGACGAGGTCGCCGACGTCCTGGCCTATCTGCTGCAGTTCTGTGAAGTCGCGGGCATCGACGTGCTGGCCGCGCTGGCCGCGAAGATCGACCGGAACGAGGTGCGATTCCCGGCCGGACGGCCGCCGGGAGGGGGCGCACGACCCTTCACGGGGGAGGATGGTCACTCTTCGGAGTGAGCCGGTTTTCCCCATCGAGCTTCCTGTCCACAGATTTCCGAATTCCTCTGGCTTTTGTGCTCAGCCACCCTCACGCTGGGTAGTGGACTCAGTGAGCAGTAAGTCGTACGAACGGGGGCGGCGTACATGGAAGCGGAGCGACTCATCGCGGCGGGGCGGTACGCACTGGCACAGAGCCGTGCGGCTCTCGACATCGTCGCGGAGGCCTGGCAGGCGCAGACCCTCGCCCAGGCGGTGGGCAGTCATCTCGCGGTGCGTGGACCGCTGGAACTGCGGGGCGAGGCACGGGCGTTGAGCGAGATCGGCGGCGGGCGCGGTGTGATGGACCACCCGATGCTGCGCACCGGGGTCCCGCGCGCCGCGCAGCTCACCGAAGTGGCCGACGTGCGCACGGCGTTGAACGCGCTGAGCGCGTTGCTCGGGGAGGTGGGCATCGCCCTCGTCGGGGTGGCCTGCGACACCGACGAGGAGGGGCTCTACTGGCAGTGCATCGAGGCGATCGACGCCGCCGACGAGTCCAACGATCGAGTGCGCGGCCTGCTGCGCCGGCTCACGGTGCGGGAGCGGGGCAGGCCGCCCGATGCGGCGCGGGGCCGCGCCGACCCGGCGGACTCGCCGGCGGGGCCGTCATGACCGCGGCGACGGCGTCACGGCGGCGGTCACTGCGCCCGTCGTCACCGCTGGTCCTCGTCGGCAGGCGGCGCGGTGCGGTCGGCCGAGGACTGAAGATCGGCGTCGAGCTGGTTCAGGTCGGCGTTGAGCGCCGCCATCAGCTCCTCCATCTGCTGAAGCAGGCCCTTGGGGGCGCCGCCGCTCTTCTGCTCGGGCACGGACTGCGACGCGGTCTGCTGCAGCGGGTGCTCGGGCATCGCCCGGTCGGGCGCGGCTTCCTGGGACATGGCGGCCTCCTCGGCCCAGGCCCTCCCACCAGCGGGAAGGCCACACGAGAGAACGACGCACCGGCAGTGGCCGCCGGCACGCGGGCCGGGCGGTCCGGCTCCGCCCGAGCCAACGACGGGCGGATGCGGAGGGTCACTGGCCCGGCCGGACGCGCCCCGCCAGGTGGTCGGATATTCACCCGACCGAGCCGGGCCGGGCAGGCGGCTGACGGAGAGGTTGACGCGCACGCGGCGACGCGGCGGCAGCGCACGCCGGACGCGTGCAGGATGGAGGCATGGATCTTCGAATCTTCACCGAGCCCCAGCAGGGTGCGGACTACGACACCCTGCTCACCGTCGCCAAGGCCACCGAGGACCTCGGATTCGACGCCTTCTTCCGGTCCGACCACTATCTGCGGATGGGTGCCGCCGACGGGCTGCCCGGGCCCACCGACGCCTGGATCACCCTCGCCGGACTGGCGCGGGAGACCAAGCGGATCCGGCTCGGCACGCTGATGACCGCCGGCACGTTCCGGCTCCCCGGCGTCTTGGCGATCCAGGTCGCGCAGGTGGACCGGATGTCCGGCGGGCGCATCGAACTGGGACTGGGCGCGGGCTGGTTCGAGGAGGAGCACAAGGCGTACGGCATCCCGTTCCCGAAGGAGAAGTTCGGCCGGCTGGAGGAGCAGCTGGCGATCGTCACCGGACTGTGGGAGACCGAGGTCGGCAAGACGTTCTCGTACGAGGGCGAGTTCTACCGGCTCACCGACTCGCCGGCGCTGCCCAAGCCGGCGCAGGCGAAGGTCCCGGTGCTCATCGGCGGGCACGGCGCCAGCCGCACGCCGCGGCTCGCCGCGCGGTACGCCGACGAGTTCAACATCCCCTTCGGCTCGATCGAGGAGAGCGAGCGGCAGTTCGGCCGGGTCCGGGCCGCTGCGCAGGCCGCGGGCCGCGCCGCGGACGACCTGGTGTACTCCAACGCCCTGGTCGTCTGCGTCGGCAAGAACGACGCGGAGGTGGCCCGCCGGGCCGCCGCCATCGGACGCGAGGTGGAGGAACTGAAGGCCAACGGGCTGGCGGGCACGCCCGCCGAGGTGGTGGACAAGATCGGCCGCTACGGCGCGATCGGCTCCTCCCGGATCTACCTCCAGGTGCTGGACCTGGCGGACCTGGATCACCTGGAACTGATCTCCGCCCAGGTCCAGTCGCAGTTGGGCTGAGCCGATGCGACCTGTCCGCGCATTGGCCGACGCGCTCGCCGAGGAGGTCCTCGTCCTCGACGGCGGGCTCTCCAACCAACTGGAGGCCCAGGGCTGCGACCTCTCCGACGAGCTGTGGTCGGCGCGGCTGCTGGCCGACGGGCCCGAGCAGATCGAGGCGGCGCACACCGCCTATGCGCGGGCAGGTGCCCGGGTGCTGATCACCTCCAGCTACCAGGCGACCTTCGAGGGCTTCGCGCACCGGGGGATCGGCCGGGCCGAGGCGGCCCGGCTGCTCGGGCGGAGCGTGGAGCTGGCCCGGGCGGCGGCCGACCGGGCCGCCGGCGAGGTGTGGGTGGCCGGGTCGGTGGGGCCGTACGGGGCGATGCTCGCGGACGGCGCCGAGTACCGGGGCCGGTACGGGCTGACCGTGCGGGAGCTGGAGCGGTTCCACCGGCCGAGGATCGAGGCGCTCGCCGCGGCGGGGCCGGACGTGCTGGCGCTGGAGACGGTGCCGGACACCGACGAGGCGGAGGCGCTGCTGCGGGCCGTGGCGGGGTGCGGGGTGCCGGTGTGGCTGACGTACACCGTCGCGGGCGGGCGGACGCGGGCGGGCCAGGACCTCGCGGAGGCGTTCGTGCTTGCCGCGGGGACGGGGGACGTGATCGCGGTCGGGGTGAACTGCTGCGAGCCGGCGGACGTCGGACCGGCCGTGGAGATCGCGGCGGGCGCGACCGGGAAGCCGGTCGTCGTCTATCCGAACAGTGGGGAGGAGTGGGACGCGCGGGCGCGCGCCTGGCAGGGCGCGGGGACGTTCGACCCGTCCCTGGCGGGGGAGTGGCGGGCGGCCGGGGCCCGGCTGATCGGCGGCTGCTGCCGCGTCGGCCCGGACCGCATCGCGGCCCTGGCCGCCGCGCTGAGCAGTGAGGGCGAGGAGGCGGGCTAGAACCCCGCCTCGGTCGTCGCTCGTGCCTCAGTCTTCGCTCGTACCCCGGTCGACGCTCGTGCCTCGGTCTTCGCTCGTGCCTCGGTCTTCGCTCGTGCCGTCGGCGCGCAGTTGCTCGGCCGCTTCCCGGTAGGTTTCCACGGCAGCGCGCACCCTGCCGCGCCGACTCGTCCTCGGCGCGCTCGGCGGCGCGCCGGGAACCCGCCCGCGCCGCGAACTGAAGGCACCGAAAATGCCTGGTCGTGGCCGGAGCCGAGGGCAATACTCGGATGTGTGTTCCTGACGATCAGTACCACCGGTACCCCTGAGCGGCCCGCGACCGACCTCGGCTTCCTGCTGCACAAGCATCCCGACAAGGCCCAGCGGTTCTCGACCGCGCACGGCGCGGCGCATGTGCTGTATCCCGAGGCGACGGCGGAGCGGTGCACGGCCGCGCTGCTCCTGGAGGTCGACCCGGCGGCGCTGGTCCGCGCCGGGCGGGGCAAGGGACGGGGCGGCGCCCCGGACGCGGCGCTCGCGCAGTACGTGAACGACCGGCCCTACGCCGCCTCGTCGCTGCTGGCCGTCGCGCTGAGCACGGTCTTCAAGACCGCGCTGCGCGGGGTGTGCGAGCTGCGGCCGGAGCGTGCCGCGGAGCCGATGCCGCTGCGGATCGAGGTGCCCGCGCTGCCGGCACGCGGCGGGGTGGAGCTGGTGCGGCGGCTGTTCGAGCCGCTGGGCTGGAGCACGGTCACGGCCGACCCGGTGGTGCTGGACAGCGCGTTCCCCGAGTGGGGGGACTCGCGGTACGTCCGGCTCGTCCTCGAAGGGGAGTTGAGGCTCTCCGAGGCGCTGCGCCAGCTGTACGTGCTGCTGCCGGTGCTCGACGACGCCAAGCACTACTGGGTCGCACCCGACGAGGTGGACAAGCTGCTGCGGGCCGGCGACGGCTGGCTGGCCGACCACCCCGAGCAGAAGCTGATCACCAGCCGCTATCTGTCGCGGCGCTGGGGCCTGACCCGGCAGGCGATGGAACGACTGGAACTGGTCCGGCTCGCCGAGGCCGACGACCTGGAGGTCGAGGACGTCGACAACGCCGTCGACGAGACCACCGACACGGAAGAGAAGCCGGTGCCGCTCGCCGAGCAGCGCCGGGACGCGATCCTGGCCGCGCTGCGGGCCGCCGACGCGGGCCGGGTGCTCGATCTCGGTTGCGGACAGGGCCAGTTGGTGCAGGCGCTGCTGAAGGACGTGCGGTTCACCGAGATCGTCGGCCTCGACGTGTCCGCCCGGGCGCTCGGCATCGCCGCGCGCCGGCTGCGTCTCGAGCGGATGGGCGAGCGGCAGGCCGGGCGGGTGAAGCTGATGCAGGGCTCGCTCGCGTACACGGACAAGCGGCTCACCGGCTACGACGCGGCCGTGCTCAGCGAGGTGATCGAGCACGTCGACCTGCCGCGGCTGCCCGCCCTGGAGTACGCCGTGTTCGGGTCGGCGCGGCCCCGCACGGTGCTCGTGACGACGCCGAACGTCGAGTACAACGTGCGCTGGGAGTCGTTGCCCGCCGGACACGTCCGGCACGGCGACCACCGCTTCGAGTGGACCCGCGGGGAGTTCCGCGCCTGGGCCGCGCGCGTCGCCGAACAGTACGGCTACGCCGTCGAGTTCACCCCCGTCGGTCCGGACGACCCCGAGGTCGGCCCGCCGACCCAGATGGCCGTCTTCACACAGAACACCACCACCGAGAAGGAGGAACAGGCCGCATGACCAGCGACGACACCAGCACAAGCACCAGCACCGCCGTTCGCACCCTGCCCGTCACCGACCTGTCCCTCGTCGTGCTCGTCGGCGCCAGCGGATCCGGCAAGTCGACCTTCGCCCGCAAGCACTTCAAGCCCACCGAGGTGATCTCCTCCGACTTCTGCCGCGGGCTCGTCGCCGACGACGAGAACGACCAGAGCGCCAGCCGTGACGCCTTCGACGTCCTGCACTACATCGCCGGCAAGCGGCTCGCGGCCGGCCGGCTGACCGTCGTCGACGCCACCAGCGTGCAGAAGGAGGCCCGCCGGCAGCTCGTCCAGCTCGCCCGCGAGCACGACGTGCTGCCGATCGCCATCGTGCTCGACATGCCCGAGTCCGTGTGCGTGGAGCGCAACGCGGTCCGGCCCGACCGGGCCCACCTGCCCCGCCAGGTCGTGCAGCGCCACCGTCGCGAGCTGCACCGCTCCCTGCGCGGACTGGAGCGCGAGGGCTTCCGCAAGGTGCACGTGCTGCGCACCGTCGAGGAGGCGGAGTCCGCCCAGGTCGTCCTGGAGAAGCGGTACAACGACCTGCGCCACCTCACGGGGCCGTTCGACATCGTCGGTGACATCCACGGCTGCCGCTCCGAGCTGGAGACCCTGCTCGCGAAGCTCGGCTATGTGGACGGACACCACCCCGAGGGCCGTACCGCCGTGTTCGTCGGCGATCTCGTCGACCGCGGACCGGACAGCCCCGGCGTCCTGCGCCGCGTGATGTCCATGGTGGCCGCCGGCGACGCCCTCTGCGTGCCCGGAAACCACGAGAACAAGCTCGGCCGCTGGCTCAAGGGCCGCAAGGTCCAGGAGACCCACGGACTCGCCGAGACCATCGAGCAGCTCGGCCGGGAGAGCGAGGAGTTCCGCGCCGAGGTCGGCACCTTCATCGACGGGCTGGTCAGCCACTACGTCCTCGACGAGGGCCGGTTGGTGGTCTGCCACGCGGGTCTGCCGGAGAAGTACCACGGCCGCACCTCCGGCCGGGTCCGCTCGCACGCCCTGTACGGGGACACCACGGGTGAGACCGACGAGTTCGGCCTGCCGGTGCGCTACCCGTGGGCGGAGGAGTACCGGGGCCGGGCGACCGTGGTGTACGGCCACACACCCGTGCCGGACACCAGCTGGATCAACAACACCATCTGCCTGGACACCGGCGCCGTGTTCGGCGGGAAGATGACCGCGCTGCGCTGGCCGGAGCGCGAACTCGTCGACGTGCCCGCCGAGCAGGTCTGGTACGAGCCGGCCCGGCCGCTCAGGACCGACGCGCCCGGCGGACACCAGGGCCGGCCGCTGGACCTGGCCGACGTGCACGGCCGCCGGGTCGTGGAGACCGGGCTGCTCGGCAACGTCGGCGTGCGCGAGGAGAACGCGGCGGCGGCCCTGGAGGTCATGAGCCGGTTCGCGATCGACCCCCGGCTGCTCGCCTACCTCCCGCCGACGATGGCGCCCACGGCCACCTCGAAGGAGGAGGGCTACCTGGAGCACCCCGCCGAGGCGTTCGCGCAGTACGCGGCGGACGGCGTCGAGCGGGTCGTGTGCGAGGAGAAGCACATGGGCTCCCGGGCGGTCGCGCTGGTCTGCAAGGACGCCGACGCGGCCCGCGAGAGGTTCGGGGTCGAGGGGGTGACCGGCGCGCTGCACACCCGTACCGGCCGGCCGTTCTTCGACGATGTCGCGACGACCGAACAGGTCCTGGAGCGACTGCGCGCGGCCGTGACCGCCGTCGGGCTGTGGGACGAGCTCGACACGGACTGGCTGCTGTTCGACGGCGAGCTGATGCCGTGGTCGCTGAAGTCGGCCGGGCTGCTGCGCTCGCAGTACGCGGCCGTGGGTGCGGCCTCCCGAGCCGTCTTCCCCGACGCGCTCGGCGCGCTGGAGCAGGCGGCGGCCCGGGGTGTGGCCGGCCTGGACGGGCTGCTCGCCAAGCAGCGCGAACGGGCCGTGGACGCCGAGGCGTTCAGCGAGGCGTACCGTCGGTACTGCTGGCCGACGCAGGGTCTCGAGGGTGTGCGCTTCGCGCCGTTCCAGATCCTGGCCGCGCGGGGCCGCTCGCTGGCGGCCGTGCCGCACGACCAGCAGCTCCGGTGGATCGACTGGATCGTCGACAGCGACCCGAGCGGGCTGCTCCAGGGCACCCGACGGCTGGTGGTCGAGACGGGCGACGAGGCGTCCGTGCGGGCCGGCGTCGCCTGGTGGTTGGAGATGACGGCGGCCGGAGGCGAGGGCATGGTCGTGAAGCCGCTCTCGCCGACCGCGCACACGCTCGTGCACGGCCCCGACGGCCGGCCCGTCCAGCCGGGCGTCAAGGTACGCGGCCGGGAGTACCTGCGGATCATCTACGGACCGGAGTACACCCGTCCGGAGAACCTGGAGCGGCTGCGCAACCGCTCGCTGGGTCACAAGCGTTCGCTCGCCCTGCGCGAGTACGCGCTCGGACTCGAAGCGCTCGACCGGCTGGCCGCCGGTGAGCCGCTCTGGCGGATCCACGAAGCGGTGTTCGCCGTCCTCGCGCTGGAATCGGAGCCGGTCGACCCGCGGCTCTGAGGCCGTCCGCCCCGGGGTGAGCTCCCCCGGGGCGACGTCCGTATGCCTGCTCGTCATCGTTCTGATCGCGGTCCGATAGCGGTCCGCCGCCCGGCTCGGCCAGGATGGCTCCATGGGATTCCATGTCGACTCCGAGACCGGGCGGCTGCGCCGCGTCATCCTCCACCGTCCCGATCTGGAGCTGAAGCGACTCACCCCGACCAACAAGGACGCCCTGCTCTTCGACGACGTCCTCTGGGTCCGCCGGGCGCGCCAGGAGCACGACGGATTCGCCGACGTGCTGCGCGACCGCGGCGTCGCCGTGCACCTCTTCGGCGACCTGCTGCGCGAGACCCTGGAGCTGCCCGCCGCCCGCGCGCTCGTCCTCGACCGGGTCTTCGACGAGAAGGAGTACGGCCCCCTCGCGACGGACCACCTGCGCGCCGCCTTCGACGCGATGGACACCGGCGAGCTCGTCGAGGCCCTGATCGGCGGCATGACGAAGCGTGAGTTCCTGGCCGCCCACCGCGAGCCCAGTTCGGTCCGCTTCCACGTCATGGACCTGGACGACTTCCTCCTCGGCCCGCTGCCGAACCACATCTTCACCCGTGACACCTCCGCCTGGATCTACGACGGCGTCTCGATCAACGCGATGCGGCTGCCCGCCCGGCGGCGCGAGACGGTCCACTTCGAGGCGATCTACAAGCACCACCCGCTGTTCACCGGCCCCGAGGCCGGCACCTTCCATCACTGGTCGGAGGGCCAGGCGGACTACCCGTCGACGATCGAGGGCGGCGACGTCCTCGTCCTCGGCAACGGCGCCGTGCTCATCGGGATGAGCGAGCGCACCACCCCGCAGGCCGTCGAGATGCTTGCCCGCGGCATGTTCGCGGCCGGGTCGGCCCGCTCGATCGTGGCGCTGGACATGCCGAAGCGGCGGGCCTTCATGCACCTGGACACGGTGATGACGATGGTCGACACCGACACGTTCACCCAGTACGCGGGCCTCGGCATGCTCCGCTCGTACACCATCGAGCCGGGCGCGGCCGGGCAGACGCTCCAGGTCAGCGACCACCCGCCGGAGCAGATGCACAGCGCCATCGCGGCGGCGCTCGGGCTGACCGAGATCCGGGTGCTGACCGCGACGCAGGACGTGCACGCCGCCGAGCGCGAGCAGTGGGACGACGGCTGCAACGTGCTGGCGGTGGAGCCGGGCGTGGTCGTCGCGTACGAGCGGAACGTCACCACCAACACCCATCTGCGCAAGCAGGGCATCGAGGTCATCGAGATCCCGGGCAGCGAGCTGGGCCGGGGCCGGGGCGGCCCGCGCTGCATGAGCTGCCCCGTGGAGCGCGACGCGGTGTAGTGGGTGGGGTCGGTGAGGTGGGTGGGCCGGGTGCGGTGGGCGGGGCCGGTGTAGCCCACCTCACCGGGCGCTCGCTGTATATAAATGCCGAACCGCGTATAGACTTCCATGGTCCCGTCATCGGAAACCAGGAGTGCCCCCATGGCCACTGACCTCATCGGCCGCCACTTCCTCAAGGAGCTGGATTTCACCGCCGAGGAGTTCCGCGGCCTGATCGCGCTCGCCGCCGAGCTGAAGGCGGCCAAGAAGGCCGGCACCGAGGTCCAGCGGCTGCGCGGCCGGAACATCGCGCTCATCTTCGAGAAGACCTCGACCCGCACCCGGTGCGCCTTCGAGGTGGCCGCCGCCGACCAGGGCGCCTCCACCACCTACCTCGACCCGTCCGGCTCCCAGATGGGCCACAAGGAGTCGGTGAAGGACACCGCCCGGGTGCTCGGCCGGATGTTCGACGCCATCGAGTACCGGGGCGACAGCCAGGCCGCCGTCGAGGAACTGGCCGCGAACGCCGGCGTCCCGGTCTTCAACGGGCTCACCGACGACTGGCACCCCACCCAGATGCTCGCCGACGTGCTCACCATGACCGAGCACTCCGACAAGCCCCTCACGGAGCTGGCGTTCGCCTACCTGGGCGACGCCCGCTTCAACATGGGCAACTCGTACCTGGTCACCGGCGCCCTGCTCGGCATGGACGTGCGGATCGTGGCCCCGAAGGCGTACTGGCCGGCCGAGGAGATCGTCGCCGAGGCTCGGGCGCTGGCCGAGGGCAGCGGGGCGCGGATCACCCTGACCGAGGACGTCGCGGAGGGCGTGCGGGGCGCGGACTTCGTGGCCACCGACGTCTGGGTGTCCATGGGCGAGCCCAAGGAGGTCTGGGACGAGCGGATCGCGGCGCTCGCGCCGTACGCGGTGACCATGGACGTGCTGCGGGCCACCGGCAACGCGGACGTGAAGTTCCTGCACTGCCTGCCGGCCTTCCACGACCTCGGCACGGCCGTCGGCCGGGACATCCACGCGCGGTACGGGCTCGCGGAGCTGGAGGTGACGGACGAGGTCTTCGAGTCCGCGCACTCCGTCGTCTTCGACGAGGCCGAGAACCGCATGCACACGATCAAGGCGATCATGGTCGCCACGATGGCGGGCCCGGCCGCGTAACCGGCCGTTCTCGCCGGCCGGGCCGCACAGCCAGTCAGGTCGCACGGCCGGTCCGGCCGCGTGACCGCTCAGGCCATCTGGCGGCGCTGCGCCGGGATGCCCGGCAGGCGGAACCAGACCGCCTTGCCCCGGTCGGTCGGCCGGTGGCCGCAGTCCTCGCTGAGCGCGCGGATCAGCAGCAGACCGCGGCCGTGCTCCAGCCACGGGTCGGGCTCGTCCTCCGGATCCGGGCAGATCAGCTCGCCCGGCCGGACCGGCTGTGCGTCGTGCACCTCGACGTGGCAGCCGACCTCCAGGAGCTCCACGACCAGCTCGATGGGGCCGGAACCCGCGGTGTGCTCGACGGCGTTGGCGACCAGTTCGGCGGTGAGCAGCTCCGCCGTGTCCTCGTCCGGGCCGGCGTCGTGCTCCGCGAGCGCGGTGCGGACCAGGGCGCGGGCGAGGGGGACGGCAGCCGTGTCGTGCGGAAGCTCGAGCCGCAGCGGGGCGGGGCGGGAGCGATCGTCCATGACGGGTCCGTTCGGCCGGGAGTGGGTCGGGGCGCCGCTGCCGTCCGTGACGTCCCAATTTCAACCTTACAGAGGGCAAGGCGAGCCTCCAGAGGCGGCCGTCCATAGCCGTACGGGACCTTCGCCCCCACGCCCTCATATCGCGCTCTCGTGACGACAGTCACGGCAGAGTGATACGCTCACGGAAGGTGCCCCGCCCTCAGCACGCTCGCCCGCACCGGGAGGCCGTCCGCATGAGCCCCTTCACCGGATCCGCGCCACGAACCCAGGAATGGCGGCATCTCCGCCTCGCCGTCGACGACGGAGTCGCCACCGTCACCCTCGCGCGCCCCGCCAAACTCAACGCGCTCACCTTCGGCGCCTACGCCGACCTGCGCGACCTGCTCGCCGAACTCGCCCGGGAACGCGCCGTCCGCGCACTCGTCCTCGGCGGTGAGGGCCGTGGCTTCTGCTCCGGCGGCGACGTCGACGAGATCATCGGTGCGACCCTCTCCATGGACACCGCCCAGCTCCTCGACTTCAACCGGATGACCGGCCAGGTCGTCCGCGCGGTCCGTGAATGCCCCTTCCCGGTGATCGCCGCCGTGCACGGAGTCGCCGCAGGCGCCGGCGCCGTCCTCGCGCTCGCCGCCGACTTCCGGATCGCCGACCCCACCGCACGTTTCGCCTTCCTCTTCACCCGGGTCGGCCTCTCCGGCGGCGACATGGGCGCCGCGTACCTGCTGCCCCGCGTCGTCGGCCTCGGCCACGCGACCCGGCTGCTCATGCTCGGCGAGCCCGTACGGGCCCCCGAGGCCGAACGGATCGGCCTGATCAGCGAGCTCACCGAGGAGGGCGGGGCCGGCGCCCGCGCCGCCGAGCTGGCCCGCCGCCTCGCCGACGGCCCCGCCCTCGCCCACGCCCAGACGAAGGCGCTGCTCACCGCCGAGCTCGACATGCCGCTCGCCGCCTCCGTCGAGCTGGACGCCGCCACCCAGGCGCTGCTGATGAACGGCGAGGACTACGCCGAGTTCCACGCCGCCTTCACCGAGAAGCGCCCGCCGAAGTGGCGGGGGCGGTGACGATGCCGAGGCAGGTACGTCCGCTGCGCATCGCCGTCGTCGGCGGCGGTCCCGGCGGGCTGTACGCCGCCGCGCTGCTCAAGCGACTCGACCCGGCCCGCGAGATCACCGTCTGGGAGCGCAACGCCCCCGACGACACCTTCGGCTTCGGCGTCGTCCTCTCCGACGAGACCCTCGGCGGCATCGAGCACGCCGACCCGGCCGTCTACCAGGCCCTTCAGGACGAGTTCGTCCGCTGGGACGACATCCAGATCGTCCACCGCGGCCGTACGCTCACCAGCTCGGGGCACGGCTTCGCCGCCCTCGGCCGCCGCCGGCTCCTGGAGATCCTGCACGCCCGGTGCGCCGACCTCGGCGTACGGCTCCGCTTCCGCACCGAGGCCCCGCCCGCCGCCGAGCTCGCCGCGACCCACGACCTCGTCGTCGCGGCGGACGGCGTGCACAGCCACACCCGCGAGCAGCACGCCGACGTCTTCCGGCCCCGGATCACCCCCCACCGCTGCCGCTACATCTGGCTGGCCGCCGACTTCGCCCTCGACGCCTTCCGCTTCGAGATCGCCGAGACCGAGCACGGCGTCATGCAGCTGCACGGCTACCCCTTCTCAGCCGAGGCATCCACCGTGATCGTCGAGATGCGCGAGGAGGTCTGGCGGGCCGCCGGCTTCCACGAACTCGACGAGCAGCAGTCCACCGAACGCTGCGCGAAGATCTTCGCCGAGACCCTCGGCGGGCGTCCGCTGCGCGGCAACAACTCCGCCTGGACCGCCTTCCGCACCGTCGTCAACGAGAACTGGTCGCACGGCCGCACGGTGCTGCTCGGCGACGCCGCGCACACCGCCCACTTCTCCATCGGCTCCGGCACCAAACTCGCCGTCGAGGACGCCCTCGCCCTCGCCGCCTGCGTCGAGGAGCAGCCCACGCTCGACGAGGCCCTCGCCGCGTACGAGGCCGAACGCCGCCCCGTCGTCGAGTCGACCCAGCGCGCCGCCGCGGCCAGCCTGCGCTGGTTCGAGGAACCGGCCCGCTACCTCGACCAGCCGCCCCGCCAGTTCGCGTTCAACCTGCTCACCCGCAGCCGCCGGGTCACCCACGCCAACCTGCGGCTGCGGGACCCGCACTTCACCGACACCGTCGAACGCGACTTCGGCTGCCCGCCCGGCACCCCGCCCATGTTCACCCCCTTCCGGCTGCGCGGACTGACCCTGCGCAACCGGGTCGTCGTCTCGCCCATGGACCTGTACGTCGCCGAGGACGGCGTCCCCGGCGACTTCCACCTCGTCCACCTCGGCGCCCGCGCCCTCGGCGGCGCCGGCCTGGTCATGACCGAGATGGTCTGCGTCAGCCCCGAGGGCCGGATCACCCCCGGCTGCACGGGCCTGTGGACCGACGAACAGGGCGTCGCCTGGTCCCGGATCGCCGACTTCGTGCACGCGCAGGCCCCCGGTACGGCCTTCGGCGTCCAGCTCGGCCACTCCGGCCGCAAGGGCTCCACGAAGCGCATGTGGGAGGGCATCGACCAGCCGCTGCCCGCCGGCAACTGGCCGCTGAGCGCCGCCTCGCCGCTGCCGTACCGGCCCGGGATCAACCAGACCCCGCACGCCCTCGACCGCGCCGGGCTGACCGCCGTACGGGACGACTTCGCCGCCGCCGCCCGACGCGCCGCACGCAGCGGCTTCGACCTGCTCGAACTCCACTGCGCGCACGGCTACCTGCTGTCCGGCTTCCTCTCCCCGCTCACCAACCACCGCGACGACGCCTACGGCGGCCCCGTCGAGAACCGGCTCCGCTTCCCCCTGGAGGTCTTCGACGCGGTACGGGACGTCTGGCCGGCCGACCGGCCCATGACCGTCCGTATCTCCGCGACCGACTGGGCCGAGGGCGGCACCGCCCCCAGGGACGCCGTCGCGATCGCCCGCGCCTTCGCCGCGCACGGCGCCGACGCGATCGACGTCTCCACCGGCCAGGTCGTCCCCGAGGAGCGGCCCGAGTACGGGCGCTCGTACCAGACCCCGTACGCCGACCTGATCCGCAACACCCTCGGCGTCCCGGTGATCGCCGTCGGCGCGATCTCCTCCTGGGACGACGTCAACTCCCTGCTCCTCGCCGGCCGCGCCGACCTGTGCGCCCTGGCCCGCCCGCACCTGTACGACCCGCACTGGACCCTGCACGCCGCCGCCGAACAGGACTACTCCGGGCCCGCGGCCCCCTGGCCCGACCCGTACAGGGCGGGCAGCCGCCGGCCCCCGACCGGCCGCACGGACGCGCCGAAGCCGCGGCTCAGTCTCGACCCTCGCCCGTGAGGCAGGCATGGCACAGGCACGGGTCCGGGTGCGGGCCGGCGTGGTAGGTCCCCCGCTGCTCGCGCGCGATCCGGTCGAGCGTCTCCACGAGGCGTTCGACCGCCTCGCGCCCGACCGGGAGCCCGCCGCAGCGACGCAGCACCGCGGGCGCGTGGACCAGCTTCGCGCGGAAGGTGTGCAGGTGCCGGGTCGAGGTGTCGATCGTGATCCACCGGCCGGTGTGCCGGCCGCGCCCCACCGTGGTCAGCTGCTCGTTGCCCATGCCGGCGTAGGTGTCGACCACGTACACCCTCGCCCCGCCCTTGTACGCCTTCGTGCCCGGCCGCAGCTCCTGCCCCAGGTCGCCCCACCGCCGCCACCGCACCACGTTCGCCGCGACGAGCCACCGAGGCTCCGGCGCTTCGTCCTGCCCGCTCACGTCGGGAACCACCCCGGCCACCACGGCGGCACGTTGTCGGCCGGACACAGCCCCGAATCGCCCGGATAGCCCGCAGGGGTCGCCTCCGCGGTCACGTACCACCAGGCCAGCGCCGTCACCACGAACAGGACGACGGCCACCTGGGAGGACGCCCGGACCGACCGTGGTCCGCGGACCGTCGCCCAGCGGGCCAGGACCGCGGCGGCCACCGCGAGGCCGGCCGCGGCCGCCGTCAGGACCAGCCACTCGAAGCCGTGCGCGAAACGGTGCTGCGGCTCCCAGGCCGCGTCGCAGTACGACCGCGCCGACGCCACCAGCGTGCTCGCCGCGTACGCGCCGACCGTGCCGGCCAGGGCCGCGGCGCCCCAGGAGAGCCATTGGAGACGGGAGACAGGATGTGCGCTCACGCTTCCGACGGACGATCGTCCGAGCCGTACGGTTGCACGAACCGCGCCCCCGCGTCCCGCAGCCGCTCGTGCAGCGCCGCGAAGACCTCCGCCGAGCGGGCGCCCGGCCAGCCGGCCGGCAGCAGCTGCGGCGGCAGCCCGGGGTCGGTGTAGGGGAGCCGGCGCCAGGAGTCCAGGGTCGGCAGATAGTCCTTGTACGCGTCCTCCGGCGGGGTGTCCGGGCGGGCCTCCCAGGCGTGCAGGACCGGCTCGTACACGGCGAGGAAGTCCTCGTGCGCCTTGGCGATCGCCGCCAGGTCCCACCAGCGGCCCACCGCCTCCGCCGTCGCCGCGAAGCCCAGGTGGTCGCCCCGGAACAGGTCCACGTACGGGTCCAGGCGGAGCCGCTCCAGGGTGTGCCGGGTCTCCTCGTACAGCCGCGCCGGGGCGATCCAGACGCCCGGGGCCGCCGTGCCGAAGCCCAGGCCGCCCAGCCGCGAGCGCAGCAGGTGCCGCTTGTGCCGCTCGGACTCGGGCACCGAGAACACCGCGAGCACCCAGCCGTCCTCCAGGGCCGGCTCGGCGCGGGAGTAGATCCGGCGGTCGCCGTCGTCGAGGAGCTGCCGGGCCTCCGCCGACAGGGCGTACCCGGCGGCCCGGTCGGCGGTGCGCGCGGGCAGCAGCAGCCCGCGCCGCTTGAGCCGGGACACCGAGGACCGCACCGAGGGCGCGTCCACGCCGAGCACCCCGAGCAGCCGGATCAGCTCGGCCACGGGGAGCGTGGCGTCGTCCGGGGTGCGCCCGTACGCGCCGTACAGGGAGACGATCAGGGATCGGGGGGTGTGTTGCTCGGCCACGTGGTCACTCTAGATCGCGCAGCCGGTACCGCTGCAGTTTCCCGGTCGCCGTGCGGGGCAGTGCGTCCAGGAACACGATCTCGCGGGGGCACTTGTACGGCACCAGCCGGGCCTTCACGAAGTCCCGCAGCGCGTCCGCCGTCCGGGTGTCCCGCGGCACCCCGTCCCGCAGCACCGCGTACGCCACGGCGATCTGGCCGCGCAGCTCGTCGGGGCGGCCCACGACCGCCGTCTCCAGGACGTCGGGATGGGCGAGCAGGGCCTCCTCGACCTGCGGTCCCGCGATGTTGTACCCGGCCGAGACGATCATGTCGTCGGCGCGGGCCACGTAGCGGAAGTAGCCGTCCGGCTCGCGGACGTACGTGTCGCCGGTGAGGTTCCAGCCGCCGCGCACGTACTCGGTCTGCCGGGGGTCGGCCAGATAGCGGCAGCCGACCGGGCCGCGCACGGCGAGCAGGCCCTCCTCGCCGTCCGGGACGGGCGCGCCCGCCGCGTCGACGATCCGGGCCTGCCAGCCCGGCACGGGGGTGCCGGTGGTGCCGGGGCGGATGTCGCTCTCGGCGGCCGAGATGAAGATGTGCAGCAGCTCGGTCGCGCCGATCCCGTTGATCAGCCGCAGTCCGGTCCGGTCCCGCCAGGCCTCCCAGGTCGCGGCGGGCAGGTTCTCGCCCGCGGAGACGCAGCGGCGCAGCGAGCCGAGGTCGTGGCCGTTCATCTCGTCGAGCATCACGCGGTACGCCGTCGGCGCGGTGAACAGCACGCTCACCCGGTGCTTCGCGACCGCCTCGAGGAGTTGCCGCGGCCCGGCCTGCTCGAGCAGCAGGGCGCTGGCCCCGGCCCGCATCGGGAAGATCACCAGGCCGCCGAGTCCGAAGGTGAAGCCGAGCGGCGGACTGCCCGCGAAGACGTCGTCGGGACCGGGGCGCAGCACCTGCGCGGAGAAGGTGTCGGCGATCGCCAGGACGTCCCGGTGGAAGTGCATGCAGCCCTTGGGGCGGCCGGTGGTCCCGGAGGTGAAGGCGATCAGCGCCACGTCGTCGGCCGCGGTCGGTACCGCCTCGTACGTGTCCGGTCTGCCGATCGCCAGGGACAGCAGGTCGTCCGGGGCGTCGCCGCCGAAGGCGGTGATCCGCAGCCCCGGGACCTCGGCCTTCACCAGGTCGTCGACGCTCCGTACGTCGCACAGCGCGTGCGTGCAGCGGGCCATCTCGCACATCACGGCCAGCTCCCCGGCCCGCTGCTGGGCCAGCACGGTCACGGCCACCGCGCCGGCCTTCATCACGGCCAGCCAGCAGGCCGCCAGCCACGGGGTGGTCGGGCCGCGCAGCAGCACCCGGTTGCCGGGGCGGACGCCGAGGTCGGTACTGAGCACATGGGCGATCCGGTTCACCCGTTCGCGCAGCTGGCCGTACGTCCAGACGGCGCCGGCCGCGTCGCGGAAGACCGGCCGGTGCGCGCCGAAGCGCTCCGTGGTGCGGTCGAGCAGTTCGGTCCCGCAGTTGAGACGGTCCGGATAGCGCAGGTCCGGCAGGTCGAAGAGCAGTTCCGGCCACTGCCCGGCGGGCGGCAGGTGGTCGCGGGTGATGGTGTCCTGGTGCGCCGAGGGTGTCAGCTCCATGGGTTTCGCCCCTTGTCGTGGTGGGGTCGCCCAACGAGCGTATCGTGATGATGACGACAGTCAACGGTTCGCGATAAAGCAGTGATGCCGTGGGAGATCCGACCGACGCGACGGAAGTGGGGGCCAGAATGCCCGAATTCTCGCTCGATCCGGCACATGTCGAATGGTGCGCCGCGCTGCGCGCCCTGGCCGCGGACCGGCTCCGCCCGCTGGCCGAGAAGGGCGAGCCGGGCCGGGTGAACCGCCCCCTGATCGCCGCGCTCGGCGAACTCGGGCTCCTGGAGCGGCTGTTCTCCTCCGGCGCGCTCGAGCTCTGCCTGCTCCGCGAGTCCCTCGCCCACTCCTGCACGGAGGCCGAGACCGCGCTTGCCCTGCAGGGGCTCGGCGCCCATCCGGTGGCCTCGGCCGGCACGCCGGCCCAGCGGGAGCGCTGGCTGCCCGAGGTCGTCGCCGGACGCGCGGTCGCCGCCTTCGCGCTCAGCGAGCCCGACGCCGGCTCGGACGCTGCCGCGCTGGCCCTCGACGCCGCGCCCGACGGCGTCGGCGGCTGGCGGTTGACCGGCGAGAAACGCTGGATCTCCAACGCCCCCGAGGCCGACTTCTACACCGTCTTCGCCCGTACGACGCCCGGCGCCGGGGCCCGTGGCGTGACGGCCTTTCTCGTCCCCGCCGACCGGCCGGGTCTCACCGGCAGCCCGCTCGACATGCTCAGCCCGCACGCCATCGGCGCCCTCGCCTTCGACGGCGTCCCGGTCGGCCCCGACGACGTGCTCGGCGAGCCCGACCAGGGCTTCCGGGTCGCCATGGGCACCCTGAACCTCTTCCGGCCCAGCGTCGGCGCCTTCGCCGTCGGCATGGCCCAGGCCGCGCTGGACGCCGCGCTCGACCACACCGCGGGACGGTCCGCCTTCGGCGGCGTCCTGGCCGACCTCCAGTCCGTCGCCCACCAGGTCGCCGAGATGGCGACCCGCACCGAGGCGGCCCGGCTGCTGGTGTACGCGGCGGCATCGGCGTACGACTCCGGAGCGCCGGACGTGCCCCGGCGCTCCGCGATGGCGAAACTACTGGCCACCGAGACAGCGCAGTACGTCGTCGACGCAGCCGTCCAACTGCACGGCGCGCGCGCCCTGCAACGCGGCCACCTGCTCGAACACCTCTACCGGGAGGTGCGGGCGCCGAGGATCTACGAGGGGGCGACCGAGGTGCAGCGCTCGATCATCGCGAAGGAGCTGTACCGGCGGCACGCCGCCGCGGCACGGACGATCGGCGAGGGGGCCCGCGCATGACGCTGCACCGCCACAACCCCGCCGAGCTGTCCCCGCCCGCCGGCTTCTCGCACGCCGTCACCGCCACCGGCTCCCGCCTGGTCTTCCTCGCCGGGCAGACCGCGCTCGACACCGACGGCAAGGTGGTGGGGGAGACCCTGCCCGAGCAGTTCACCACCGCCCTCACCAACCTGCTCGCAGCCCTGCGCCACGCCGGCGGCGCCCCCGCCGACCTCGCCCGGGTCACCGTGTACGCGACCGATGTCGCCGAGTACCGCGCCCACGCGGCCGAACTCGGCCGGATCTGGCGGGCGTTGGCGGGCCGGGACTACCCCGCGATGGCCGTGATCGGTGTCGTGCGGCTGTGGGACGAGCAGGCCCGGGTGGAACTGGACGGCTTCGCCGTCGTGGACTGAGGGAGGCGGTGCGGACCGGACGAACTCCTCCGTCAGGATGGCCTGTTGAAGGCCGGGGGAGCACCCGTCCCCCGATCGCCGGGGGCCGGCCGAAACAGCCGGCCACGGCGCCGCGCGCGGCCGTCGCGGAGGGGGCCGTACGGGCTTCTTGATCGACTGGTGGGCCCTAGGAGGCTGGCTTATTTTCGAGGGGTGGACTGACCGGCCCACGGGACCCTCACGTGAGGGGCACGATGCGCGATGACACACCCCAAGCCGACGACACCAGCACAGGCCGCCGCCCCGAAGAAGAAGGGCGACGGAAAGGGCATCGCCCTCTTCGTGATCGCCTCCTGCCAGCTGATGGTCGTGCTCGACATCACGATCGTGAACATCGCGCTCCCGCACATCCAGAGCGCCCTCGACTTCTCCACCACCAGCCTGTCCTGGGTCGTCAACGCGTACACGCTGACCTTCGGCGGACTGCTGCTGCTCGGCGGACGTGCCGGTGACATCCTCGGCCGCCGCCGGGTGTTCATCTTCGGCGTCCTGCTCTTCGGCGCCGCGTCCCTGCTCTGCGGCGTCGCCCAGACCAGCTGGCAACTGCTCGCCGCCCGCGCCCTCCAGGGCGTCGGCGGCGCGATCGCCTCCCCGACCTCGCTCTCCCTGATCACCACGAACTTCGACGAGGGGCCGGAACGCAACCGGGCCTTCGGCGTGTTCGCCGGCGTCTCGGCGGGCGGCGGCGCGATCGGCCTGCTGGCCGGCGGCATCCTCGTCGAATGGCTCGACTGGCGCTGGATCTTCTTCGTGAACGTGCCGATCGCGCTGCTGATCGCCTTCCTCACGCCGCGCCACGTCAAGGAGTCCGAGCGGCATCCCGGCCACTTCGACATCGCCGGCGCGCTCACCTCGACGCTCGGCATGGTGGCGCTGGTGTACGGCTTCATCCGCGCCGCGCAGGAGGGTTGGCGCGACGCGCTGACCCTGGCCTCGTTCGGCATCGCGGTGGTGCTGCTGGTCAGCTTCATCCTGGTCGAACGGCGCTCGCGGCAGCCGATCACACCGCTGCACATGTTTGCCGACCGGAACCGGGCGGGCACCTACGGGATGATGCTCTGTCTCGCCGCGGCGATCTTCGGGATGTTCTTCTTCCTCACGCTGTTCGTCCAGCAGGTGCTCGGCTTCAGCCCGCTGGAGGCCGGCCTGGCGTTCCTGCCGGTCAGCGCGGTCATCGCGGTGGCGGCGGGCTTCACCTCGCAGCTGCTGCCCAAGTTCGGGCCGAAACCCTTCATGGTGGTCGGCTCGCTGTGCCTCGCGGCCGGCCTGTCCTGGCTGACGCAGACCGACGTCCACTCCACGTACGCGGGCTCCATCCTCGGCCCGATGCTCGTCTTCAGCGTCGGCATGGGCCTGATGTTCGTCTCGCTGACCCTGATGGCCCTGTCCAACGTGGAGCCCCAGGAGGCGGGCGCGGCATCCGGCCTGCTCAACGCGACCCAGCAGGTGGGCGGTTCGCTGGGCCTGTCGATCCTGGTCACGGTCTTCGGCACGGTCAGCAACAACGAGGCCGAGGACCAGGTCCCCGCCTTCCTCGCCCAGGCGACTCCCCTGGAGAAGGCCCAGTTCGCGAAGACCGGCGTGCTGCCCCCACCCTGGGGCGACGAGGTCCTCAGCGCGGGCGTCTCCGCCGGCTTCATCGTCGCCGCCGCCTTCGCGGTCCTGGCCTTCGTCATCTCCATCCTGGCCATCCAGGTCCGCCCCTCCGACATAGAACGCCTCAAGGGCGGTATGGGACCACCGGCGGGCTGAGGCCCGATGTGCCGCGAACAGTAGGATCGCGAGCGTTGTCGCCATCGCGCTCACAAGGAGAAACTCGTGGCTCAGACCGCTTTCAAGGGCAACCCGGTACAGGTCAACGGCACCCTGCCGGCCCCGGGCAGCATCGCTCCTGCCTTCTCTCTGGTGGCGAAGGACCTGTCCGACGTGTCGCTGGACGACTACGCAGGCAAGCGCAAGGTGCTGAACATCTTCCCGAGCGTCGACACCGGCGTCTGCGCGGCCTCCGTCCGCAAGTTCAACGAGGTCGCCGACGGCCTGGAGAACACGGTCGTGCTGTGCGTCTCCGCGGACCTGCCGTTCGCCCAGGCCCGCTTCTGCGGCGCCGAGGGTCTTGAGAACGTGGTCAACGTCTCCACCGTGCGCGGCCGCGCGTTCCACACCGACTACGGCGTGGACATCGCCGAGGGCCCGCTGGCCGGCCTCGCCGCCCGCGCCGTCGTCGTCCTCGACGAGACCAACAAGGTCCTTCACTCGGAGCTCGTCAACGAGATCACGACGGAGCCCAACTACGACGCCGCCCTCGCGGCCCTGAAGTAGCAGCACGACGCGAGGCCCCGTCCCCCGACGAGGAGGGGGACGGGGCCTCGCCATGGGCGCAGTGTCCTCAGATGTCCCGGAAGATCTCGATCTGCGCGCCCACCGAGTTCAGCCGCTCCGCCAGGTCCTCGTAGCCGCGGTTGATGACGTAGACGTTGCGGAGGACCGACGTGCCCTCGGCGGCCATCATCGCCAGGAGGACGACCACCGCCGGGCGCAGGGCCGGGGGGCACATCATTTCGGCGGCGCGCCAGCGGGTGGGGCCCTCGACCAGGACGCGGTGGGGGTCCAGGAGTTGGAGGCGGCCGCCGAGGCGGTTGAGGTCGGTGAGGTAGATGGCGCGGTTGTCGTAGACCCAGTCGTGGATCAGGGTCTTGCCCTGGGCCACCGCGGCGATCGCCGCGAAGAACGGGACGTTGTCGATGTTCAGGCCCGGGAACGGCATCGGGTGGATCTTGTCGATCGGCGCCTCCAGCTTGGAGGGGCGGACCGTCAGGTCGACCAGGCGGGTGCGGCCGTTGTCCGCCGGGTACTCCGGCGAGCGGTCGTGGTCGAGGCCCATCTCCTCCAGGACCGCGAGCTCGATCTCCATGAACTCGATGGGGACACGGCGGATGGTGAGCTCCGATTCCGTGACCACCGCGGCCGCCAGGAGGCTCATCGCCTCGACCGGGTCCTCCGAGGGGGAGTAGTCGACGTCGACGTCGATGTCCGGGATGCCGTGGACCGTGAGGGTCGTGGTGCCGATGCCGTCGACGCGGACGCCCAGCGCCTCCAGGAAGAAGCAGAGGTCCTGGACCATGTAGTTGGAGGAGGCGTTGCGGATGACCGTGGTGCCGTCGTGGCGGGCGGCGGCCAGGAGGGCGTTCTCCGTCACCGTGTCGCCGCGTTCGGTCAGGACGATCGGGCGGTCGGGAGCCACCGAGCGCTCCACCTGCGCGTGGTAGAGGCCCTCGGTCGCCGTGATGTCGAGGCCGAAGCGGCGCAGCGCGATCATGTGCGGCTCGATCGTGCGGGTGCCGAGGTCGCAGCCGCCCGCGTACGGGAGCTTGAAGCGGTCCATGCGGTGCAGCAGCGGGCCGAGGAACATGATGATCGAGCGGGTGCGGATGGCCGCCTCGGCGTCGATCGCCTCCATGTCGAGCTCGGCCGGCGGCACGATCTCCAGGTCGACCCCGTCGTTGATCCAACGCGTCTTCACGCCGATGGAGTTGAGGACCTCCAGCAGGCGGAAGACCTCTTCGATGCGGGCGACGCGGCGCAGCACCGTGCGCCCCTTGTTGAGCAGCGTGGCGCACAGCAGCGCGACGCAGGCGTTCTTGCTCGTCTTGACGTCGATGGCGCCGGAGAGCCGGCGGCGGCCTACGACCCGCAGGTGCATGGGACCCGCGTACCCGAGAGACACGATCTCGCTGTCGAGCGCCTCTCCGATGCGGGCGATCATCTCAAGGCTGATGTTCTGATTGCCACGTTCGATGCGGTTCACGGCGCTCTGGCTTGTGGCCAGAGCTTCGGCGAGCTGCGTCTGGGTCCAGCCGCGATGCTGACGGGCGTCGCGGATGAGCTTGCCGATGCGTACGAGGTAGTCGTCTGCCATGGCCGCAGGTTATCTCAGATATGAGATGGGGCGTGTGGTGATGGTGTGTTGAACGGGTGATTCAGGGCGAATTGTCGTGTGCGGTGGGATGGCGCGGCTCGTAGAGCGGCAGTTCGGCCCCGCTCGGCAGGCGCACCCCGCTGAGCAGCCCCCAGCCCTGGTCGGTGACGGACCGTGAGATCTCCGCGCCGCGCGCTTCCAGCTTGCGCAGCATCGCCGCGATGTCGTCGCACATGAGGTAGAGCTCGTGTCGTGGTTCGCCGGACGTCGGATGCACCGCGAGCTCGGCCGGCGGCAGCGTGAAGATCAGCCAGCCCCGTCCCGCGTCGACGTGTCCGAAGCCCAGGACGTCCTTGAGGAAGGCCCGGTCCGCCTCCGCGTCCGTCGTGTAGAGGATCACATGTGCGCCGCTGATCATGTCCCGATCGTCGCCCTGCGCCACCGGTGCGGCAATCGCACCGCCGCCGTACGGGGGCCTCGTCGGCCGTTCGTCGTGACGTCGGGCATGCCGGGCATGACCGCGCGGCGGGGATGCACTAGAGTTATCTCGACATCGAGATAACTGCTTACGGCGCACCGCAGCCGCCCCGCCTGGTAAGGGTTACCTAACTAAGCCTTACCTTAGCGGATCTGCGAAGGGTCGTGGCGGCAGCATGGCGGTAGAACGCGCACTTTGATGAAGGAGACTGTCGTGTCGGCGAACAGCTTCGACGCCCGCAGCACGCTGCGCGTGGGCGACGAGTCGTACGAGATCTTCCGGCTGGACAAGGTGGAGGGCTCCGCGCGCCTCCCTTACAGCCTGAAGGTCCTCCTGGAGAACCTGCTCCGCACCGAGGACGGCGCGAACATCACCGCCGACCACATCCGGGCCCTGGGCAGCTGGGACTCGCAGGCCCAGCCGAGCCAGGAGATCCAGTTCACGCCGGCTCGCGTGATCATGCAGGACTTCACCGGTGTCCCCTGTGTCGTCGACCTCGCCACCATGCGTGAGGCCGTCGCGGCGCTCGGCGGCGACCCGGCGAAGATCAACCCGCTGTCCCCGGCCGAGATGGTCATCGACCACTCCGTCATCGCCGACAAGTTCGGCACCAGCGACGCGTTCGCGCAGAACGTCGAGCTGGAGTACGGCCGCAACCGCGAGCGCTACCAGTTCCTGCGCTGGGGCCAGACCGCCTTCGACGACTTCAAGGTCGTCCCGCCCGGCACCGGCATCGTCCACCAGGTCAACATCGAGCACCTGGCCCGCACGGTCATGGTCCGTAACGGCCAGGCGTACCCCGACACCCTCGTCGGCACCGACTCGCACACCACCATGGTCAACGGCCTCGGCGTGCTCGGCTGGGGCGTCGGCGGCATCGAGGCCGAGGCCGCGATGCTCGGCCAGCCGGTCTCCATGCTCATCCCGCGCGTCGTCGGCTTCAAGCTGACCGGCGAGCTGCCCACCGGCACCACCGCCACCGACCTGGTGCTCACGATCACCGAGATGCTGCGCAAGCACGGCGTCGTCGGCAAGTTCGTCGAGTTCTACGGCGAGGGCGTCGCCGCCACCTCCCTCGCGAACCGCGCCACCATCGGCAACATGTCGCCGGAGTTCGGCTCCACCGCCGCGATCTTCCCGATCGACGGCGAGACCCTGAACTACCTCAAGCTCACCGGCCGCTCCGAGCAGCAGGTCGCGCTCGTCGAGGCGTACGCCAAGGAGCAGGGCCTCTGGCTGGACCCGTCCGCCGAGCCCGACTTCTCCGAGAAGCTGGAGCTCGACCTCTCCACGGTCGTCCCCTCCATCGCCGGCCCGAAGCGCCCGCAGGACCGCATCGTCCTCGCGAACGCCGCCGCGCAGTTCTCCCAGGACGTCCGCAACTACGTCACCGCCGCCGACGAGGCCGGCATCGAGTCCTTCCCGGCCTCCGACGCCCCGGCGAACCACCCGAACGGCGCCCCGTCGAAGCCGGTCACCGTGACCGCCCCCGACGGCTCGACGTACGAGATCGACCACGGCGCCGTCACGGTCGCCGCGATCACCTCCTGCACCAACACGTCCAACCCGTACGTGATGGTCGCCGCCGCGCTCGTCGCGAAGAAGGCCGTGGAGAAGGGCCTGACCCGCAAGCCGTGGGTCAAGACCACCCTCGCCCCGGGCTCGAAGGTCGTCACCGACTACTTCGACAAGGCGGGTCTGACCCCGTACCTCGACAAGGTCGGCTTCAACCTCGTCGGCTACGGCTGCACCACCTGCATCGGCAACTCCGGCCCGCTGCCGGAGGAGGTCTCCAAGGCCGTCAACGAGCACGACCTCGCGGTCACCTCGGTCCTCTCCGGCAACCGGAACTTCGAGGGCCGTATCAACCCCGACGTCAAGATGAACTACCTGGCCTCCCCGCCGCTGGTCGTCGCGTACGCCCTCGCGGGTTCCATGAAGGTGGACATCACCAAGGACGCGCTCGGTGTCGACACCGAGGGCAAGCCGGTCTACCTGGCTGACATCTGGCCCTCCGAGGCCGAGGTGAACGACGTCGTCGCCAACGCCATCGGCGAGGACATGTTCAGCAAGTCCTACCAGGACGTCTTCGCGGGCGACGCCCAGTGGCAGGCGCTGCCGATCCCGACCGGCAACACCTTCGAGTGGGACGCCGAGTCCACCTACGTGCGCAAGCCCCCGTACTTCGAGGGCATGACGATGGAGACCACCCCGGTCACCGACATCGTCGGCGCCCGTGTCCTGGCCAAGCTGGGCGACTCGGTCACCACCGACCACATCTCCCCGGCCGGCGCCATCAAGGCCGACACCCCGGCCGGCAAGTACCTCACCGAGCACGGTGTGGAGCGTCGTGACTTCAACTCCTACGGCTCGCGCCGAGGCAACCACGAGGTCATGATCCGCGGCACGTTCGCCAACATTCGCCTGCGCAACCAGATCGCGCCGGGCACCGAGGGCGGGTACACCCGCGACTTCACCCGCGCCGACGGCCCGGTGTCGTTCATCTACGACGCCTCGCAGAACTACCAGGCCGCCGGCACCCCGCTGGTCATCCTGGGCGGCAAGGAGTACGGCTCCGGCTCGTCCCGCGACTGGGCGGCCAAGGGCACCGCGCTCCTCGGCGTCAAGGCCGTCATCACCGAGTCGTACGAGCGCATCCACCGCTCGAACCTCATCGGCATGGGCGTCCTGCCGCTCCAGTTCCCCGCCGGCCAGTCGGCCGACTCGCTCGGCCTGACCGGCGAGGAGACCTTCTCCATCGCGGGCATCACGGAGCTGAACGAGGGCACCACCCCGAGCACGGTCAAGGTCACCACCGACACCGGTGTCGAGTTCGACGCGGTCGTCCGCATCGACACCCCCGGTGAGGCGGACTACTACCGCAACGGCGGCATCATGCAGTACGTGCTGCGCAACCTGATCCGCGGCTAAGCACCACCGCACCGGCCGGTAACGGCCGGCACGGGCCAAGAGGGCCGCACCCCCGGCAACGGGAGTGCGGCCCTTTTGTCGTCCCCGGACCATTCCCGTCCGCACAGATGACGAACCGTCAGGCATTTCCCGCAGGTCTCAACTCGGGAAAGACTGCCGACCAACCTTGCTTTCGATCTTGCTCCGCCGACGGGAAGTGGACTATACCTGTCGCGTCCGGCCAGTCGTACCGCACACGACGGCAGAACGACTGCACGACTGCACGAACCCAGCTGCAATTGACTGCGGTGGCGGGGCCCTTCGCCTCAGGCGAGCAGTACGGGCGACCGGCAAGCACCGCCTGAGTCCTGGAGAAGGCGAGGACTTGAGCATGGGATCCACCTCCGCCCACAACAATGAGGGCCTCGGCCGTCGCGATCTGATCAAGCGTTCAGCCGCACTCGGTCTGATCTCGGTACCGACGATGAGCTTCCTGTCCGCGTGCGCCTCCAGCGGTGGAGACGACTCCGGCGACAAGAAGCCGCAGGGGCAGAAGTCCAAGGACAATCCGTTCGGCGTGGCCAAGGGCGGCAAGATCGACGTCGTCGTCTTCAAGGGCGGCTACGGAGACGAGTACGCGAAGGCCTGGGAAGCCGCCTTCAATAAGAAATGGGGCGTCACCGCCACCCACACCGGCACCCAGGAGATCACCGGCAAGCTCCAGCCGCGCTTCAACGCCGGCAACCCGCCGGACATCGTCGACGACTCCGGCGCCCAGAAGATCAAGATCGACGTTCTGCACAAGAACGGCCAGCTGCTCGACCTCGCCGAGGTCCTGGACGCGCCGTCCGTCGACGACCCCTCCAAGAAGGTCCGCGACACCCTCATCCCCGGCACCCTCGACCCGGGCCTGCAGGAGGGCAAGGTCGTCGCCCTCAACTACATCTACACGGTGTGGGGCCTGTGGTACTCCGGCAAGCTCTTCAAGGAGAAGGGCTGGACCGAGCCCAAGACCTGGGACGAGTTCCTCGCCATCTGCAAGGAGGCCACCGCGCAGGGCATCGGCGGCCTCGCCCACCAGGGCAAGTACCCGTACTACATCAACGTCGCCATCATGGACCTGATCGCCAAGAAGGGCGGTCTCGACGCGATGAAGGCGATCGACAACCTCGACCCGAAGGCGTTCGTCGGTTCCGACGCCGCCAAGGAGGCCGTCGAGGCGATCTACGAGGTCGTGGAGAAGGGCTACTTGATGCCCGGCACCAACGGCCTGACCCACACCGAGTCGCAGACCCGGTGGAACCAGTACAAGGCCGCCTTCATCACCTGTGGTTCCTGGCTGGAGAACGAGCAGCTCAAGCAGACCCCGGCCGACTTCGACATGAAGTTCATGCCGATGCCGCTGCTGCCCGGCAGCAAGATGCCGTACGAGGCGATCCGGGCCGGCTCCGGCGAGCCCTTCATCATCCCCGCCAAGGCCAAGAACCTCGCCGAGGCGAAGGAGTTCATGCGGCTGATGCTCTCCAAGGAGTGGTCGACGAGCTTCGCCAAGGAGGCGAACTCGCTCACCATCCTGGCGGACGGCGTGGACCCGAGCGTCAAGCTGCGGCCCGGTACGCAGTCGACGGTCGACGTCTCCAAGAAGGCCGGCACCAATACCTTCCGCTACCTCTACACCGAGTGGTACAGCGAGATGGACACCGCCATCCAGAACGCGTCCAACGAGCTGATGGCCAAGCGCATCCAGCCCGCGGAATGGCTGAAGAGGGCACAGGCCGCGGTCGACAAGGCGGCCAAGGACCCGGCGTCCAAGAACAACCGCCGCGACTGATCTCGCACCGACCGCTGCATTCGCCGGGAACATCAGGAGCAGGAACGCCATGCGCAAAGGGCAGTACCAGTTCGTCGCGGGATTTCTTCTCGTCCCCGTGGCGCTCTATCTGGTCTTCGTCATCTGGCCGTACATCCAGACGTTCGGTTACTCGCTGACCGACTGGAAGGGGCAGTCGCAGACCTTCTCGTTCGTCGGACTGGACAATTACGTCGCGTTGTTCCAGGACGACATCTTTCTCGGTGCCATCTGGCACAACATCCTGTTCCTGGTGTTCATCCCGGTGATCACCATTCTGCTCGCCCTGTTCTTCGCCTTCATGGTGAACGCGGGCGGGCGGAGCCGGGCCGGCGGCGTCTCGGGCGTCGCCGGGGCCGGGTTCTACAAGATCCTCTATTTCTTCCCGCAGGTGCTGTCGCTGGCGATCCTCTCGGTGCTGTTCGGCGCCGTGTACCGCAGCGACTCCGGCGGCATGCTCAACGGCTTCCTGGTCTCCATCGGCCTGGTCGATCCGGGCGCTCCCGTCGAATGGCTCAACGAACCCAACTTCGTGCTCTGGGCGCTGATCGCGGTCATCGTCTGGCACGGCGTCGGCTTCTATCTGGTGCTGTTCTCCGCCGCCATGCAGTCCATCCCCAGGGACATCTACGAGGCCGCGCTGATCGACGGTGCCGGCCGCGCCCAGTCCTTCTTCAAGATCACGCTGCCGCTGCTGTGGGACGCGGTGCAGACCGCCTGGGTCTACCTCGGCATCGTCGCGATGGACATGTTCATCCTGGTCTCCACCATGACCGCGCCCGGTGGCGAGTTCGGCGGTGGTCCCGACCACGCCAGCGAGACCATGTCGACCTACCTGATGCGCAACTTCCTCATCTACGGCAAGAGCGGCTATGCCTGCGCCATGGGCGTCGTCATGCTGCTCCTCACCCTGATCCTGTCCGTGGTCACGCTGCGCGCCACCCGCCGCGAGCGCATCGAGTTCTGAGCGGGAGACCCCACGATGACTGCACCCCTCCAGAAGACCGACGTCACCGAGGCCGAGGTGCCCCGCCAGCGCGCGGTCACCAAGGCGAACACGCCGGCCTCGGGACCGGCCCGCGAAGGCGTCGTCCTCAACGTCTTCTCGCACGGCTTCCTCGCCCTCTGGGCCCTGATGATCGTCCTGCCGCTGCTGTGGCTGGTGCTCAGCTCCTTCAAGACGGACGCCCAGATCGCCGGGTCCGCCTTCGGCTGGCCGGCCAACTGGTCCTTCGACGTCTTCACGCGGGCCTGGGACAAGGGCATCGGCGACTACTTCGTGAACACCGTGATCGTCCTGGTGTTCTCGGTCCCGCTGACCATGCTGTTCGGCTCGATGGCCGCGTACGTGCTGGCGCGCTACGAGTTCTGGGGCAACCGCCTCGTCTACTACGTGTTCGTCGCCGGCGCGATGTTCCCGGTGTTCCTGGCCCTCGTCCCGCTCTTCTTCATGGTGAAGCTGCTGGGGATGCTGAACACCTACCAGGGCCTGATCCTGGTCTACGTCGCCTACTCGCTGCCGTTCACCGTCTTCTTCATGCACGCCTTCTTCCGGACGCTGCCGACGGCCGTCTTCGAGGCGGCGATCCTGGACGGTGCCTCGCACACCCGGACCTTCTTCCAGGTGATGCTGCCGATGGCGAAGCCCGGCCTGCTCAGCGTCGGGATCTTCAACACGCTCGGCCAGTGGAACCAGTTCGTGCTGCCGACCGTGCTCATGCAGCCGCAGAGCGGCGACGACCCCGAGCGGTACGTGCTCACGCAGGGCCTGATCCAGCTCCAGCAGCAGCAGGGGTACGAGACCGACCTGCCGGTGCTCTTCGCCGGTGTGACGATCGCCATGATCCCGATGCTGGTCGTGTACCTGTCCTTCCAGCGCCAGGTGCAGGCGGGACTCACCTCCGCGACCCTGAAGTAGCGCGTTCACGCGTCGAACGGAACCCTGCGAGGCCCCGGCGGGCGATGCCTGCCGGGGCCTCGGCACGTCCGGACACCACCCCCACCAGGTCTTGACGGGGACGGAGGCCAAAGCGTCCCCTTAGAGTTCACATGTTGGAGAAAACGGCAGGAGTGAGTGAGTCGATGGAGACTCCCGGGTCGCAGACGTCTCTGCACAGGGCCAACCTCGAACGCGTCGTCCGAGCGGTACGCATGGCCGGATCGCTGACCCAGGCGGAGATCGCCCGGGCCACCGGGCTGTCCGCCGCGACGGTCTCCAACATCGTGCGAGAACTGAAGGACGGCGGCACGGTCGAGGTCACCCCGACCTCCGCGGGCGGCCGGCGGGCCCGCAGCGTCTCGCTCTCCGGCGACGCCGGCATCGTCATCGGGGTCGACTTCGGCCACACCCACCTGCGGGTCGCGGTCGGCAACCTGGCCCACCAGGTGCTCGCCGAGGAGTCCGAGCCGCTCGACGTGGACGCCTCCGCCGCGGAGGGCTTCGACCGGGCGGAACGCCTGGTCACCCGGCTGATCGCGAGCACCGGCATCGGCCGGGACAAGGTCGTCGGGGTCGGCCTCGGCGTCCCCGGCCCGATCGACCTCTCCTCCGGCACCCTCGGCTCCACCTCGATCCTGCCGGGCTGGAGCGGCATCAACCCGGCCGAGGAGCTGTCCGGCCGGCTCGGCGTGCCCGTGCACGTCGACAACGACGCCAACCTCGGCGCGCTCGGCGAGCTGGTGTGGGGGAGCGGCCGGGGCGTGAAGGACCTCGCGTACATCAAGGTCGCCAGCGGTGTGGGCGCGGGCCTGGTCATAGACGGCCGCGTCTACCGGGGGCCCGGCGGTACGGCCGGCGAGATCGGCCACATCACGCTCGACGAGTCGGGGCCGGTCTGCCGCTGCGGCAACCGGGGCTGCCTGGAGACCTTCACCGCGGCGAGGTACGTGCTGCCGCTGCTGCAGCCCAGCCACGGCCCCGATCTGACGATGGAACGGGTCGTCCAGCTGGCCCGGGAGGGCGACCCCGGCTGCCGCCGGGTGGTGGCGGACGTCGGCCGGCACATCGGCAGCGGTGTCGCCAACCTCTGCAACCTGCTCAACCCCAGCCGGGTGGTGCTCGGCGGCGACCTCGCGGAGGCCGGTGAGCTGGTCCTGGGGCCCATCAGGGACTCCGTCTCGCGGTACTCGATCCCCAGTGCCGCCCGGCAGCTCTCGCTGGCTCCTGGGGCGCTCGGGCAGCGCGCCGAAGTGCTGGGCGCACTGGCCCTGGTGCTGAGTGAAATGGGCGATTCGACCCTGTTGGGGAGCGCGTTGCCGGGAGTCGCGCCGACCGCCCAGCCTGCGTTCACTTAGAGAACGGATGCCGTCGTTGTCATCTCGTTAAGGATTTACTTCTTGACGTCGGGGTCGCGGCCGAGTTGACTTCCAGCCACCTCGGCCGCGACGTTGCGGCCACGTCAGGGAGGCAAAACCTTATGAACGCAGTGACGCGTCGCGTCGTCATAGGCACGGCAGCGGTCTCCATGGCCCTCGCGCTCTCCGCCTGTGGCAAGGCCGGCGGCGGCGACGGCGAGGACAAGGGCAGCGCCACGAAGATCGGTCTGCTCCTGCCCGAGAACAAGACCGCGCGTTACGAGGCCCTCGACAAGCCGCAGTTCGAGAAGGCCGTCAAGGCCGCCTGTGCCGACTGCGAGGTCGTGTACAACAACGCCGTCTCCGATGTCGTCAAGCAGAAGCAGCAGTTCGACCAGCTGATCGCCGACGGCGTGAAGGTCATCGCCCTGGACCCGGTCGACGCCGCCAAGGCCGCTGGCTGGGTCAAGGACGCGAAGGCCAAGAACGTGAAGGTCGTCGCGTACGACCGTGCCGTTCAGGGCGCCGACGCCTACGTCAGCCACGACAACAACAAGGTCGGCGAGCTCCAGGGCCAGGCCCTGCTGACCGCGCTCGGCGCGAAGGCCGCCACCGCCAACGTCGTGATGATCAACGGTGACGAGAAGGACCCGAACGCCGGGCTGTTCAAGAAGGGCGCCCACGCCGCCCTCGACGGCAAGGTCGGCAAGGTCGCCTACGAGGCCTCCGGCGAGTGGGACCCGAAGGTCGCGGGCGAGAAGATGGCCGCCGCGATCTCCTCGGTCGGCAAGGACAAGATCGGCGCGGTCTACTCCGCCAACGACGGCATGGCCGGCGGCATCATCACCTCCCTCGAGAACGCCGGCGTCAAGGGCATCCCGGTGGGCGGCCAGGACGCCGAACTCGCGGGCATCCAGCGCATCGTCGCCGGCACCCAGACCTTCACCATCTACAAGTCGCCGCTCCAGCTGGCCCCCGAGGCCGCCAAGTTCGCGGTGAACCTGCTCAAGGGCAAGGCCGCCGGCGCCCAGGGCGAGACCGACGGCGTGCCCTCCACGCTGTTCGCGCCGGTCGTCGTCGACAAGAGCAACATCCAGTCCACCGTCATCAAGGACGGCATCTACAAGGCCTCCGAGGTCTGCACCGCGGACCTCGCCGCGCAGTGCGCGGCCATCGGCCTGAAGTAGCCCCGGCCCGAGGGCGCCCCGGTCGGTGGACCGCGGCGCCTCGCGCCCCCTCCGCCGGACCCGGTCCGGCACGGGCGGTTCCCGCCCCCCACCAGCCGTCCGGCCCCCGGCCGGCCCAGACCCCGCTGTCGGTCCGGGGCCGGATGGCACACCCCCCTTGAACTTCGGCGCCGCACCGGCGGCGCGTCATGCCCGCCGCCCCACCCTGCGGCGAAGGAGTTGGTTCACGTGTCCCAGACGCCTGTCCTGGCGTTGCGCGGGATCTTCAAGCGATTCGGAGCGGTCCAGGTCCTCTCCGGTGTCGATCTCGAAGTCCACGCCGGTGAAGTCGTCGCCCTCGTCGGCGACAACGGAGCCGGCAAGTCCACTCTCGTCAAGACGATCGCGGGTGTTCACCCGATCGACGAGGGTGTCATCGAGTGGGAGGGCGAGCGAGTCGAGATCTCCCGCCCGCACGACTCCCAGAACCTCGGCGTCGCGACCGTCTACCAGGACCTCGCGCTCTGCGACAACCTCGACGTCGTCGCCAACCTGTTCCTCGGCCGCGAGATCAAGAAGGGCGGCGTCCTCGACGAGGTCGCCATGGAGAAGCGGGCCAAGGACCTGCTCTCCACCCTCTCGATCCGCATCCCCAGCGTCCGGATCCCGGTCGCCGCGCTCTCCGGCGGTCAGCGCCAGGTCGTCGCCATCGCGCGTGCCCTGGTCGGCAACCCCAAGATCGTCATCCTGGACGAGCCGACCGCCGCCCTCGGCGTCGAGCAGACGGCCCAGGTCCTCGACCTGGTGGAGCGGCTGCGCGAGCAGGGCCTCGGCGTCATCCTCATCAGCCACAACATGGCCGATGTGAAGGCCGTCGCCGACACCGTCGCCGTGCTGCGGCTCGGCCGGAACAACGGCTCCTTCCCGGTGGCCACCACCACGCACGAAGAGATCATCGCCGCGATCACGGGCGCCACGGACAACGCCGTGACCCGTCGGCAGGCCCGCAACGCGGAGGTAGCGAAGTGAGCACGACCCCCGCCGCCGAGACCCCGGCCGCCACCGAGACCCCTGCCGTGGTCCCCGCCGTCGACCCCCGCCTCCTCGTCCGCGAGCAGGGATTCAAGGGCTACGTCGACGAGTTCAAGCGCAAGATCCGCTCCGGCGAGATCGGCTCCCTGCCGGTCGTGGTCGGCCTCGTCGTCATCGGCATCGTCTTCCAGGCCCTCACCGGCAACTTCATCACCTCGTACAACCTCGACCAGATCACGCTGTACGCGGTCGGCCCCGGCATCATGGCCGTCGGCATCGTCTTCGTGCTGCTGCTCGGTGAGATCGACCTCGCGGTCGGCTCGGTGGCCGGCCTCGCCGGCTCCGTCTGGGGCGTCCTCGGCACCGACATGCCCGACTCCCTGGCGATCCTGCTCGGCATCCTGTCCGGCACCCTGATCGGCGCCTTCCACGGCGTCGTCTTCGCCAAGATCGGCGTGCCCGCGTTCGTCGTCACCCTCGCCGGCTTCCTCGGCTGGGCCGGCCTGCAGACCTGGGTGATGGGGGAGAAGTCCACCATCCCCACCCCGATCGGCAGCTTCGTCGGCGACCTCACCAAGTACTACTTCTCCGACGTCGCCGCCGCCTACGGCCTCGCCGTGCTCGTCGTCGCGGGCTTCTACCTGGCCCAGCTGCGCGACGCGCGCCGTCGCAAGGCCGCCGAACTCCCGAGCCGCCCGCAGAGCGAGATCGTGCTGCGCACCGCCGTCCTCGCGGTCCTCGTGTTCGTCGCCGCGTACGGCTTCAACCAGGAGAAGGGCCTGCCGCTCTCCCTGGTGATCTTCCTGGCCATCCTGCTCGTCACCGACTTCGTCCTGCGCCGCACCACCTACGGCCGCCAGGTCTTCGCGGTCGGCGGCGGCATCGAGGCCGCCCGCCGGGCCGGCATCAACGTCGCGTGGATCCGGACCTCGGTGTTCATGATCTCCGGCACGATGGGCGCGATCGGCGGTCTCTTCCTCGCCTCCGCGACCGGCGGCGCCGACCGCTCCCTCGGCGGCGGGAACCAGCTGATGATGTGCATCGCCGCGGCGGTCATCGGCGGCACGTCCCTCTTCGGCGGCCGCGGCAAGGTCTGGTCCGCCCTGCTGGGCATCCTGGTCATCCAGTCCATCGTCCAGGGCCTGAACCAGATGAATCTGGACTCCAACGCGATCCAGTACATGATCACCGGCGCGGTCCTGCTCATCGCCGTGATCATCGACTCGGTCTCGCGCCGCACGCAGAAGTCCGCCGGACGCGCCTAGCCAGGCAGCCGCGTAACGAACCCCACAGTGTCCCGGCGCCGCGAACCGGCGCCGGGCACTGCTGCGTCCGGACCAGTGGGGTCGCCACCCGGAGCACCGGCGTGTCGGCCACCCGAGTGACGCGGAAGCGCCGCCCGGAGACTTCCGGTCCCCGGCGGAACATTAGACTCGACAAAATCGGCAAGCTCGACCAGCTCAAAACGCAAGGAGGCACGGGTGGCTCTGCTGACCCGTATCAAGGGCCCGCGCGATCTGGACCGGCTCTCCCCGGAACAGCTGGACCAGCTGGCCGCGGAGGTCAGGACGTTTCTCGTGGACGCCGTCTCCAAGACCGGCGGGCACCTCGGCCCCAACCTCGGTGTGGTCGAGCTGACCATCGCCCTGCACCGGGTCTTCGACTCCCCGAAGGACAAGGTCCTCTGGGACACCGGCCACCAGAGCTACGTGCACAAGCTGCTCACCGGCCGTCAGGACTTCTCGAAGCTCAAGATGAAGGGCGGCCTGTCCGGCTACCCCTCGCAGGCCGAGTCCGAGCACGACGTCATCGAGAACTCGCACGCCTCCACGGTCCTCGGCTGGGCCGACGGCCTCGCCAAGGCGAACGAGGTCCTGAAGAAGGACGACCACGTCGTCGCCGTCATCGGCGACGGAGCCCTGACCGGCGGCATGGCCTGGGAGGCGCTGAACAACATCGCCGCGGCCAAGGACCGTCCGCTCGTCATCGTCGTCAACGACAACGAGCGCTCGTACGCCCCGACCATCGGCGGCCTCGCCAACCACCTGGCCACCCTGCGCACCACCGACGGCTACGAGCGCTTCCTCGCCCGCGGCAAGGACATCCTGGAGCGCACCCCGGTCGTCGGGAAGCCGCTGTACGAGACCCTGCACGGCGCCAAGAAGGGCCTGAAGGACTTCATCGCCCCGCAGGGCATGTTCGAGGATCTCGGCCTGAAGTACGTCGGCCCGATCGACGGCCACGACATCGAGGCCCTGGAGTCCGCGCTCACCCGCGCCAAGCGCTTCGGCGGCCCGGTGATCGTCCACTGCATCACCCAGAAGGGCCGCGGCTACCAGCCCGCCCTCTCCGACGAGGCCGACCGCTTCCACGCCGTCGGCAAGATCCACCCGGACACCGGCCTTCCGATCTCCGCCTCCGGCGCCGACTGGACCGGCGTCTTCGCCGAGGAGATGGTCGCGCTCGGCAAGGAGCGCGAGGACATCGTCGCGATCACCGCGGCCATGCTCCAGCCGGTCGGCCTGGACCGGTTCGCCAAGGCCTTCCCCGAGCGGGTGTACGACGTCGGCATCGCCGAGCAGCACGGCGCGGTCTCCGCGGCCGGCCTCGCCACCGGCGGCCTGCACCCCGTCTTCGCGGTGTACGCCACCTTCCTGAACCGGGCCTTCGACCAGGTCCTGATGGACGTGGCGCTGCACAAGTGCGGCGTGACCTTCGTGCTCGACCGGGCCGGCGTCACCGGCACCGACGGCGCCTCCCACAACGGCATGTGGGACATGTCGATCCTCCAGGTCGTGCCCGGCCTGCGGCTCGCCGCCCCGCGCGACGCCGACCAGGTCCGCGCCCAGCTGCGCGAGGCCGTCGAGGTCACCGACGCCCCGACCGTCGTCCGCTTCTCCAAGGGCGCCGTCGGCCCGGCCGTTCCGGCGCTGCGCCGCGTCGGCGGGATGGACGTGCTGCGCGAGCCGGGCAGCGACAAGCCCGACGTCCTCCTGGTCTCGGTCGGCGCCCTCGCGCCGATGTGCCTGGAGATCGCCGACCTGCTCGACAAGCAGGGCATCTCGACGACCGTCGTCGACCCCCGCTGGGTCAAGCCGGTCGACGAGGCGATGGCCCCGCTCGCGGAGCGGCACCGCGTCGTCGTCACCGTCGAGGACAACAGCCGCGTCGGCGGCGTCGGCTCGGCCGTCGCCCAGGCGCTGCGCGACGCAGGCGTGGACGTGCCGCTGCGCGACTTCGGCATCCCGCCGCAGTTCCTCGACCACGCCTCGCGCGCCGAGGTCATGGCCGAGATCGGCCTGACCGCCCCGGACATCGCCCGTCAGGTCACCGGCCTCGTCTCCCGCCTCGACGGTAGGTACGAGACCAGCGCCGCCGCTCCGGCCGTGGAGCCCGCGCGCGACTGACCCGCGACACCCGCCCCGATTGGGCCGGTCGGACTCCCTCCGGGGCGTTCCGACCGGTCCGTTCGTGTGAATGGGCCTCAGCTCGGCGCGCGCGCACCGGTGTCTGCCTCGATCATGGGCGTACGGCCATGGGTACGGAGGTACGCCGGTGAGCGTGGACCAGCAGTCCAACGGGAACGGGAACGAGTCGCTGTTCCGGACCAAGACGGTCGAGCAGTCGATCCGGGACACCGAAGAGCCTGAGCACGCACTGAAGAAGTCCCTGTCCGCATGGGACCTGACCGTTTTCGGCGTCGGTGTCATCATCGGCACCGGCATCTTCGTGCTCACCGGCAAGGTGGCCAAGGAGAACGCCGGACCCGCCACCGCATTGGCGTTCGTCGCCGCGGGCATCGTCTGCGCCCTGGCGGCCCTGTGCTACGCCGAGTTCGCCTCGACCGTCCCGGTCGCCGGATCGGCGTACACCTTCGCGTACGCCTCCATCGGCGAGCTGCCGGCCTGGATCATCGGCTGGGACCTGGTGCTGGAGTTCGCACTCGGCACCGCGGTCGTCGCGGTCGGCTGGTCCGGGTACGTACGGTCCCTGATGGACAACGTCGACTGGCATCTGCCGGCCGCGCTGGAAGGGCCGGACGCGCCGGGCGGCAGCTTCGACATCCTGGCCTTCCTGCTGGTCCTGGTGCTCACCGCGGTCCTCGTGCTCGGCATGAAGCTGTCCGCCCGGATCACCGCGGTGGTCGTCGCGATCAAGGTCACCGTGGTGATGATCGTGATCATCGCGGGCCTGTTCTTCATCGTGGGCGACAACTACAAGCCGTTCATCCCGGACGCGGTGACCCCGGAGGGCGGCCTCGGCTGGGAGGACGCGCCGATGGTCCAGCTGATCTTCGGGTACGAGCCCACCAACTTCGGCGTGATGGGCATCTTCACCGCCGCCTCCATCGTCTTCTTCGCCTTCATCGGCTTCGACGTGGTGGCCACCGCCGCCGAGGAGACCAAGCTGCCGCAGCGCGACATGCCCCGCGGCATCCTCGGTTCGCTCCTCATCTGCACCGTGCTGTACGTGGCCGTCGCCCTCGTCGTCACCGGTATGCAGCACTACACGAAACTGTCCGTCAGCGCGCCGCTCGCCGACGCGTTCAAGTCCGTCGGGCATCCCTTCTACGCGGGCGTGATCAGCTTCGGCGCCGCCGTCGGTCTCACCACGGTCTGTCTGATCCTGCTGCTCGGCCAGACCCGGGTGTTCTTCGCGATGAGCCGCGACGGGCTGCTGCCGCGGTTCTTCTCCGTCACGCACCCGAGGTTCAAGACCCCGTACCGGCCGACCATCCTGCTCGGCGTGATCATCGCCATCGTGGCCGGCTTCACCAGCATCAACGAGCTGGCGACGCTGGTGAACATCGGCACCCTGTTCGCCTTCGTGATGGTCGCCGCCGGCGTGATGGTGCTCCGCCGCACCCGCCCCGACCTGCACCGCGCCTTCCGCACCCCGTGGGTGCCGGTGCTGCCGATCGTCTCCATCGCCGCGTCGCTCTGGCTGATGCTGAACCTGCCGGGCGAGACCTGGCTCCGCTTCGGCATCTGGATGGTCATCGGCATCGTCGTGTACTTCCTCTACGGCCGCGGCCACAGCCGCCTCGGGCAGCTGGGCCGCGGGGCCGAGTACTGACCGCCGGGCGGGACCACACCTTCATACGTCTCTTACGGCGCGCGGGCCCAGGCACCGCGCGCCGTGGCGTTCCACCCGAGCGCGCAGCTCCCGGTCGGCCGTGACCACGACGCACGGCCGGCCGTCCGTCTCCCGGGCCGCGCGCACCAGCTCCACGACGAGGTCGTCGCCACTGCCCGGCGCGGACTCCACCCGCACCCCCGGCACCGATGCCACCCCGCGCGCCGCGCCCTCCACGACCAGCACAAGCTCGACCGGGCCGGGCAGCTCCGCGAAGCCCTCCGCCGCGCGTCCGGCGAGCCGGTCGCGCAGCCGCTCGGCAGCGCCGCGGCGGTCCCGCCACCAGCCGTCGGGCACGGAACCGACGACGTTCGCGCCGTCGACGACGATCATGGGCCGAATCTGCTCGGGCATGGTGCCAATGTTATTGTCGCCAGGATTTCAAGGGTGTCAGGGAAGGTGGTCGGCAGACCATGGCGGTGTGGTCCGCGCGCAGGTCGCAGGGTCGGAAGTCCGAGTCGCGGCGATCCGACGACGCCCTCCCGGGAGCCGTCTCCGGCTCCCGCTCCGCCGCGCTGCGGCCCGGGGAGCCGATGAGCACCCCCCTGCCGGCCACGGTCGACTGGCTGCTGCGCGGCAAGGACGGCCGGCTGACCGCGTACTCCCCTGTCGACGGCGGCGTGCTGCGCTGGACCGAGTCCCGGCCCGGCGGACCCGGCTGGGACGGCCCGGACCTGCTTCCGGCGCCCGGACTGCTGCCCTACCTGTCGATCGTGCAGAGCACCGAGGGCTACGTGTACCTCACCGGCCTGCGCCGGCTGCCGGGCGCCGATGGACTGCTCGACGTGGACGTCCTGTACGGGGTCCAGTACCAGACCGGCCGCCCGATGCGCGACTGGCACTCGCTGACCAGCCCGTACACCGTCCCGCGGGTCAAGCACTTCGCCGCCGAGATGGGCGTGCCGGTCTCCTTCGTCGACGCCACCGGATCGCTGCACGTCATGCTGCGCAACGCGGGTGGCGGCGTCAGCGGCCGGAGCCAGAACCCGGTGCGCTGGCAGCCCAAGTGGGCCGACCTGAAGGGCAGCGACGTCACCGGCACGGTCGCCGTGACCGTCAACGAGGCGGGCCACGTCGACGTGTTCGCGCCGTCCGCCGAGCACGTGCTGCGCTGGAGCCAGGACACCGGGGGCGCGGAGTTCCCCCGGGTCGACGCCCTGACGGCCGCGGTCGCCGACGGCACCTTCACCGCGCTGCGCACCGGCTCGGACACGGTGACCCGCTTCTGGCGGGACGCGCACTCCGGCGAGGTCCTGGCCTGGCGCCCGGGCGCCGGCCCCCGCTCCCTCGGCGGCGCGACCGGCACCGGCCCGCTCGCCCTGCTGCGCACCCCGGTCGACGGCGTGGACTGCACGCTGCTGGCGCAGCGGGACGCCTCGGGCCGGGTCGCCCTGGCCGCGTACCCGACGGAGCACGAGGACGCCGGCCTCAGCTGGACCCCGACCGGCCCCGTCGTCACGGGCGCCCCGGCGCTCGCCCTCGACGGCCGCGGCCGCATCGTCCTGGCGGCGATCGCCGAGGACGGCGGGCTGCTCGTGACGCGTCAGAAGGACGAGTCGGGCCTGGCCCTGGAGGAGTGGACGCGCGCCTGACGCGCCCACCGGCCGCACACGCGCGAAGGCCCCGGAACTCGAGTTGAGTTCCGGGGCCTTCGGCGTATCGCTCCGGGTGGATCAGCCGCCGGTGGCGGGGGACTTCTTCGCGGACGCGGGGATCTCGGCGTCCTCGCGGATCGCCTTCCACAGCGTCGAGGCGTTCGGCTCGGCGGCGACGACGCGGTTCGGGTCCTTCTTGTCGTACGCGACCGGCAGCATGATCGTCTCCATGTTCTGCGGGTCGACGCCGTTCATGCTCTGGGCGAACTCGCTGAGCGACTTGAGGGAGGCGAGCTCGGAGTCGGTGGTGAGCGCCTTGGTCGCCGAGCCGGCGATCTTGTAGGCCTTCGCCGGGCTGCCCAGCAGGTCCTGCTTCTTGACCTCGCTCAGCAGCGCCATCAGGAACTGCTGCTGGAGGCCGATGCGGCCGAGGTCGCTGCCGTCGCCGACGCCGTGCCGGGTGCGGACGTAGGCGAGGGACTGGGTGCCGTCGAGCTTCTGCGGGCCGGCCTGCAGGTCGAGCCCGCTCGCGCCGTCCTTGATCGGCTGCTTCACGTCGACGGTGACGCCGCCGATGGCGTCCACGAGGTCCTTGAACCCGGCGAAGTTGATCTCCAGGTAGTGGTCGAGCCGGACGCCGGACATCTCCTCGACGGTCTTGACCACACAGGCCGGGCCGTACTGGGAGTACACCGAGTTGAACATGACGCGCTTCGCGCCGGGCGCGGTGTCGCCGTTCTCGCGGACGCACTCGGGCCGGGTGACCAGGGTGTCGCGCGGGATGCTGATGGCGACCGCCTCGGTCCGCCCCTCGGGGATGTGCACGACCAGCGCCGTGTCCGACCGGGCGCCGCTCACGTTGCCGCCGGCCAGGTCGCCGTTGGCCCCGGCCCGCGAGTCGGAACCGAGCACCAGCAGGTTCTGGCCGCTGGTCGGCAGCTTCTGCGGGCGGTTGTCACCGAGCGCCTTGTCGATGTCGACGCCCTTGATGTTGCTGTCCAGGCTGCTGTACATCCAGTACAGCCCGCCGCCGGCGGCGAGCACCAGCGCCAGCAGGACCAGCAGCACGATCGTCCCGGTCCGCCGCTTCTTGCGGCCGCGTCCGCGGCTGCCGCGGCCCTCCGGTCCGGAATCCCCGCGTGAGCTGCGGGTTTCGGGCGTGCGTATGTCCTGGCTCATGGTGCGTGAGTCCTCGAATCTGATGGCCCGGTCGGGCGTCGGGGAACCCTGTACCCCCCCGGGGCTCAGGATCCGCAGGCTCAGTAGACCGTGAAGTATAGGCGGAGGCCCAGACAGGCGTGCGACTGAGCCCGGGTTTCCCGGCCGGCCGTACGAACGCTTATCGTCTACGGGGATTACGCGATCGAAAGCACGATCGACGTCGAGTTGAACGGCAGTCCATCAGCGGGAGGGTCGGATGGCGAGAGGTTCCGGTCGCCGGACGCGGGCCGGGCGTCCCGCCGGCGACGCACACTCCGGTGCCGCCGGCCCGCTCGTGCTGGTGGTGGCCACCCCGGCGGACGCGATCCCGCTGCTGAGCGCGGAGCCTCCGGGCGCCCCGATCGCGGTGACCTGCCTCGACCGCGGTGCCGCGGGCGAGCTGGAGGCGCTCGGCCGGGCGCTGGCCGTGGCCCGCGATCACGGCCACCGGATCATGGGCGAGCCGTACGTGGTGGACGCCCGCGGCGACGAGGTCGAGGACCTGCTGTTCGACGAGTTCCTGGACATCGGGCCGACCCGGATCGGCACGCTCGACCCCGACCCGGTGAGCACGGCGGTGGAGGGCGGCGAGCGGAAGTTCGCGGTCGTCGAGCCGCCGGCGCGCGGCCGGGCGGCCCGTGCCGCGCTCCGTGCGGCCCGCGCCTACCAGGAGTACACGGGCAAGCCGGTGTTCGTGGACTGCCGGCGCGCCGGCACCGATCCGCGCGCGCCGTTCGAGGCCGCGTCCCGGTACCCCCGCCAGAGCAACTGGCTCACCCTCGGCCGGGACGGCCGGCTCTCCGTCCACCTGCTCTCCGCGGCGGGTGTGCTGCGCTGGACCGAGTCCGTGCCCGGCGGGCCGGGGTGGGACGGTCCCGAACTGCTCGAGACGCCGGAGCTGATGCCCGGACTGACCGTGCTGCAGGGCGCCGACGGTTACGTACGGCTTTTCGGGCTGCGCCGCGCCGAGCGCCAGGACGGCGGTGAGCTGGAGGTCGTCACGGCGGTCCAGTACCAGAGCGGCAGGCCGCTCGGCCCGTGGAACCCGGTCGGCAATCCGAACGCCCGCGAGTGGGAGCGGGCCCGCCAGGTCGGCTTCCCGGTGGCCGCGCTCGACGCGGCCGGGACCCTGCACGTCTTCGTGCGCAACATCGGACGCAGCATCAGCACCCGGCGGCAGGACACGGCCGGGCGCTGGACGGCCTGGGAGCACCTGCGCGGCCGGCGGGTCGCCGACGAGATGGCCGTCTTCCCGGGCTGGGACGGCGGCGTCGAGCTGGTGGCGCGGCGGCGGGACTCCGTGGAGGCCGTGCACTGGCACTTCGATCCGGCGTCGCGGTCCTGGACCGAGAACCGGACGATCCCGGTGAGCGCGGTGCCGGGCAGCATCGCGGCGGCCCCGGAGGCCGCGGCGGTCCGGTTCCGGTACGCGGCCACCAACGAGCTGTGCGTCTGGCAGCCGGGCGCGCACGCGCCGATCAGCCTGGGCGGCGCCGACGGCAGCGGCCCGGTGACGGGTGTCGCCGGGGCCGGGATCCAGGGTTGGAGCTGCACGGTGATGGCGCGCCCCGGCCGCGACGGTGTGCCGGCGGTCGGCGCGCACGCGGACGGGCGTCCCGACACCGGGGTGTGGTGGTCGCCGACCGGCGAGCGCTCGCTGGTGGCGCCGGCGGTCGCGCTCGACGGACTGGGGCGCGTGGCGGTCGCCACTCTGGGGAGTGACGGCGTGCCCCGGATCGCCCGTCAGCGTGAGGACGTCGCAGGGCTGGAATTCGGTCCCTGGCAAGCGATTTGATGCTCGCGCGGACCGTGCGGTAGCGCCTTGGGCGAGGGCGCGGCGCGCCCGGGTCGAACTGTTGATCGTGGATCAAGTTTGCTAAGGTCGGCTAGTCACTTTATGCGAATCACAGGTGAAGGATCTGTGTGCGCAAAGTGTACGGCCCCCGGATGCGGGGGTTCGTGCGCAGGCCAAGGGTCGTCCTGCCACACCAGGTGTTCCGTGGGTCGACGACGAGGGGTCCATGCACAAGCTGTCTCTGAGGGCTGTCCAGAAGCTCACGTGCAAGAAGCGTGACGCCTGGTGGACCGTCCTCCTCGTGGACCCCGTCGCCACGCGGCTGGTGTGCTGGTTCGCCCGGTTCAACTGGATCACCCCGAACCGCGTCACCTGGGCCGCCCTCTTCGTGGGCCTCGGCTCGGCCGCGCTCTTCCTCAAGGGCGACTACCAGTCCCTGGCCATCGGCGCCGCGCTCTACCACGTCAGCTTCATCCTGGACTGCATCGACGGCAAGCTCGCCCGCCTCAAGGGCAACGGCTCCGTCTTCGGCGGCTGGCTCGACTACGTGTTCGACCGCATCCGCGTGCTGTTCTGCGCCCTCGCCCTGATGGGCGGCCAGTTCCTGCGCACCGGCGAGCCGATCTTCCTGCTCGCCGCACTCGTCGTGGTCTTCCTCGACATGCTCCGCTACGTCGACGCCCTCCAGATCTACAAGATGCGCATGTCCATGCGCTCCAAGATCGAGGCGGTCACGCTGGCCCGGCAGGCCGAGCAGGGCGTCAGCGAGGAGGAGCAGAAGGTCGTCTTCATGGAGGACCTGCTCCGCGAGAACCCCCTGATGGAGGCCGACCACCTCAAGGCGGCCGCCTCGCAGCCCGGCTCGTCCGAGGTCATCGACCTGCACCAGCAGTTCCGCAAGCGCTTCCCCTGGTACGCCAGGGTCCGGCACGCGCTGCTGCGCAGCCGCATCCGGCCGCACCTCATCAGTGGCATCGAGTTCCAGATGTTCATCTTCATCGTCGGCCCGCTGATCGGCCGCGTCCTGATGACCACCGCGGTCTCGGCGATCCTGCTCGGCGCCTTCGAGCTCGTCATCATGTTCAAGTTCTGGCTCTCCACCCGGGACTTCACCCGCACCATGGAGCGGCTCGACCCGGACAGCGTGCCCAGCCGCGCCGGCAACATCTCCCCGCACCTCAAGGCCGGCCGCCACCGCCGCCGCGAGGACGACGTGGACCCGGAGCAGGCCGCCTGGGCCGACGAGCGCTTCCCCGCACCGGCCCCCGACGAGGACCCGGGCTTCCAGCCCTGGCCGCACCCGTACGCGGACGGGGAGGGACGCGACCCGCGGGACACCATGCAGCTCACCAGGATCCCGATGCAGGCGCTGTACGGCTACGGCCGCGATGCGGAGCAGGGTCGTCCATGAGTTTCCCGCCCGACATCAGCCAGTACCTCGTCACGGTCGTCGTCCCCGCGTACAACGCCAGCGCCACGCTCGCCAGGGCGCTGCAGTCCGCGCTCGCCCAGACGCATCGCAACGTCGAGATCCTCGTCGTCGACGACTGCTCCGCCGACGGCACCCTGATCACCGCCCGCCAGTTCGCGGCGCAGGACGCCCGGGTGCGCGTCATCGAACGGCCGCAGAACAGCGGCGGCTGCGGAGCGCCCCGCAACAACGGCATCGAGGCCGCCTCCGGTCAGTACGTGATGTTCCTCGACGCGGACGACGAGCTGCCGCTCAAGGCCGTCGAGGAACTGCTCTCCTCCGCGCTCACCACCGGCTCCGACGTCACCGCCGGCCGCGCGCTGCGCATCAACCCGGTCAACGACGAGATCACCGTCTGGCAGCCGCAGCTCTACGCGGCCGACCAGACCGTCGAGGGCCTCGGCGCCCTGCCGGAGCTGTTCAGCGACCCGATCGCGGCCGGCAAGCTCTACCGCCGCGACTTCCTCGACAACTTCGGCATCCGCTTCCCCGAGGGTGTCTTCTTCGAGGACACCTACTTCTCCACGGTCGCCAACTTCTACGCCCGGTCCTTCACCATCCTCGCCACCCCGGTCTACCGGTGGATGTGGGAGCGCGAGAGCGACCAGCCGTCGATCACCAACCGCCGCCACGAGCTGCGCAGCATCCGCGACCGGGTGCTGGTCCACCAGTACACCGACCGCTTCCTCGCCAGTGTCGGCCGCCAGGACCTGCTCGCCCACAAGGGCGCCAAGTTCCTCTCCCACGACCTGCGGCTCTACACCCCGGAGCTGCGCACCGGCGACGAGGCCTACCGCAACGGCTTCGTCCGCGCCGTCGCGCCGTACCTGACCTCCCTGGACCCGCAGACCTACGAACTGTGCGGCCCCATGGAGCGGGTGCGCGCCTTCGGCCTGATCCACGGCCGCGTCGACATCGCCGTCTCGGCGTCCGACTTCATGCGCCGCCGCAGCGTGATCAGCTCCGACATCGTCGAGCGCGACGGGCGGGTGTTCTGGTCCGGCTCACTGCTCGGCCGCGCCGGCGCGGAATCGTTCCTCGACGTCACCGACCTGGAGCTCACCGGCGCCAAGCTGGCCGACGCCCGGCTCTACAACGAGGCGTCCCGCGTCGAGATCGACGGCGACCGGCTCCACATCGCCGGCGCCATCCGCAACCAGTTCGGCCGGATCGACCCCGAGGGCAAGGTCGAACTCGTCGCCGTGCTGCGCCGCCGCAGCACCAAGGCCGACCACCACTTCCCGGTCTCCGGCGTGGAGATCGACGAGCACTGGATCCGGTACCACGCCAGCCTCGACCTGGCCGACACGCTCGGCAAGGCCGACCGCCCGGGCAACTGGAACTTCTTCGTCCAGCTCCGCTACGAGGGCGAGCGCGCCTCCACGGCGCTGAACATCAGCGGCGTCGACACCGAGGACCTGCGGTACACCGCCGAGGCCGGCACGTACGAGGTCTACGAGACCGTCAGCGGCAACCTCGGCCTGCGCCCGCAGACCGCCGAGGCCCAGGCCAAGTCGTTCCCGCGCGGCACCCCCTGGCTGTGGTGGCAGGACCGGGAGCCGGCCGCCCCCACGTTCCCGAAGGACCGCTACGCGGCCGCGATCGTCGTCCACTGCCGCAACGACGAGTACAACCTGCGGGAGTTCCTCGCCTCGCTGTCCGCGCAGGCCCGCTTCGAGGACATCCAGGTGGTGTTCGTCGACGACGGCTCCACCGACACCACCCCCCAGCTGCTGTCCGGGTACGCCGCGTACTACCCCAACACCGGCATCGTCACCCAGAACAGCCTCGGCCTGCGCTCCGCCTTCGACAACGGCCTGCAGTACGTCACCGCGCCCTACGTGATGTTCGCGCGCGCCCGCGACATCCTCGGCGAGGCCGCCGTCGGCCGGCTGCTCGCCGCAGCCCACCGCGTGAAGGGCGGTGTCGACGTCGTCGTCGGCGAGGCCGACAACTTCCCCGGCCCCATCCAGAGCGAGGGCGAGCCGTGGAGGCGGTACTTCACGGACTCCGACCCGATCGGTCACCTCGACGACGCGCCCTACCTGGTCTTCTCCACCGCCCTCGGCGCCAAGCTGTTCAAGACCTCCTACGTGCGCGACCGCCGCTTCCGCTGCGGCCCCGGCCCAGGCTTCGAGGACGACTGGTTCACCGTCCCCGCGCTGCTGCGTTCCCGCCGGGTCGCCGTCGCCCGCGGCGCGCGCTTCTTCGCCCGTGACGAGGAGCTGCAGGGCTCGCTCTTCGACCGGCCGTGGAACGACCCGGTCAAGACCCAGGAACTGGTCCGGCTCACCGCGCACGTGCTGACCGCGGTCAAGGACATGCCGGAGCGCACCGTCCGGCTCGCCCAGCGCTTCGTCGTCCGCTCGCTCCAGCCGTACGTGCGCAACATGCACCGCATCATGAGCAAGCCGGAGATCGCCGCCGTCTTCCCGTGGCTGCACACCATCTACACCCAGATCCCCGACGACCTCATCCTCCAGTACGCGGTGCAGCCGCTGGCCCGGCTCCAGCACCACGCGATCGTCACCGACAACCTGGACCTGTTCGCCGAGCCGCTGAGCAAGCCTGACTACCTGCCGACCCTCTTCCTCGACGACGAGGGCGTCTTCCGGAAGATCGCCGGGGACCCGGTCCAGACCCAGCTGCTCCGCGTCCCGAAGACCGGCGCCGTCCTGGAGACCTTCGACTGGTCCGGGGACGAGATCGAGTTCGAGGGCCTGCTGGTCTTCGCGGCCACCGACATCAACGAGCCGTTCACCAACCGGGTCCAGCTGGTCTTCTCCGACGGCGAGCGCGAGACCTCGGCCCCCGTCGAGCAGGTCTACCGGCGCGACCGCTGGCGCACCCGCAAGGACCAGGACTGGTTCTCCGGCTGGCGCGCCCGGGTCCGGCTGGACGCGCTCGACGTCGTCGCCAACGCCGACCTCCGCCTGTCGATCCGCATCCACGAGGACGACCGGCACCACGACATCCCGCTGGCCACCCGGCAGATGCTGCACCGCTTCAAGGGCGTGCACACCCGCGGCAAGGACCGCTTCGTGCTCTCCATCGCGGACGACGAGACGCCGTCGGTCCGGTGGGTGCAGGGTTTCCGCGCCCGCCGCAAGGACAAGCGTCGCCGCTTCCGCTGGGAGCTGCGCAACTCGCTGCCGGGCCGGCCGGGCTGGCGCACCCGCCTCATGTACTGGCTGACGTACCCGAGGCTGCACGGCCGCGGCATCTGGATCATCGGTGAGCGCGAGGACACCGCACAGGACAACAGCTACCACCTGTTCAAGTGGATCCGGCAGAACCACCCGCGCCGCAAGGTCTACTACTCGATCAACGGCAACTCCGCGGACTGGGACAAGATCGCCCAGTACGGGCACGTGATCGACCGGCTCTCCTGGAAGCACCGGGCCTATCTGCTGCACGCGGAACGCCTGATCAACGCCTACGACCTGGAGGCCTACCTCGGCTTCCCGGGGCTGAACAAGCGCGCCTTCCTGCGCGGCTACGGCGACCTGCTGCGCTACAAGCGCGTCTTCCTCCAGCACGGCGTCGTCTACAACGACGTCGTCGCCTCGATCCACGCCCAGGCCACCAACGTCGACATGGTGCTCACCACCGGCCGCAGCGAGCGCGCCTACTTCGCCGAGCACTGCGGCTACGGCTACGACCGGGTGGCGGCCACCGGCCTGCCGCGCTACGACGCGCTGGACCCGGTCCCGGGCATCCGCCGGGTGCTCGTCATGCCGACCTGGCGGCGCGACATCGTGGCCCCCTCGTACAACAAGGCGGCCAAGCCGGAGATCCCGTTCGCGGCCTCGCAGTACTACCGGTTCTTCTCCGCGCTGCTGCGCAACGAGCGGCTGCTCAAGGCGCTGGAGTACTACGGCGTCGAGCTGGAGTTCATGCCGCACTACGAGATCCGGCCGTACCTCAAGCACTTCAAGATCGACCACCCGTCCATCACGGTGTCCACCACCGGCCGGGACGTCCAACTGGCGATGCGAGAATGCTCGATGCTGGTGACCGACTACTCGTCCGTGTTCTTCGACGTGGCCTACATGGGCAAGCCGATCGTCTACACGAACTTCGACGACGAGGAGTTCTACAGCAAGCACTACAAGCGTGGATACTTCGACCTGGGGCGGGACGGCTTCGGGCCGGCCTGCGCCACGGTCGACCACGCGGTGCACGAGATCATCGCCTCGATCGAACGCGGCTTCCAGGTCGAACCCGAGTACCAGCGGCGCGCGGCGGACTTCTTCGTGCTGCGCGACACGTCGAACTGCGAGCGGGCGTTCCAGGTCATCGAGACCCTGGACCCCTCGGTCGTGGCGGACCCGGACTTCGACGACTACCGCGGGGTGCAGATTCCATGAAGTGGCAAGGCGAGCAGGGATGAACGGTCGGATGAAACGAATCTTCCTCGCGGGGGGATCCTCGGTCTGCACCCGCCAGATCAGCATGGCCCCGATGGCCGGCTGGGGACAGGCCATGGACCTGTTCCTGCAGGGCGTGGAGGTCGTCAACTGCGCCCGGGCCGGTGCGAGCTCCCGCAGCTTCTACGAGCGCGGCCGGCTGGCCTGGATCCTGGACAACATCGCCCCCGGCGACCTGCTGCTCGTCTCCTTCGGGCACAACGACATGCGCTCCGAGGCCGGCCGCTTCAGCGCGCCGTTCTCCGACTTCCAGTTCTACCTGCGCAAGTACGTCGACGGCGCCCGGGCCCGCGGCGCCCACCCGGTGCTGATACCCGGCCAGGAGCGCCGCGTGTTCGACGCGTACGGCAACATGCGCCGCAGCCTCGGCGTCTACCCGCAGGCCATCCGCGAACTCGCCCAGTCCGTCTCCGTCCCGCTCATCGACCTGCACGAGTTCTCCTGCAACTGGTGGCAGCAGCTGGGCGCGGAGGAGAGCAAGAAGGTCTTCGTCTACCTGCGGCCCGGCGAGAGCCCGAACTACCCGGACGGCGTCGAGGACAACACCCACCTCAGGCCGCAGGGCGTCATCGAATGCGCCCGGTTCATCTCCCGCGAGCTGTACGCCCAGGGCCTGCTCCACCCCGGCTGCTTCCGGAACCTCGACGCGCACATACCGGAGCAGGAGATCACCTGGCTGCCGGACGACGTCTTCGAGCACCTGACCAAGTCCCGCGTGAGCGAGGTAGTCCGATGAGCGACTGGTACCCGCTGGCCCGCTCCTGGGTCAGCCACCCGGAGACCCCGCAGTACGGCGGCCACCTGGAGCTGTTCTCCGACGTCGACCCGCTGCGCCCGCTCGTCCCCGGGCAGAAGTTCAACTTCGCGCTGTCGATCACCCCGCAGGACGCCCCGTACCGGGTGTACGGCTACCTCCTCGGCGACATCTTCGAGGGCGTGACGAAGGTCGTCCGCCACAAGGGCCTCGGCAAGCTCGGCAACGGGCGCTACGCGACGTACTCCTCCGGCGCCGAGCCGCGCACCGCCACCATGACCGTCAAGATCGACGAAGACGCGCCGGAGGCCTCCTACCTCCTCCCGCGCATCGTGGTGGGCGTCAAGCGCACCGACGGGGAGAAGCTGGTCTCCTCGATGAACGTCTCCCACCTCGGCTTCCGGGTCCGCCGGCACTGGCTGGCCGGTCGCTCCATGCAGCTCAACCCCGGCGGCCGGTTCACCATCCCGGCCGACTACCAGCCGGCCGACGGGCTGCGCTTCACCGGCAGCTCGTTCCCCGCCAACGGCACGCTGTTCCACGCGCCCGGCGGCGGCCTCACCTACCAGGCGAACCCCGACTTCCTCGGCTACGACGGCTTCTCGTGCACCTTCGAGGACGAGTTCGGGCACCGCGTCCAGCAGGAGATCGTGGTCCACATCGGCGGCCTCGGCGACTCGCCCGGCGCGCTGCCCGCGGATGGGTAGACCCGCGGCACGACGCTCGGCCGCGGCGCTCGCCCTCGTCCTGCTGGCGACGACCGGGGCGTGCACCGCGTCCCCCGACGACAAGGGCGGCGCCGCACCGCGCCCCACCGCCTCGCCGTCCGTCGCGCCGTCCCGCTCGTCCGCCCCGACCTTCGAGCGGACGATCGCCCCCGGCGTCGGCTACCAGGAGTCCACCCGCCGCGGCCCGGCCGGCCCGGTACGGATCGCCGTGCTCCGCGTCGCGCCCGACGCCGAGGCCCGGCTCACCGCCGTGCACGGCAGGACCCTCGCCGTCCCGCAGACCGTGCGCCAGGTCGCCGGCCGGGTCGGCGCGCTCGCCGCCGTCAACGGCTCGTACTTCGACATCCAGGGCGGCAAGGCCTTCGGCGGCTACCAGGGCGACCCGGTGGGCCTGTACGCCGAGGGCGGCCGGCTGCTCAGCGAGGCCCGCAACGACGGTGCCGCTCTGCTCCTGGGCCAGAAGGACGGTCGCATCGAGGCCCGGATCACCGAGGTCTCCACCCGCGGCCGGATCACCGCCGGCGACGGAGCCGCACGCCCCCTCGACGGCGTCGACCGGGTCACCGGGCGGCTGCGGGCCTGCGGGGGAGCGGACAGTGCCCGGCTCGCCGCCGAGGGGCGCCCGCTGCGCAAGGACGCGCGCACGGGCCTGTGCAGCGACCCGGACGAGATCGTCGAGTACACCTCCGACTGGGGCGTCGACACGCCCGGCGGGCGGCGCGACGGCGTCGAGGCGGTGCTCGCCCAGGACGGCACCGTACGCCGCCTGCGCTCCCCGGGCAGCGGACCGGTGCCCCGCGGCACCCGCGTGCTCCAGGGCATCGGAGCGGGCGCCGACTGGCTGCGCGACCACGCCCGTACCGGCGAGCGGCTCGACGTCGCGATGCCCATGACCGACCCCGACGGAACGGACCTCACCGGCCTGGTCGACTCGGCGATCGGCGGCGGCGCCAGGTTGCTGGAGAACGGCCGGGTCGCGCTCGGAGAGCGCGAACTCGCCGCCGCCGACCGGCCGCCGCGGACGCTGGCCGGCGTCACCGCCGACGGCGCCGTCCTGCTCGTCACCGTCGACGGGCGCGACCCCGGCGTCAGCGAGGGCGCCACCCTCGCCGAGTCCGCGGAACTGCTGCGCTCGCTGGGCGCAGTCGACGGGCTCAACCTGGACGGCGGCGGCTCGACCTCGATGGTCGTCGACGGCGAACTGCGCAACAGCCCGCGCGAGGCCGCGGGCGACCCGGTGGGGGAGCGGAAGGTCGCCACGGCGATCGCGGTCCTGCCGCGCTGAGCGTCAGGACCGCCGTCGTCGTCGCGGCCGTGTTCAGCGCAGGCTGAGCGGGGTCCCGGTCGCGACGCGGGTCAGCTTCTCGGGGTTGCGGACGAAGAACAGGCCGGTGACGAGGCCGTCCTCGACCCGGACCGTCAGTACGCCGTCGAGCTCGCCGTCCCGGCGCAGGACGAGCGCCGGGTTGCCGTTGAGCGTCGTGAGCTCGCCGGTGACGGCGACGCCGAACTTGGCCGCGCCGCCGACGATGAAGCGGGCCACCTTGTCCGCGCCGACGATCGGCCGTGCCGCGGCCTGCTTGATGCCGCCGCCGTCGCTCATCAGCACGACCTCGGGAGCGAGCACGTCGAGGAAGCCCTGGACGTCGCCGGTGACGAGCGCGCGCCGGAACGAATCCAGCGCGGTCCGCGCGGCGTTGGGGGACACCGTGTTGCGGGGGCGGCGGGCCTCTACGTGCTTGCGGGCGCGGTGGGCGATCTGGCGGACGGCGTCCGGGGTCTTGCCGACCGCCTCGGCGATCTCCTCGTAGCCGACGTCGAAGACCTCGCGCAGGACGAAGACGGCGCGCTCGGTCGGGCCGAGCGTCTCCAGGACCAGCATCATGGCCATCGACATGCTCTCGGCCAGTTCGACGTCCTCGGCCACGTCCGGTGCGGTGAGCAGGGGTTCGGGCAGCCAGGGGCCGACGTAGGACTCCCTGCGGCGCTTCATCGTGCGGAGCCGGTTGAGTGCCTGCCGGGTGGTGATGCGGACCAGATAGGCGCGTTCGTCGCGTACCTGCTCCCGATCGGCGTCGACCCAGCGCAGCCAGGTCTCCTGGACGACGTCCTCGGCGTCGGCCGCCGAGCCGAGCATCTCGTACGCGACGGTGAAGAGCAGATTGCGATGGGCGACGAAGGCCGCCGTCGCCGGTTCGGCGGCGTGGTCCCCCAAGCCCCCACGCGGGTCACCGGGTTCGGTCGGACGAGCATCCACAGCAAGATCCTTTCTTCCGGTACGGAGCCTACGCCGCGACGGCCGGGAGCGGAGGGGGAGGACGCCGGAAAAGCCGGTGGCCCGCACCCCCGGAAGGGGATGCGGGCCACCGGCCTCAGCTGTGAGCCCGCGGCACTAGGCCGGGACGCTCGCCACGCCCTGCGCCAGGAACGGCTTGCCGTTGACGCGCTGGGAGACGCCCTCGCGGTCCAGGTACGGCGTGATGCCGCCCAGGTGGAAGGGCCAGCCGGCGCCCGTGATCAGGCAGAGGTCGATGTCCTGCGCCTCGGCGACGACACCCTCCTCCAGCATCAGGCCGATCTCCTGCGCCACCGCGTCCAGGACGCGGTCGCGGACCTGCTCCTCCGTCAGGACGACGTCGCCCTGCTCGAGGAGGGCGGCGACCTCGGGGTCCAGCTCCGGCTTGCCGGAGTCGTAGACGTAGAAGCCGCGCTTGCCGGCCTTGACGACGGCCGTCAGGTTCGGGGAGACGGTGAAGCGCTCCGGGAAGGCGCGGTTCAGGGTCTCGGAGACGTGCAGACCGATCGCCGGGCCGACCAGCTCCAGGAGGACCAGCGGCGACATCGGCAGGCCGAGCGGCTCGATGGCCTTCTCGGCCGTCTCGACCGAGGTGCCTTCGTCGATGACGTTCTGGATCTCGCCCATGAAGCGGGTCAGGATGCGGTTCACGACGAACGCCGGGGCGTCCTTGGTGAGGACCGCGGTCTTCTTCAGCTTCTTGGCCACACCGAAGGCGGTGGCCAGCGAGGCGTCGTCGGTCTTCTCGCCGCGGACGATCTCCAGGAGCGGGAGGATCGCGACCGGGTTGAAGAAGTGGAAGCCGACCACGCGCTCCGGGTGCTGGAGCTTCGAGGCCATCTCGCTGACGGACAGCGAGGAGGTGTTGGTGGCGAGGATCGCGTGCGCCGGGGCGACCGCCTCGACCTCCGCGAACACCTTCTGCTTGACCGACATCTCCTCGAACACGGCCTCGATGATGAAGTCCGCGTCCGCGAAGCCCTCGGCCTTGTCCAGGACGCCGGTCACCAGGGCCTTGAGGCGGTTGGCCTTGTCCTGGTTGATGCGGCCCTTGCCGAGCAGCTTCTCGATCTCGGCGTGGACGTAGCCCACACCCTTGTCGACGCGCTCCTGGTCGATGTCGGTCAGCACGACCGGCACCTCGAGGCGGCGCAGGAACAGCAGCGCCAGCTGCGAGGCCATCAGGCCCGCGCCGACGACGCCGACCTTGGTGACCGGACGCGCCAGCGACTTGTCCGGGGCACCGGCGGGGCGCTTGGCGCGCTTCTGCACCAGGTTGAAGGCGTAGATGCCGGAGCGCAGTTCGCCGCCCATGATGAGGTCGGCCAGGGCCGTGTCCTCGGCGTCGAAGCCCGCCTGCAGGTCGCCGTCCTTGGCCGCGGCGATGATGTCCAGCGCGCGGTAGGCGGCCGGAGCGGCGCCGTGCACCTTGGAGTCCGCGATGAAGCGGCCCTTGGCGACGGCCTGGTCCCAGCCCTCGCCGCGGTCGATCTCCGGGCGCTCGACGGTGACCTCGCCCTTGAGGACCCGGGCGGTCCAGATGAGGGACTGCTCCAGGAAGTCGGCGCCCTCGAACAGCGCGTCGGCGATGCCGAGCTCGAAGACCTGCTTGCCCTTGAGCTGACGGTTCTGGTTGAGGCTGTTCTCGATGATGACCGAGACGGCCTTCTCCGCGCCGATCAGGTTCGGCAGGATCGCGCAGCCGCCCCAGCCGGGCACCAGGCCGAGGAAGACCTCGGGCAGCGAGAAGGCGGGCAGCGCCTTCGACACGGTGCGGTAGGTGCAGTGCAGGCCGACCTCGACGCCGCCGCCCATGGCCGCGCCGTTGTAGTACGCGAAGGTCGGGACGGCGAGCGCGGACAGACGCTTGAAGACGTCGTGGCCGCCCTTGCCGATGGCCAGCGCGTCCTCGTGACGCTTCAGCAGCTCGACACCCTTGAGGTCGGCGCCGACGGCGAAGATGAACGGCTTGCCGGTGATGCCGACGCCGACGATCGAGCCCTCGGACGCCTCCTTCTCGACCTGGTCGATGGCGACGTTCAGATTCGCCAGGGACTGCGGGCCGAAGGTGGTCGGCTTGGTGTGGTCGAAGCCGTTGTCCAGCGTGATCAGCGCGAACCGGCCCGCACCCGCGGGCAGTTCGAAGTGCCGTACGTGGGCGCTGGTGACGACCTCGTCCGGGAAGAGCTCGGCGGCGCCCTTCAGAAGCTCGGCGGTGGTGCTCACTTGCCCTCCCAGTGGGGGTTCTCCCAGATGACCGTCGCGCCCATGCCGAAGCCGACGCACATGGTGTTGAGGCCGTAGCGGACCTGCGGGTTCTCCTCGAACTGGCGGGCCAGCTGCGTCATCAGACGCACGCCGGAGGAGGCCAGCGGGTGACCGTAGGCGATCGCGCCACCGTACTGGTTGACGCGGGCGTCGTCGTCGGCGATGCCGTAGTGCTCGAGGAACGCCAGGACCTGGACCGCGAAGGCCTCGTTGATCTCGAAGAGGCCGATGTCCTCGATCGAGAGGCCGGCCTGGGCCAGCGCCTTCTCGGTCGCCGGGATCGGGCCGTAGCCCATGACCTCGGGCTCGACGCCGGCGAAGGCGTACGAGACGAGGCGCATCTTCACCGGGAGGTTGTTCGCGCGGGCGAAGTCCTCGGAGGCGATGATCGAGGCGGTGGCGCCGTCGTTGAGACCGGCCGCGTTACCGGCGGTGACCTTGCCGTGGACGCGGAACGGCGTCTTCAGGTTGGCCAGCGACTCCAGGGTGGTGCCCGGACGCATCGGCTCGTCGGCGGTGACCAGGCCCCAGCCGGTCTCGCCGGCCTCGGCGTTGGTGCGGCGGACGGAGATCGGCACCAGGTCGGGCTGGATCTTGTTGTCCGCGTACGCCTTGGCGGCCTTCTCCTGCGAGCGCACGGCGTACTCGTCGGCGCGCTGCTTGGTGATGGTCGGGTAGCGGTCGTGCAGGTTCTCGGCGGTCATGCCCATGAACAGGGCGGACTCGTCGACGAGCTTCTCCGACACGAAGCGCGGGTTGGGGTCGACGCCCTCGCCCATGGGGTGACGACCCATGTGCTCGACACCGCCGGCGATGACGGCGTCGTACGCGCCGAAGGCGATGGAGCCGGCGACCGAGGTGACGGCGGTCAGCGCGCCGGCGCACATGCGGTCGATCGAGTAGCCCGGGACCGACTGCGGGAGGCCGGCGAGGATGCCGGCGGTGCGGCCGAGGGTCAGACCCTGGTCGCCGATCTGCGTGGTCGCGGCGATGGCGACCTCGTCGATCTTCTTGGGGTCGAGGTCCGGGTTGCGGCGCAGCAGCTCCCGGATGGCCTTCACGACGAGATCGTCGGCGCGGGTCTCGTGGTAGATGCCCTTCGGGCCCGCCTTGCCGAACGGGGTGCGGACGCCGTCGACGAAGACGACGTCCCTGACGGTACGAGGCACGATGGCTCTCCTCCAGGGTGCGGGATGGCACTGCTGCGGCACGCGACTAAGCGCGCGCTTGCTCCCCCCATGCTACTTGCGGGTAACCAGGCTGCCCAGTCCCCTGGGCCGGAGCGGCGAAGGTCACATCCCGCGCCCCACGCCCGAACATGTGCGCCCCGTCCGTGCGCCCGTCCGATCGGAGGGTTCTGCAACCCGATTTGCCCAGACCGGCGGCCGTGCCGTGCGCGCCGGGCGCACATCGGACCGAGGCTGGCACAACCCGGGCGCGAGGCCCGGACCGAGCGCACGGAAAGGATCCCCATGCCGATCGTCACCAACGACCTCCTGGTCCCCCACAAGTCCACTGTCCCCGCGAACAAGAACGACCCCGTCGAGCTGTTCGTGCGGGAGCGGGACGGCACGCCCCTGGGGCTCCTCCCGGAGCGCAAGGCCGTCCTCATGCTGCACGGCCGGAGCATTCCGGCGCTTGCGGCCTTCGATCTCCAGCACACGTCCTACAGCTGGGCGGAGCACCTGGCCAAGGCCGGCTACGACGTCTTCATGATGGACCTCCAGGGCTCCGGACGGTCGCCACGTCCCAAGATGAACGAGCCCCGCAATGCCAGCCCCGCCAACCAGAACCTCCTGACGCCGAGGCCACCGGGATTCACCCCGGGCCCGGTGGAGTACAAGTTCCAGCTGAACAACTCGAACAGCGACCGGGACGAGCTGCACACCGTCGTGGAGTACATCCGCAAAGAGCGCAACGTGGACAAGGTCGCGTTCGTCGGCTACTCCGCTGCGGGGCTCACGATGGGGCCGTACGCGGTGAACAATCCCACCAGGGTGGAGAGTCTCTTCCTGCTGGCGCCGGTCTTCCCGCCCGACGGCACATCGACCCCACCGAGCACGCTGCCGCAGCCCGGCTTCCCGATGTTCCTGGGCACGAGGTGGGGTTTGGAGCAGGGGTGGAACAGGGAACTGGGCTGCGACGGTCAGCGCGAACTCGGCATCGTCGAGAAGGCGTGGGCCGCGGTGATGGAGAGTGACCCGGTAGGCAGGAACTGGGGACCGCCCGAGGGCCTCAATCGGATCCGGAACTTCGTCCGGTGGGGCTGGAACAAGACGACGGCGGCGCAGGGCGGTGTCCTCGGCGGACGCGTGCCCGTCCTGATCGTGTACGGGGAGCACGACGCCACGGTGAACACGTCGCCGCCCAGCACCGACCCGGAACTCAACTTCTCGGTTCCCGCGCTCTACGACGCCATCACGGGCGACCACAAGCTCATGGTCAAGCTGGCCTGCGCGGGCCACACGGTGGTGTGGGAGACGCAGCACAAGAACGTGCACAACCTCTCGAAGCACTGGCTGAAGCACCTCAAGGTCGACGGCAAGACACAGGGCGTCTTCAACATGGACACCGACGGCAACCTCAGCCCCGCGTAGGAAGGAAGAGCCCCCGGGCGCCGGGGGCTCTTCCCGCAGGACTACGCGCTCGCCGTCAGCGCCTTCACGAGCAACGGGGTCACCAGTTCGACCTGCCAAGGGCGCGCGCCGTACGTGCGCAGTGCCGCCGCCACGTCGCCGTCGGCCGGGGGTTCCCAGCAGACGCGGCGGACCGTGTCCGGGGTGATCAGGTTCTCCTGGGGGAGGTTCAGCTCCTCCGCGAGCGCCGAGACCGCCGTGCGGGCCGCCGCGAGGCGGGCCGCCGCCGCCGGGTCCTTGTCCGCCCAGGCGCGCGGCGGGGGCGGGCCCGCGACGGGCTGGCCGGGCTGCGGGAGCTGCGCGTCGGGGAGGGCCTTCGCCCGGTCCACCGCCGCCTGCCACTGCTCCAACTGCCGCCGTCCCATCCGGTGGCCGAACCCCGGCAGCGCCATCAGCGCCTGCACGTTCGCCGGCACGGCCAGCGCCGCCTCGACGATCGCCGCGTCGCTCAGCACCTTGCCCGGCGAGACGTCCCGTCGCTGCGCCACCGCGTCACGCGCCTGCCACAGCTCGCGCACCACCGCCATCTGCCGGCGGCGGCGCACCTTGTGCATGCCGGAGGTCCGGCGCCACGGGTCCTTGCGGGGCGGCGCGGGCGGGGCCGAGGCGATCGCGTCGAACTCCTGGAGGGCCCAGTCCAGCTTGCCCTGCCGGTCGAGCTCCTTCTCCAGTGCGTCACGCAGGTCGACGAGCAGCTCGACGTCCAGCGCGGCGTACCGGAGCCAGGGCTCGGGCAGCGGGCGGGTGGACCAGTCCACCGCGGAGTGGCCCTTCTCCAGGGCGTAGCCCAGTACCGACTCCACCATCGCGCCGAGGCCGACGCGCGGGAAGCCCGCGAGCCGTCCGGCCAGCTCGGTGTCGAACAGGGAGGTGGGGACCATGCCTATCTCGCGCAGGCAGGGCAGGTCCTGGGTGGCCGCGTGCAGGATCCACTCGACGCCGTCGAGCGCCTCGCCGAGCCCGGACAGGTCCGGGCAGCCGACGGGGTCGATGAGCGCCGTGCCGGCGCCCTCGCGCCGGAGCTGGACGAGGTACGCGCGCTGCCCGTAGCGGTAGCCGGACGCCCGCTCGGCGTCGACCGCCACCGGCCCGCGGCCTGCGGCGAAGGAGGCGATCACCTCACGCAGGGCGTCGTCGGTCTCCACGACGGGCGGAATGCCCTCGCGCGGTTCCAGAAGGGGGATCGGCAGCCCGTCGGCAGGGACATCTTCGTCCGGGGGGCCGCCCCCGGTGGTGCGCAGTGCGGTGTCTGCTGCGGTCTCTTGGGCGTCGGTCACCAGTCAAGGGTATCCGTGAACGGACGCCGCCCGTCGACGGAACGTTCCGTCGACGGGCGCGGCTGCCGTGTCGGGCGTCAGTGGATGATGCCGGTGCGCAGCGCGACGGCGACCATCCCGGCGCGGTCACCCGTGCCGAGCTTGCGCGCGATGCGGGCGAGGTGGCTCTTCACGGTCAGCGCGGACAGGCCCATCGAGACGCCGATGGCCTTGTTCGACTGGCCTTCGGCGACGAGCCGGAGCACCTCGACCTCACGGCCGGAGAGCTCGCGGTAGCCGCCCGGGTGGCTCGGGGCACCCGGGGGGCGGCGGTGCATACGGGCCGCCGCGGAGCCGATGGGGGCGGCGCCGGGGCGGGTGGGGTGGCCGATGTTGGTACGGGTTCCGGTGACCACGTAGCCCTTCACACCGCCGGCGAGGGCGTTGCGGACGGCGCCGATGTCGTCGGCCGCGGAGAGGGCGAGGCCGTTCGGCCAGCCCGCGGCGCGGGTCTCGGACAGCAGGGTGAGCCCGGAACCGTCGGGCAGGTGGACGTCGGCCACGCAGATGTCGCGCGGGTTGCCGACGCGGGGACGGGCCTCCGCGATGGACGACGCCTCGATGACGTCGCGCACGCCGAGCGCCCACAGGTGGCGGGTGACGGTGGAACGGACGCGTGGGTCGGCCACGACGACCATGGCCGTCGGCTTGTTCGGGCGGTAGGCGACCAGGCTTGCGGGCTGCTCGAGGAGAACGGACACCAGGCCTCCTGGGGGGAAGGTGCGGGACGGAGCCGGCTCGGGGAAGAAGCCGGGGGTGGACCCCTGCCTGAAGGGTCATTGACCTCTTCGGCAGCTCGGCCGCCCGCCTTTAGAGAAAGATCACGATTTGGTGAGTAACATTTAGGGCAATTCGGACACGTGATCGATCATCCTACGAGTGACCCGGGCCCTGGACCAGCGCAGGACCAGCGCGGCGCCGGTACGGGAGCGCTCCCGTACCGGCGCCGCAAAAGGCACCGGTCACGCCTGCTGCGGTCCCCGCCGCTGCGGCAACGACACCACGCCCGCGCCCGCCGTCGTCCCCGTTCCGTTCTCCCCGGCGCCCTGCCCCGACGGTGGCAGCCCGGCGACCTGGCACAGCAGGTCGCACCACGCGGCCAGGTGCGCCGCCGTGTCCGGCACCCCGCCGAGGCCCTCGCGCGGCGTCCACGACGCCCGGATCTCGATCTGGCTGGCCGGCCGCCGCTCCGCCAGCCCGCCGAAGTAGTGCGACCCCGCCTGCGTGACGGTGCCGCTCGCCTCCCCGTACCCGAGACCGCGCGCCTCCAGCGCCCCGGTCAGCCAGGACCAGCAGACCTCCGGCAGCAGCGGGTCCGCCGCCATCTCCGGCTCCAGCTCCGCCCGGACCAGCGTCACCAGACGGAAGTTGCCCTGCCAGGCGTCGTGCCCGGACGGGTCGTGCAGCAGGACCAGGCGGCCGTCCGCCAGATCCTCCTCGCCCGAGACGACCGCCGCCTCCAGTGCGTACGCGAACGGTGCGAGCCGCTGCGGGGGGCGCGTCGGATCGATCTCGATCTCCGGCCGCAGCCGCGCCGAACGCAGTCCTTCGACCGCCTTCCGGAAGACGGGCGGCACGGGTTCCTGCCCCGTGCCGCCCGCCTTTCCGGTGTCGTCGGAATGATCGGAAGAATGTCCCTGAGCCGCAGCCATGCGGGGAAGAGTAGGCGGAACGGGGCCCTCGCGCAGGGAGGGACACCCGGCCCGCGCGGGCGGCTTCCCCGCACATGCGAAGATTCTGGGCGTGAGTGCCAACGGAAGCCCCTCGGGCCAGTCGAAGACGTACGATTCCGCCTTCCTGAAGGCGTGCCGCCGTGAGCCCGTGCCGCACACGCCGGTCTGGTTCATGCGGCAGGCCGGGCGGTCGCTGCCCGAGTACCTGAAGGTCCGCGAGGGCATCCCCATGCTCGAGTCGTGCATGCGGCCCGAGCTGGTCACCGAGATCACGCTGCAGCCCGTGCGCCGCCACAAGGTGGACGCCGCGATCTACTTCAGCGACATCGTGGTGCCGCTCAAGGCCATCGGCATCGACCTCGACATCAAGCCCGGCGTCGGCCCGGTCGTCGCCGACCCGATCCGCCGCCGCGAGGACCTGGCCCGGCTGCGCGACCTGACCCCCGAGGACGTCTCGTACGTCACCGAGGCCATCGGCATGCTGACGCAGGAGCTGGGCGGCACTCCGCTGATCGGCTTCGCGGGCGCGCCTTTCACCCTCGCGAGCTACCTCGTCGAGGGCGGTCCGTCCCGCAACCACGAGCACACCAAGGCGCTCATGTACGGCGACCCGCAGTTGTGGGCCGACCTGCTCGACCGCCTCGCCGAGATCACCTCGGCCTTCCTCAAGGTGCAGATCGAGGCCGGCGCGTCCGCCGTGCAGCTCTTCGACTCGTGGGTGGGCGCGCTCGCCCCGGCCGACTACCGCCGCTCGGTGATGCCCGCCTCGACGAAGGTGTTCGACGCGGTCGCCTCGTACGGCGTGCCGCGCATCCACTTCGGCGTCGGCACCGGCGAGCTGCTCGGCCTCATGGGCGAGGCGGGCGCGGACGTCGTGGGCGTCGACTGGCGGGTGCCGCTGGACGAGGCCGCCCGCCGCGTCGGCCCGGGCAAGGCTCTCCAGGGCAACCTGGACCCCGCGGTGCTGTTCTCCACGCCGGAGGCCGTGGAGGCCAAGACGGACGAGGTCCTGGCCGCCGCGAGCGGCCTCGAGGGGCACATCTTCAACCTCGGCCACGGGGTGCTGCCGACGACCGACCCGGACGCGCTGACCCGCCTGGTGGAGTACGTCCACACCAAGACGGCCGTCTGACGGTCCCCCGCGGCACGGCCCCGGCCCGCCACCCCCGTTCGGGGTGGCGGGCCGGGGCCGTGAAGGGTCAGCCCGCCTCGCAGTTGATCGGCAGGTTGCCGGTGGCGACCCGGCAGAAGTCGGTCCCGAGACCGCCGTCGACGACGCCGGCGTTGTTGCCGCCGATCTGCAGGTAGTCGTTGCCGGTGTTGCCGCGTACCGCGGCCATGGTTCCCACGGAACCGTCGATGACGATGTAGTCGCTGCCGCCGAGACCGTCGACCGAGTGGTTGGCGGGGACCGACGCGCAGCGGATGTAGTCGCTACCGGGCGTGCCGGTCAGGTTGGTGGCGCTTCGGGGGAAGCCGTTGACCGTGCAGGTCACGGCCTGGGCGGGGGTGCTCAGGGCGAGCGGGGCTATGACGAGGGAGGCGGCGCAGAGCGCTCGCACGGTGTGTCTGATCATGCGATCAGTGACGCATGGTGCCCGAACGCTCGCAAACCGTCACCACGCGTCGTGGCCCGGTCGGGTCACTCTGCCGCCCGAACGGCGGCCACCGCCTTGCGCGCCGCGATCAGGACCGGGTCCCAGACCGGCGAGAACGGCGGCGCGTACCCCAGGTCCAGTGCCGTCATCGCCTCCACCGTCATCCCCGCGGTCAGCGCCACCGCCGCGATGTCCACCCGCTTCGCCGCGCCCTCCCGGCCCACGATCTGCACGCCGAGCAGCCGTCCCGTACGCCGCTCCGCCAGCATCTTCACCGTCATCGGGGCCGCCCCCGGGTAGTAGCCGGCCCGGCTCGTCGACTCGATCGTCACCGAGACGTACCGCAGCCCCACCTCGCGGGCGTCCTTCTCGCGCAGGCCCGTCCGGGCGATCTCCAGCGCGCACACCTTGCTCACCGCCGTGCCCACCACGCCCGGGAAGGTCGCGTACCCGCCGCCCACGTTCGAGCCGATGACCTGGCCGTGCTTGTTGGCGTGCGTGCCCAGCGGGATGTACCGCTCGCGGCCCGACACCAGATCGAGCACCTCCACACAGTCGCCGCCCGCCCAGATGTTCCCGTGGCCCCGCACCCGCATCGCCAGGTCGGTCAGCAGCCCGCCGTGCCCGCCGAGCGGCAGCCCCGCCGCCCGCGCCAGCGTCGTCTCCGGCCGCACGCCGATGCCGAGGACGACCACGTCCGCCGGGTACTCGGCGTCCGCCGTCGCCACCGCCCGCACCCGGCCGTCCGAGCCCGTCCGGATCGCGGTGACCTCGGCGTCGCCGACCGTCGTGATGCCCAGACCGTCCATCGCCTCGTGCACCAGCCGGCCCATGTCCGGGTCCAGGGTGGCCATCGGCTGCGGGCCCCGGTTGAGCACCGTCACCTCGTAGCCGCGGTTCAGCAGCGCCTCGGCCATCTCCACGCCGATGTACCCCGCGCCGACCACGACCGCCCTCCCCCGAGCTCCCGGACGCGCCCCGGCAGGGGGGACCCCCGTGGCGCCGTCGGTCTCCAGCGCCGTCAGCGAGTCGAGCAGAGCCTGGCCGTCGTCCAGGGTCTGCACCCCGTGCACGCCAGGGGCGTCGATCCCCGGCAGCGGCGGCCGCACCGGCTGCGCCCCGGTCCCGATCACCAGCTTGTCGAAGCCGGTCCAGGACTCGGCGCCGCTCTCCAGGTCGCGGGTGCGCACCCGTTGCCCCGGCACGTCCAGCTCGGTCACCTCGGTCCGCATGCGCAGATCGATGTCCCGGGCACGGTGCTCCCGCGGCGAGCGCGCGATCAACTCGTCGCGCGCGGCGACGTCGCCGCCGACCCAGTACGGGATGCCGCAGGCCGAGTACGAGGAGAAGTGGCCGCGCTCGAAGGCGACGATTTCCAGCTCCTCGGGGCCCTTGAGCCTGCGGGCCTGCGACGCGGCGGACATGCCCGCCGCGTCGCCGCCGATGACGACCAGTCGCTCCCTCATGCGAACACGCTACGTCGGGGCGGGGGTTCAGTCCTCCTCGGGGGCGGGCGCGGCGGAGGCTCCGTCAGGTCGCGGCGCGGGCACGGGCGCCGGTGCGGACGCCGACGTCGGTGCGGGCGTCGACGTCGGTGCGGGCGTCGCCGTACGCGTCGACGCCGGCTCCGGGGCGGCAGACCGCTTCGCCAGGCGCGGGCGGACCAGCCACCGCCAGGCCGCGTACAGCACGGCGAGGACGGCGAGCCACGGGGCGAGCGCCGCGAGCACGATCGCCAGCCAGGTCGCCGCGGTCACCAGTGCGTTCCAGCCACCGCCGAGGGCGTCGAGCAGGCCCGGGGTGTCGTCCTCGGCCTTCGTCGGCCGCTCCGTCTCGGACAGCTCCAGGGTGATCGTCGCCATCGTCGTACGGTCCTTCAGCGAGGCCTGCTGGGCGAGCAGCGACTCCAGGTCCGCCTGGCGGCGGCTCAGCTCGCTCTCCAGGGTGACCACGTCGGCCAGCTTCGTGGCCTGGTCCATCAGCTTGCGGACCCGGTCCACGCTGGCCCGCTGGGTCGCGATCCGGCTCTCCACGTCCACCACCTGCTCGGTGACGTCCTTGGCGTCCGCCTTCCGGGAGATCAGCTTCCCGCCGCCGGCCAGCTCACCGAGGACGGAGTCGTACCGCTCCTGCGGGACGCGCAGCACCACCCGCGAGGTCACGTGCGTGTCGTCGACCCGCTCGGTCGTCTCGCTCGCCACGTGCCCGCCCGCCCGGGCGACGACGCCGCGCGCCGCCGCCAGCGCCTTCGGCGCGCTCGCGACCTCGACGTACAGCTCGGCGGTACGGATGACGTGCTGCGTGGGCACGGCCGCCGGGTTCTCGGTGCCCGCCGGCTTCTCGGCGCCGCCGCCCCCGGGCGCCGCGTCCGGGGCGCCGTCTCTGGCGGCCTCCGCGCCCGCGTCGGCCGGCTTCTCCGCCGTCAGCCCCTTGGCGTCCGCCGCCGAGCCGCCGGCGTCGTCGTTCGCGCCGCAGCCCGCCAGTGCCAGCGACGCGACGAGCAGCGCCGCCGCGAAGGTCCGTGTTCCACGCATGGGGTCCCCCCAGGGATGTGGTGGCCGAATGGTGCCCTTTCGACGTACGGGGCGGGGCGCGGGTTGCCGTTCCCCGGTAGCGATGCGGTCACGTTCCGGACTCGGAACAGGCGGTGGGCGGGCGCGGGCACCCGCCGGGCGTTTGAGAGAGTGGGGGCATGAACGCGGACACAGGAGCGGGTACCCCGGCGGCGCCGGACGGGCGGCATGTCGTCGTCGTGGGCGGTGGCATCGCCGGGCTCGCCGCCGCGCACCGGCTCGCCGGCGCCGGGGTGCGGGTGACCCTCCTGGAGGCGACCGACCGGGTCGGCGGCAAGCTGCACGCCGGGGAGATCGCCGGGGCGCCCGTCGACCTCGGGGCCGAGTCGCTGCTCGCCCGCCGGCCCGAGGCCGTCGCGCTGGCCCGTGCCGTCGGCCTCGGCGAGCGGATGCTCGCGCCCGCCACCACCACCGCGTCGGTGTGGAGCCGGGGCGAACTGCGCCCCATGCCCAAGGGCCACGTCATGGGCGTGCCCGGCGACGCGGGCGCGCTGGCCGGACTGCTCTCCGAGGAGGGGCTGCGCCGGGTCGACCAGGACCGCGAACTGCCCCCGGCGGAACTCGGCGAGGACGTCGCCATCGGCGCGTACGTCGCCGACCGGATGGGCCGCGAGGTCGTCGACCGGCTCGTCGAACCGCTCCTCGGCGGGGTGTACGCGGGCGATGCGTACAAGATCTCGATGCGGGCCGCCGTGCCCAAGCTCTTCGAGGAGGCCCGCGCCCACGGCACCCTCGGCGAGGCCGTCCGCGCCGTCCAGCGGGCCGGCGCCGCGACCCCGTCCGACGCCGCCGGCGCGGCCACCGGCCTCGGCGGCTCCGCCTTCCTCGGCATCCGGGGCGGCATCGGCGTCCTGCCCGCAGCGGTCGCCGACGCGATCCGGGCCGCCGGCGGCGAGATCCTCACCCACGCCCCGGTCACCGAACTGCGCCGCGTCCCGGCGGGTCCGGACGGGACGGCCGGCCCCGGCACCTGCTGGCGCGTCGTCACCGGCGACCGGGTGCTGCACGCCGACGGCGTCGTCCTCGCCACCCCCGCCTGGTCCGCAGCCGAGCTGCTGGCCGCCGAGTCGCCCGCCGCCTCCGCCGAACTCGGCCAGGTCGAGTACGCCTCGATGGCCCTGGTCACCCTCGCCTTCCGGCGCGCCGACCTCAGCGGCCTGCCCGGCTCCGGCTTCCTCGTCCCGCCCGTCGACGGACGCACGATCAAGGCCTCGACCTTCTCCACCCAGAAGTGGAGCTGGGTGGCCGACGCCGCCCCGGACCTCTTCGTGCTGCGCACCTCCGTCGGCCGGCACGGCGAGGAGGCGCAGCTCGACCGCGACGACGCCGAGCTCGTCGCCGCGTCCCTGACCGACCTGGGCGCCGCCGTCGGCCTCACGGCCCGCCCCGCCGCCACCACCGTCACCCGCTGGATCGACGGCCTGCCGCAGTACCCGGTCGGCCACCTCACCCGCGTCGAACGCATCCGCGACGCCGTCGCCAAGCTCCCCGGGCTGCGGATCGCGGGCGCGGTGTACGACGGCGTCGGCGTCCCGGCCTGCGTCGCCTCGGCCCACCGGGCCGCGGACGAGATCATCGCCACGTCGAAAACCACCGACCCTGGTGCCGGGCACTGTCCGTGACGGGCGAGAATGGACGCATGAGTGCGCCCGAAAAGATCCCGAACGCCGGTAAGAAGGCGAAGGACCTCAACGAGGTCATCCGCTACACCCTGTGGTCCGTCTTCAAGCTGCGCGACGTTCTCCCCGAGGACCGGGCCGGCTACGCCGACGAGGTCCAGGAGCTGTTCGACCAGCTCGCGGCCAAGGACATCACCGTCCGCGGCACGTACGACGTCTCCGGCCTGCGCGCCGATGCCGACGTCATGATCTGGTGGCACGCCGAGACCTCGGACGAGCTCCAGGAGGCGTACAACCTCTTCCGCCGCACCAAGCTGGGCCGCGCTCTGGAGCCGGTCTGGTCGAACATGGCGCTGCACCGCCCCGCCGAGTTCAACAAGTCGCACATCCCGGCCTTCCTGGCCGACGAGACCCCGCGCGACTACGTCTCGGTCTACCCCTTCGTGCGCTCCTACGACTGGTACCTGCTGCCGGACGAGGACCGTCGCCGGATGCTCGCGGACCACGGCAAGATGGCCCGCGGCTACCCCGACGTCCGCGCCAACACGGTCGCCTCGTTCTCGCTCGGCGACTACGAGTGGATCCTCGCCTTCGAGGCCGACGAGCTGTACCGCATCGTCGACCTGATGCGCCACCTGCGCGCCTCCGAGGCCCGGCTGCACGTCCGCGAGGAGGTCCCCTTCTACACGGGGCGTCGCAAGAGCGTGGCGGACCTGGTGGCCGGGCTTGCGTAGAGCCTCCGGGCCGGGGGTCCGGGGGTCGACCCCCGGGAATCGCAGTACGGGGCGCCGCAAGAGCGTGGCGGACCTGGTGGCGGGCCTGGCCTGACCACCGTACGAACCTGGTGACGACCGGCTGCCGGCCGGCCCGTCACCCCTCGACCCGGAAGATCAGACGGCGGACGGGATCCGTCCGCCGCTCCAGCGACACCGGGTCCGGCTCCGGGTGCGGCGCGCTCTCTGCGCGCCGCACCGGCGTCTTTCCGGGGCCCGTAAACGAGCGGGCCCGCATGCTGCTACCGCGCGTCGAGGGCGGCCCGGAGGCCCGGATCGGCCAGGGCCCGCGGGCCGCGCGTCGCCAGGGCGGCCATCGGGTCGTCGGCCGCCGGGACTTCGCCGAGCAGTACCTGACCGGCGGGGGAGGCCCAGTGCGGGTACGGATGCGCCTCCGCGCGGGCGGCGAGCAGACAGCCCAGGGTGAGCACGACCGGCAGCGAGAACCAGGCCAGGACCGGGGTGACCGAGACCCCCTGAGGCAGGATCAGCACCGCGCCGGCCGCGAGGGCCAGACTCAGCACCAGTGACGCGAACACCGCGCGCACCCCGGCGGCGACGCTGCGGCGGCCCGGCTCCGGCACCGCCAGGCCCGCTGTCACCAGCCGGTCCGCCACGGTCCGTACAGCATCCGCCGCGGCGACCGCCGGGCGTATCGCCGTCGTCCTGGCCTGCCCGTCCGGGCCTATCGCACCGATCACCGAGCGCTCCAGGTCGTCCCGGCCCTCCGGGTCGACGACCGTCGCCCAGCCGGTGTGCGCGAGCAGCAGCCGGCGGGCGCGGTGCATCGACACCAGGGTCAGATCGGCGACCCGCAGCGGACCGCCGGACAGGTAGGCCGCCTCGGCAAGCGTCAGTTCGCGGCCGGGGTCCCGGTCCTCCCCGAGCACGAACTCCGGAGGGGCGGGCCGCGCGGCCGTGACCGCTGCGAGGCAGAGCCGGACCGAACTGAGGACAGCCGCGGCGCAGGCGACGAGGAGCAACGGGACCCAGAGCATGGCCGAGTTCTACGGGACGGCCCGGGCCCCGCGCCATGGGTTTCTCACGATCCGGAACCGGGCCGCCGCCGGCCGCCGCTCGCGGCGCGCCGCGCGGTCAACCGGAGCTCGAACCGCCGCAGCTCGAACCGCTGCTGGACGAACAGCTCGAACCACTGCTGGACGAACAGCTGGAACCGCCGGAGGACGAGCAGGACGAGCCGCTGGAGCAGGACGAGCCGCCGGAGCACGACGATCCACCGCCCCCACCTCCGCCCCCGCCGGCGCCGCAGCCGCCCCCACCGCCGCTGACGCCCGCGCACCACACGGTGACGACGGCCGCGCTGTCCGAGGAGTCGCCGCTGTCGCCGAACGGCCGGGACGGCGGCGTGCGCGGCATCCGGGCCGCTGTGATCAGCTGGGCCCGCAGCTCGGGGTCCGGCAGCGCGCCCAGGCCGCGCAGCGCGACCAGGTGCCCGGCGTCCGTCAGGTACGCCGCCTGCTGCCGGTAGGCGTGCAGCGCCCGCCGCCCGGCCGAGGTGACCCGGCCGGCGGCCACCGCCCCGCAGATCAGCGCGCTGACGACGCCGAGCCCCAGGGCGGGAACCACCTTCGCGATGAACGGGATCGAGTCGCCGAGGGTGATGACCGTCAGGAACACCGACACGAAGATCATCCCGAACGAGGCGAAGCCCTGCGCGACCGCCCAGCGGACGACCGTGCGGCGCGCCGCCGGGGTGACGAGCAGCCCCCGCGCCGCGAGCCCGTCGCCGATCTCCTGCACCGCCGGGTGGCGCATGACGGCGAGCCGCAGGGTGTGCAGCGCGCCGTGCGGCGCGGCCGCGAGTTCCTGCAGCACGGCGCGTTCGACGGGGTGCCGGCCGCCCGGGCCGAGGGCGACGACGATGCCGGGGCCGCCGATGGCGATGACGCCCTCGGCCTGCATCGCGGCGAGCGCGCTGTCCACGACCCGCGCCGGGCCGCCCTGCAGGAAGGCCGCCTCGGACACGTCGTGCACGGCCCCGCCGGGGCCGCCGCGGGAGGACGAGATCCTGGCGATCAGCATGATCAGGCTGGCCAGGACGGCGAGGTAGACCAGTGCGGCGAGTGCGTTCACGGCCGTCACCTCCCCGCCAGCACGGCGCGGGCGGCGCGGACGAGCCGGGTGGCCCGCCCCGGCGGCCGGGCCCCGGCCCGGTCCTGCCACCAGTACGTGAGCCGCCTGCGGACCTCGGGGTCGGCGGGGCGGCCGGCGACCAGCAGGTGCTCGGCGAAGTCGAGCGCCTCGCGCCGGTAGCTGCCCGGCATCGGCCGTGCGGTCGCGTACGCGAGGAACGCGGGCCGGTACGCGGCCCCCAGGATCTCCGGCAGCTCCGGCGCCACCTTGGCGACGACGGAGGCGCGCTTGGCGACCAGGGCCCGGCTCTGCACCCGCAGCCGCCGCGCGTCGAACCCCTCGGGCGCGGGCGTCCCGGCGACCAGCGCCGACAGCAACGCCGCCTGCGCCAGCCCGACCCGCTCCCGGGCGCCGGGGGCCGGAGCCTCGGTCCGGTCGGAGTCGGGGACCTCGGCCCGGTCGACCCGCGCGGCCTCCGGGGCCGGGGCCGAGGAGCCGGTGCCCCGGGCCGGGGCCTCGCCGGGCTCGGGCATCGGGCCGCCGGAGACGCGGGCCCCGGCGCCGACCAGGAGCGGCATGGGCTCGGGGGCCGCCTCGGAGGCGTCGACGGAGCCGTCGGCCACCCGGTCCGGCGCGCCGAGCGCGGCGTCGCCGGGCTCGGGCATCGGCCCGCCCGAGACCCGGGCCCCGGCGCCCACGAACAGGGGGCGCGCGACCGGGGCGTCGGCGTCGGCGTCGGCCGTCGATTCCGCCGCGGCGTCGGGCCGCGCATCGGCCGTCGGCAGCGCCACCGGCCCGGTACCCGACCGCACGCTCGCCCGCGCCGTCCGCACCGTCGTCTCGATCGCCGTCAGTTCCGCGGCGAGCTCCTCCGCCGGGGGGAAGTCGTCGTCCCGTTCCAGCAGGACGCCCGGCGGGGCGACACGGGACGCCAGTTCCGCGAGTACGTCGAGGACCTGAGGGGGAACCGGGTGGGCGTGGGTGTCGTGCCAGACGCCGTCGCGCTCCTCGCCGCCCGCGACGTGCACGTACGCGATCGCCTCCACCGGCAGCTCGGCGAGCGCCTTCGCCGGGTCCTCGCCGCGGTTCACATGGTTCGTGTGCAGGTTGGCGACGTCGATGAGGAGCCGTACCCCCGTACGCTCCACCAGCTCCGCCAGGAACTGTCCCTCCGTCAGCTCCTCGCCCGGCCACGAGATCAGCGCCGCGACGTTCTCCAGGGCCAGCGGCACGGGGAGGGCGTCCTGCGCGATGCGGACGTTCTCGCAGAGCACCTCCAGCGCGTCCCACGTGCGCGGCACCGGCAGCAGGTGCCCCGCCTCCAGGACGGGCGTTCCAGTGAGCGGCCCCCCGGCGCGCACGAACGCGATGTGCTCGGTGACCAGCGGGGAACCGAGGGCCTCCGCCTTCGCCGCGAGGTCCGCGAGCCGCCCCGCGTCCGGGCGGTCCGCGCCGCCCAGCCCGAGCGAGACACCGTGCGGGACCACCTTGACGCCGCGTTCGCGCAGCCGGGTCAGCGAGTCGGGGAGATGGCCGGGGCAGATGTTCTCGGCCACCACCTCCACCCAGTCGACGCCGGGCAGTCCCTCCACCGCGTCCGCGATCTCCGGCCGCCAGCCGATGCCGATGCCGAGTTCTGCCATGTCCCCCTCCTTCAGTCCCTGTGCTGATGACCCCGAAGCACGGGTTCGAATCCAGACGGATGGACGTTCAGAGGTTGATTTGAGGTTTGGGCGCGGCGCCGTCACTCAGGGGCGGTTCGTGTTCACCGCCGGTCCTGGAACCGGGCGCGAGGTGAACGACTGGTCCTCGCCGGTCGGCAGGACGGGCGTCGGCGCGGGCGGCAGATTGCCGTTCGGCGGCGGCGGACCGCTCGGGCTGGCCGTCGCCCGGCCCGCCGCCTCGTTGGCGATCGCGTCGAAGTCGACGAGGCCGGTCGCCTCCAGCATCGTGATGTGGTCCAGGACGGTCTGGTTGGCGTCGCTCGCGAGCTGCCGGATCAGGGTGTTGCGGGTGGTGTGCCGGACCTGGGCGACCAGGGCGAAGACCTTGCCGTGCGCGTTGCGCAGCAGGTTCGCGAACTTCCGCTCGTACTCCTCACCCTGGGCCGCGGACAGCTCCCGCAGCCAGCCCTGCTGCTGTTCGTTCGCCTGGTTCGGCAGCTCGACGCCGAGCTTCGCGGCGACGTCGCGGGCCCGCCGGTCGAGGTCGGTGTGGCCGACGACGAGATGGTCGCCGGCGTCCCGGATGGCTTGGCTGGGCGCGCGTTCGATGGCCTGCTGGCCGGCCGGCAGCTCCCACAGGCCGGCCAGCCGCACCTTCACGAGGAAGTCCCGGTCCGTGGCGGACAGCGGCCCCCACTGGGTGGCCACGGACGACGCGGCGAGATTGGCCTGGCCGGTGCCGGAGCGGTCGGCGTACGACCAGACGGGGAACGCCAGCGCGCCGACCGTGGCGACCAGCGCCGCGATGATGAGAGCCGTTCCGTTGACGCGTCGCAACACTGTGCTGTGCCTCCCGTGCTTCGAGCCTGACACCGCAGACTGAACCGCCAACCGACCCCGCGGTTCAACCCACTTGACGATATGGGGAGGTACGTACGGACGGTCCCGGCCGTTCAGATCGCGGTGTCGGCGATGTCGACGCCCGGGAACTCGCCCACGACGGTGCAGGAGCCGGGCGCGATCTCGGTGAAGCCCGCGTCCCGGACCACGGGCAGTCCGCTGCCGGTGAGCTCCGCCCAGCGTTCCGCCGGAGCGGTCCGCACCACCAGCGGGAACCCGGCCTCGCGCCACGCCTTGCGCTGCGCGTCGGACAGCCGCCACCACACCAGCTGCGCGCCGTGCCCGGCCTGGGCCATCGTCTTGCCCGCGGACATGTCGAGCTCGGGGTTGAGCCAGAGCACCGCGCCGCCGGGGCGGGGTTCGCCGGGCGCGGCCGGGTCGTCCAGGTCGGTGCCGGACACCTGGAGCTTGAGCAGCTCCTTGGGCCAGCCGTCCAGGGGGACCGGCGGGAAGACCCGTACCTCGGCGTGCTCGCCGGTGACCGTGATGCCCGGAAGCTCGCAGGCGCGCCGCCACTCGGCGCCGCGTGCCCGGCGGACGACCTTCCGGATCCGGGCGTCCTGCCAGTCGCTGATCGCCCGGGCCCACTCGCCCTCCCCGTTCGACCGCTCGTCGGCGAGGATCGCCAGGACGGCGCGCGCCGCGGTCTCCAGCGCGTCGGTACGGGCCGGGGGCGCGGCCTTCTCGATGCGGACGACGAGCGGCAGCACGAACTGCGGGGCCTCGTCGCGGGGGTCGGCGGTGTTCGAGGTGTCTTCGGTGCTCACCCGCCCAGTCTGCCACCGCGGTGATCGGACCCGGGTGGGAGGGTTTTTGCCGGAACGCTCAATTCCGGGACAGGATGCCCGACATGAAGAGCGATCTCTTTTCCGTAGACAATCTGGCGCAGCAGGCCACCGCACCCGGCATGACCCTGCAGAACGCCAAGTCCGTCAAGTACGCGGTGAACGGCGAGATGCACGCCCGACAGGGCTCCATGATCGCGTTCCGCGGCGATCTCCAGTTCGAGCGCAAGGGCCAGGGCATAGGCGGCATGCTCAAGCGCGCCGTCACCGGCGAGGGCCTGCCGCTGATGGCCGTGCGCGGCCAGGGCGAGGCGTGGTTCGCGCACGAGGCGCAGAACTGTTTCATCGTCGAGATCGAGCAGGGCGACGCGCTCACCGTCAACGGCCGGAACGTGCTCTGCTTCGACCCGACCCTCTCCTACGAGATCAAGACGGTGAAGGGTGCCGGCATGACCGGCGGCGGCCTCTTCAACAGCGTCTTCACCGGCTACGGCAAGCTCGCCCTGGTCTGCGAGGGCGCGCCGATCGTCATCCCCGTCGCCCCGCACGCCCCGGTCTGCGTCGACACGGACGCGGTCGTCGGCTGGAGCGCCCACCTGAACACCTCGCTCCACCGCTCCCAGTCCGTCGGCTCCATGATCCGCGGCGGCTCCGGCGAGGCGGTCCAGCTCCGCCTCGACGGCGAGGGCTTCGTCGTCGTCCGCCCGAGCGAAGTGACCCCCCAGAAGACCTCGGCGAACTGACGGCGAGAGCCTCTTCGTGACGGGCCCGGCAGGCGATCTGCCGGGCCCGCCCGCGGTTCAGGGGCGCGAGCATCCTGCATGGCATGCACAGGTGGCACGCTTTGCCACCCGTGAGCGGGACCTCCTCATCGGCTGACCCCGCGGTCGGGTGCGGTCATGTCGCCCGTCCCGGGCGTGCCCTCGGCGAGGCCGTAGCGGAGGTGGACGGTGCCGCTCGGGCTCGCGGCAGGGGGTTCGAGGAGGGTGACGTTGGTGGGGACCTCGCCGCCGTCGAAGACCTTCTTCCCGACGCCGAGCACGATCGGGTGCACCCAGAGGTCGAGCCGGTCGAAGAGCTTCTCGCGCAGGAGGGTCTGCACGAGGTTCAGGCTCCCGACGACCTTGATGTTCTCGTGCCGGTCCCGGATCTCGCGCACCGCGCCGACGAGGTCCGGGCCGAGCTGCGTGGATCCCTGCCACGACAGGTCGGGCCGGCCGCGGGAGGCCACGTACTTCGGGATCCGGTTGAAGAGCGTGGCGATCTCGTTGTCCTGGCCGCCCTCCTGGTGCGGCCAGTACGCGGCGAAGATGTCGTACGTGCGCCGGCCGAGCAGGAGGGCGTCGGTGCCCTCGTACGCGGCGAGGATCTGCGCGCCCGCGACCTCGTCCAGCAGGGGTGCCTGCCAGCCGCCGAACGGGAACCCGATCGGGTCCTCGTCGGGGCCGCCGGGCGCCTGCGCGACGAGGTCGAGGGTGGCGAACAGCTCGATGTGGACGAGGCCCATGGCGTGCTCCTGCTCGGTCAGTGCTGTCTCGGTCGGTGCTTCCCCAGTGGGTGCTTTCCCGGTCGGGGGTGACCTGCCGGCGCCCGCGGACTCATCGCCGCGACGACGGGGCCGCGCCGGCCATCAGGTCGGAGACCTTCACGAAGTGGTATCCGCGGGCGCGGAGTTCCGGGACGATGCGGCGGATCGCCTGCTCGGTGACCGGGGCCGCGCTGCGGGTGCAGTGCATGACGACCAGTGAGCCGGGCTTCACCCCGGCCAGGACCTGCTCGGCGACGGCGTTGCCGTTCTTGGCGAACGCGTCGCCGCTGACCACGTCCCACTGGACCGCCGTCACCTTCGCCGGGCCGAGCGCGCGCAGGGCGTCGTCGTCGTAGCAACCGCCGGGGAAGCGGAAGTACGGGACGACATTGCGCGCCCCGGCCTTGGCGAACGCGTCGAACGCCCGGCGGACGTCCTTCGCCATCGCGTCGCGCTCCACCGTCGGCAGGCCGTAGCACGGCGAGGCGAAGGCGTAGTGGCTGTAGGAGTGGTTGGCGATCTCGAACAGGGGGTCGTTGCCGATGTCCCGGGCCTGGTCCGGGTACTCCTCGGCCCAGCGGCCGGTCATGAAGACCGTCGCGTCCACCTTCAGGCGGCGCAGCGTGGCGATGAGCTGAGGGTTGTCGAAACGCTCGCCGCCCGCGGCGCGCGGTCCCTGGTCCGCCGTCATGTCGGCGTCGAAGGTCAGCGCGACGACCTTGCCGGACGCGGCGGCGCCGCGCTCGAAGACCGCGGTCCGGCCGCCCGGCCCGGGCGCCATCGTCGGCGGCGCCTTGCGCGCGGTGCCGGGGCCGGGCGCCGCGCTCGCGGACGGGGAAGCGGTACCGCGCTCGGACGGCTTCGCGCCCGGTGCCGCGCTCGCGGACCGGCTCGCCGACGGCGCCGCCTTGTCACGCCGCGCCGCGGCGTCGGTTCCGGATCCCCCCGTGTCGCAGCCGACGAGCACCGCACCCAGCGCAGCCCCCGCCGCAACACCCGAAACGGCAAGAGCCGTCAATCGTCGTACAGAAATGGTCACGAACGGAAAATATCCGATCGTCATCCTTTATCCGCGACCCGACACCGCCAACTGCGACCCGACACCGCCAACTGCCGCCAGACCCCTCTATCTGCGGCCACACCCCTCCGGAACTCCGCCACCCGGATCGGCGATGCTGTCGAGCAGCAGCCGCTTCCGGGACGCCGTCACGTCGAAGTCGCCCGGCGGGTACGCCGGGTCCATCTCCTCCAGGTGCTCCAGGAGCAGCGTGCTGATCGCCCAGTTCCGGTACCACTTGCGGTCGGCCGGAACCAGGTACCAGGGGGCCTCCTCTGTCGAGCAGCGCGCCAGGGCGATCTCGTACGCCTCCTGGTACGCCGGCCACAGTGCCCGCTCCTCGATGTCGCCCGGGTTGAACTTCCAGTGCTTCTCCGGGTTGTCGAGGCGTTCCAGGAGCCGCCTGCGCTGCTCGTCGTACGAGATGTGCAGGAACACCTTCACCACGGTGACGCCGTCCTCCACCAGCGACTGCTCGAAGCGGTCGATCTGTCCGTAGCGCCGGTCCAGCACCTTGGGCGGCGCCAGCCCGCGGACCCGGGCGATGAGCACGTCCTCGTAGTGCGAGCGGTCGAAGATGCCGATCTCGCCCGGCTGCGGCAGCGCCTGCATGACGCGCCAGAGGAACGGGTGGTTCAGCTCCTCCCGCGTCGGGGCCTTGAACGCCTTGATCCGGCAGCCGGACGGGTTGAACAGCCCGATCACGTGCTTGACCGTGCCGCCCTTGCCACTGGTGTCCATGCCCTGCAGGACCAGCAGCAGCCGGCGCCGGTCGCCCCCGGTGCTCGCCGCGTAGAGCCGCTCCTGGAGCGCGGCCAGCCGCGGGCCGAGCGCGGCCGTCGCGGCGAGCCCGGCCGCCTTGTCGCGGGGACCGCCCGGCGTCGCCGCGGTGTCGTAAGAGGTGAGGTCGATCCGGGCGCCGCCGGGAACCCGCAGCAGTTCGCGCAGGTTCGGCACGGGCCGCTTCCCGGCCCTGCCGACGTCGCGCTTGCCCCCGTCGCGCCCGGTGCCGTCGCGCGTTCCGCCGTCTTTCTTCCCGCCGTCCCGCTTCCCCTGTGCCTTCGGCTTCGCCACCGCGTGTTCCCCTTCCGGTCCGCTCCCTCGATCCTGCGACGGAACGGGCGGGTGCGCGACCGCGGTCGCGCACCCGCCCGGGGAGGGGTCAGGCCGGAAGGGCCGTCAGCACCACGGACCCGTCACGGCGAAGGTCGTGCCGGGGGTGTAGCAGTTGACGTACATGGTCTCGCCGTCGGGCGAGAAGGTGACGCCCGCGAACTCGCCCCACTCCGGCGTCTCCGGGGTGCCGATGTTGTTCGCGCCGCGCGCCACCGCGTACACCTCGCCGCGCCGGTTCACGCCGTAGACGTGCTGCGCCCCCTCGCCGTCCTCGCAGACCATCAGCCCGCCGGTCGGCGCGAGGCAGATGTTGTCGGGGGACTCGCCCGGCAGCTGGATGTCGGTGTCCGGGCCGAACACGACGACCAGCGTGAGCCTGCGCCGCTGCGGCTCGTACTTCCACACCTGGCCGTAGTGGGTCGCGCCCGAGCCGTCCTTGGTGCGGGCGAAGCTGGAGACGAAGTACACCGCGCCGCCGCCCCAGTAGCAGCCCTCCAGCTTCTGCGCGTGCGTGATGCCCTTCGGCCCGAAGTCCTGCAGCCGGATCGGTGTCTGCACCGCCTGCGGATCGGGTACGGGAACCCATTCGACGCCCTCGAACCGCGCGCCGGTCTCCTGGATCACGGACAGGTCCGGCACGCCCGGCACCCGCATCGCCTCCAGCGTGCCGCCGGCCCGCAGCGAGCCGGTGCCGCCGAGCGGCTTCTCGGGCAGGAAGCGGTAGAAGAGCCCGAACGGCTTCAGGAACGCGTCCTCGGTCTCGTAGACGATGCCGCTGCGCGGGTCGACGGCGATCGCCTCGTGCTGGAAGCGGCCCATCGCGGTGAGCGGGACCGCGCCGGTGCGGTGCGGGTCGGCCGGGTCGACCTCGAAGATGAAGCCGTGGTCCTTGGTGTAGCCGTTGGTGCCGGCCCGGTCCTCGGTCTCCTCGCAGGTCAGCCAGGTTCCCCAAGGGGTCGGCCCGCCCGCGCAGTTGACCGCGGTGCCGGCGATGGCGACCCGTTCGTCCAGCACGTTGTTCCGGCCGTCCAGGGTGAGCGCCGTGCAGCCGCCCTTGGCGGCCGGGTCGTAGGTCAGGCCCTCGACGGTCGGCACGCCCACGCGGCCGGTGACCCGGTTCTCGTGGTTGCGGACCAGATGGACGCGGCCTCGGCGGCCGGCGAAGGCGGCCATGCCGTCGTGGTTGCTGGGCACCGGGCCCTCGCCGGAGCGGAGCGGGTCGCCCTCGCGGGACAGGACGGTGTAGCGGAAGCCCTTCGGCAGGTCGAGCAGGCCGGCCGGGTCGGGGACCAGCGGGCCGTATCCGGCGGCGGGGGAGTGGCCGCGGGCGGCGGCGGTGCCGGCGAAGAGCTCGGAGAACGCGCCGGTGAAGGCGATGCCGGCGACGGACGCGCCGGTGCGGGAGAGGATCTGACGTCGTGTTGCGGACATGAGGCAACCCACTTCCTGCTGGGGGTCCCCCCAGGCCCCCCGGGCCTAGGGGGAGGACAGGTGTGACGTGGTGCATGTGTGTGACGTGTGACCCGCATGTGTGTATCACGCAGTGTGGTGACACGTGAACCATGCGGGCCCACGTCGCCTCATGTGGCGTGTGCGCCGGGAGGGGTCAGGCGAGCTCGGCGGTGAGCGTGATCGTCGTACCCGTGAGGGCCTGGCTCACCGGGCAGTTCTTCTTGGCGTCCTCGGCCAGCGCCTGGAACTCGTCCGCGTCCAGGCCGGGGACCTCGCCGCGCACGGTCAGGTGGATGCCCGTGATGCCCTCGCCCGGCTGGAAGGTGACGTCGGCCTTGGTCTCCAGGCGGGTGGGCGGGTTGCCGGCCTTGGCGAGACCGTTGGAGAACGCCATCGAGAAGCAGGAGGAGTGCGCGGCGGCGATGAGCTCCTCGGGGCTCGTCTTCCCGTTCGGCTCCTCGGCCCGGGCCGGCCAGGACACCTCGTACGAACCGAGGCCGGAGGAGTCGAGGGTGACGACGCCCTTGCCCTTCAGGAGGTCGCCCTCCCAGACGGTGTGGGCATGACGGACGGTGGCCATGGTGGATCCCTTTCGGTCGGGTATCACCCAACCTACTGCTCCACAAGCCCCTTTGCGTCGCGGGCGAGCGCGGTGAGCCGGGAGATCGCCCGGAAGTACTTCTTGCGGTACCCGCCCTTCAGCATCTCTTCACTGAACAGCCGGTCGAAGGGGAGTCCGGAGGCCAGCACCGGGATCTCGCGGTCGTACAGCCGGTCGGCGAGGACGACCAGCCGCAGCGCGGTCGACTGGTCGGGCACGGGCGTCACGTCGGTGAGGCAGACGGCCGTCAGGTCGTCGGTCAGCGCGCCGTACCGGCTCGGGTGCACCTTGGCCAGGTGTTCGAGCAGGTGCGGGAAGTCGTCGAGGCTCGCGCCGGGGGTGGCGTACGCGGCCTTGGTGACGGCCTCCTCGGAGTACGGGGCGGGCGCCTCGGGCAGCCCGCGGTGCCGGTAGTCCTCGCCGTCGATCCGCAGCGGGCGGAAGTGCGCGGACAGGCCCTGGATCTCGCGCAGGAAGTCCGCCGCGGCGAACCGGCCCTCGCCGAGCTTGCCCGGCAGCGTGTTCGAGGTGGCGGCGAGCGCGACGCCGTGCTCGACGAGGCGGGCGAGCAGGCTGGAGACGAGGACGGTGTCGCCCGGGTCGTCCAGCTCGAACTCGTCGATGCAGAGGAGACGGTGCCCGCTGAGGGTCTGCACGGTCTGTTGGAAGCCGAGCGCGCCGACCAGGTTGGTCAGTTCCACGAAGGTGCCGAAGGCCTTGAGCGCGGGCTCGGCCGGGGTGGCGTGCCAGAGCGAGGCGAGCAGGTGCGTCTTGCCGACGCCGTAGCCGCCGTCCAGGTAGACCCCGCGGGGGCCGGCGGGCACGGTCGGCTTCGGGGCGCGGGAGAACCAGCGGCGCTTGCCGGCGCCGGAGGCGTGCGAACCGCCGAGCCCCTCGGCGAAGGCGCTCAGGACGTCGACGGCCTCGATCTGGCTGGGCTGGTTCGGGTCCGGGATGTACGTGTCGAAGCGCACCGAGTCGAACCGGGGCGGCGGCACCATCTCCGCGACGAGCCGGTCTGCGGGCACATGGGGCTCACGGGCGCAGAGGGAGAGCGGTGTCGCCTCTATGGAGGCGGCTTCGGCGAGGGCACGGGTCGACACAGTTCCCCACTGTAAGGGGCGTGTCAGACTGCGAGCATGCGACGCCTGTTCCCTGTGACGGACATGACAGCAGCCGAGTCGGACGGGGAGTGGTCCCTCGACGAGCTGGCCGACGCCTACGCGTACCCCGAGGAGGCCCGGGCCGCCGACGGCGTGTGGCTGCGGGCCAACATGGTCTCCTCCCTGGACGGCGCGGCCCAGCACGACGGCCGCTCGCAGCCGATCTCCTCCGACACCGACATGCGGATCTTCGGCACCCTGCGGGCGCTGGCCGACGTGGTCGTGGTCGGGGCGGAAACGGTACGCCTGGAGGGGTACCGACCGGCCCGGGCCCGTGAGGCCTTCGCCGCCCGACGGGCCGCCGCCGGGCAGGGGCCCGCGCCCGCGATCGCCGTCGTCAGCTCCTCGCTCGACCTCGACTTCACGCTTCCGCTCTTCACCTCGCCGCTGGTACCGACCCTCGTGCTCACCGGCGAGGCCGCGGCGCCGGACCGGGTGCGGGCGGCCGAGCAGGCCGGCGCGCAGGTGGTGGCGGCCGGCGAGGGGACCCGGGTGGACCCGGAACGCGCGAAGCGGGAACTTGCCGCGCGCGGGCTGCGACGGCAGCTGACGGAGGGCGGCCCGCGGCTGCTCGGACAGTTCGTGGCGTCCGGCGTGCTGGACGAGCTGTGCTGGACGGTGTCTCCGACCATGACCGCCGGGAGTGCGCAGAGGATCGCCGGAGGCCCTTCCGTGACCGTCCCTGCACGGTTCTCGCTCGCCTCTGTACTGGAGGAGGCCGGGTTTCTCTACACCCGCTACCGTCGGATCTGACACGTAGCGGAATTACCCGTTCCGGTTAGCTTCCGCTGGGCACACTTACTCACGCAGACCCCGTGCGGGCACGGGGAAGGATGGTTTCCGCAGAAGGGCTCCGAAGTGTTCACAAGCGTTTTGATGATCGAGAAGCCCCTGACGTCCGTCGACGTGGAGTTCGTCACCACGCTGCACGGAGACGAGACGGTCTCGTTCATCGTGCTGATGCAGCCCAGGGGTGACCAGGCCGATGTCCTGCTGCGCGCCATCGACGACGTCGCGATGGGCGAGCTGAAGGAAGCCCGGCGGGAGGGCGGCGAACCGGAGGGCAAGGAGGCCCGGCCCCTTGCCGAGCGGGCCCTGGACGCCTCGCTGAGGGCGCTGCGCGCCGCGGGCTGCGAGGCGGTCGGACAGGTGGTCGAGGACCACCCCCTGAACAAGATGAAGGCCGTGGTCGACGAGTCGGACGCGGACGAGGTCATCGTCCTGACCGCACCGCACTACGTGGAGGAGTTCTTCCACCGGGACTGGGCCTCCAGAGCCCGGCACAAGGTCGGCGTCCCGGTCCTGAAGCTCTTCGCCCACAGCGACGAGGAGGAGTAGACGGGGCGGGGCGGCTGGGCCGCGGGGCCGGACCGGGGGAGCGTGGGCTCCCGGAACCGGCCCCGGGGCCGCCCCCGGCCCGGGCACACCGGGTGTCCGGCGCCAGCCACTACGCTGGGGGCCTCATGTACGTCGCACCCCGGGGAGACACACGCATGGCCTCCGCCATCCCTGCCGCCGCCGTCCCTGCCGCCATGGAGCGGCCGCACTTCATCGGCATCGGCGGTGCCGGAATGTCGGGCATCGCGAAGATCCTCGCCCAGCGTGGCGCCAAGGTCGCCGGCAGTGACGCGAAGGAGTCCGCGACCGCCGAGGCGTTGCGCGCCCTCGGCGCCACCGTGCACATCGGCCACGCCGCCGCGCACCTCGCCGACGACGCCTCCTGCGTCGTCGTCTCCAGCGCCATCCGCGCCGACAACCCCGAGCTGGCCCGCGCCGCCGAGCTGGGCATCCCGGTCGTGCACCGCTCCGACGCGCTCGCCTCCCTGATGGACGGGCTGCGCGCGGTCGCCGTCGCCGGTACGCACGGCAAGACGACGACCACCTCGATGCTGGCCGTCGCCCTGACCGAGCTGGGCCTCGACCCCTCGTACGCGATCGGCGGCGACCTCGCCGGCCCCGGCACCAACGCGCGGCACGGCGCCGGCGCCGTCTTCGTGGCCGAGGCCGACGAGAGCGACCGCAGCTTCCAGAAGTACGACCCCGAGGTCGCGATCGTCCTCAACGTCGAGCTGGACCACCACGCGAACTACGCGTCGATGGACGAGATCTACGAGTCCTTCGAGGCCTTCGTCGGCAAGATCCGCCCCGGCGGCACCCTGGTCGTCGGCGAGCACGCGGGCGCCCGCGAGCTGGCCCGCCGGGTCGCGGACCGCGAGGGCCTCCAGGTGCTCACGGTCGGCGAGTCCGCGGACTCCGACGCCCGCATCCTGGCGATCACCCCGAACGGCATGACCAGCGAGGTCACCGTCGACCTGGACGGCGTCGAGCACACCTTCACCGTCTCCGTCCCCGGCCGCCACTACGCGCACAACGCCGCCGCCGCCCTCGCGGCCGGCTCGCGCGTCGGCATCGACCCGGCCGAGCTGGCCCAGGCCCTCACCGCGTACACCGGCGTCGGCCGCCGCCTCCAGCTCAAGGGCGAGGCCGCGGGCGTGCAGGTCATCGACTCGTACGCGCACCACCCCACCGAGATGACCGCCGACCTGGAGGCCATGCGCGGCGCCGCCGGCGCGGCCCGCCTCCTCGTGGTCTTCCAGCCGCACCTCTTCTCCCGCACCCAGGAGCTGGGCAAGGAGATGGGCGACGCCCTGGCGCTGGCCGACGCCTCCGTGGTCCTGGACATCTACCCGGCGCGCGAGGACCCGATCCCGGGCATCACCAGCGACCTGATCATCACCGCCGCCCGCGCCGCGGGCGCCGAGGTGACCGCCGTCCATGACAAGGCCACGGTCCCCGACGTTGTCGCGGGAATGGCGAAGCCGGGCGACCTCGTTCTCACGATGGGCGCGGGCGACGTCACCGACCTGGGGCCGAAGATCCTCGCCCGCCTGTCGAACTGAGGGAGCGCGCATCATGTCGTACGAGGTCGAGAAGCCGGACGAGCAGTGGCAGGCCGAGCTGACCCCCTCGGAGTACCAGGTGCTCCGCCTGGGCGGCACCGAGCCCGCCTTCCGCGGTGAGTACACCGACACGAAGACCGAGGGCGTCTACTCCTGCCGGGCGTGCGGCGCCGAACTGTTCACCTCGAAGGAGAAGTTCGAGTCGCACTGCGGCTGGCCGTCCTTCTTCGACCCGAAGGACTCCGACGCCGTCGAGCTGCTCGCGGACACCTCCCACGGGATGATCCGCACCGAGGTCCGCTGCGCGAAGTGCGGCTCCCACCTCGGCCACGTCTTCGAGGGCGAGGGCTACCCGACCCCGACGGACCAGCGGTACTGCATCAACTCCATCTCGCTGCGGCTGCGGCCCGACGAGGGCTGAGCCGCCCCCGGGCCGGGAGGGCGGCCCAGGGGCTACTCGAGCGTGCCGCTGAAGAGAGCGGCCGAATTGCAGCGGGTCGGGGCCGGGCCGGCTGGCGGCCGGCCGACCGTGCGGCAGGAGATCGTCACCGTGATCTCCTGCTTCGGTCCCGCCAGGATCGCCGACGCCCAGTGGAAGTCCTGCTCGCGGAAGTTCTCCAGAGCGGGCGCGAGCAGGGGCTTGCCACCCACCGAGATCGTGACGGTACCCGCGTCGCCCTGCGGGTTCTCCAGGACCAGGTCCGTCAGCCGCAGCACCTTGCCGTCCGGGACCTTGTAGGTGGCCGAGTCCGTGCCGTTCGCCGGGGCGGAGGCGGTCAGCCGGTGGGAGAACAGGGCCGCCCCCGGGAGCGGGGCCGGACCCGTGCCCGGCGTCGCCGAGGGCGACGGCCCCGGACTCGCGCTGCCGTCCGATCCGGGCTTGTCGTCGCCGGAGCCCCCCGACGCGGCGTCCTTGGCCTCGTCGGCGGCCTTCTTCGCGTCGGCGGCCTTGGACTCCGCCGCCGCGACCGGGCCCTTCACAGCCTCCTTGGCCGCACTGCGGACGACCGGACGCAGCAGCCCGAACCACAGGCCCGCCAGCACGCCCAGCAGCACCAGCAGCAGGAGCAGCAGCTTCAGCAGGCCCGCCGAGACGATCGGACGCTGCAGCAGGCTGCCGTCGAGCTGCGCCGGGGGCACCTCCGGCGCGCCGTCGGGGCCGGCGGACGGAGCCGCGGTGATCTGGAAGACGTGCGGCACGGCAACACCGCGCCACATCCACCGCTTCGGCCCGACGGGCAGCTTCACGAACGCCGCCCGCCCCGGCTCCACCACCGTGGGCTCGTCGGGCAGCCCGAATTTCAGCAGGTCGCTCTGGTCCTTGCCCGAAAGGGCGACGGACAACGGGTAGTTGCCGCGGTTGTCCAGAGCCACCTGGAAGCGGGCGCCGGTGCGGCCCTGGCCCAGCCGCGGGGTCAGTTCCGCGGTGAGGTCGGCGTACGGGCGGATGTGCAGGACGCCCTCGGGAACCGTGGCGTACTGGCCCTGTTCCTGCGGCAACACCCGCACGCCGTAGGTGAGTTCACCCGGTGGGACGGTCGAGTCCCGGGGCGGCCGGACCACCAGTTCCACCTGGCCGGCCGTGTCCGGGTACAGGGACAGCGTCGCGGGCTCGACCACCATCCACTGCGCGCCCGGCCCCAGCACCTCGAAGGCGTAGGCCTCGACGACGTTCCCGCTGTTGCGTACCTCGAGCGGGATCCGGGCCTCCTCGCCGGGCAGCACCGAGACAGGGGCGGCGTCCAGATGAGCGGAAGTGGTCATGTGAGGACAGTAGGAAGCCGGGCCGGAGGGCCACCGCTCCCATACGGACACACCCGGGGGCACGCTGCGTTGCCCGTTGAGTCCGCGTGGAGTGCCTGCTGACTGCCCGGGTGTTCACTGGGCCCACGGTGAGGCGGACCACGTACGGAATGCGGGGCTCTCACAGGGCGTGGGGGCGCCGAGCAGGGGGTGTACACGATGCGTTACCAGGGAGAGTGCGGTGCGGAGCGGATCCGGGTGCGGTTGACCGCCCAGGACCCGATCTCGCGGGCGGGGCTGGCGGGGCAACTGAGGAACTGTCCCGAACTCCAGCTGCTGGGTGAGGAGGAGGACGACGTGCCCCACGTGGCCGTGGTGTCCGTGGACCGGGTCGGCGAGGGAGAGCTGCAGACGCTGCGCCGCTTCCAGCGGGCCGGTGACAGCCGCATCGTGCTGGTGGCCACGGAGATCGACGACACCGGGCTCGTCGCCGCCGTCGAATGCGGGGTGGTGGGTGTCGTCCGGCGCGGTGAGGCCTCGACGGAGCGGCTGGTGCAGGTCATCACGGCGGCCGCGCGCGGCGAGGGCAGTGTTCCCGCCGACCTGCTGGGGCGACTGCTGGATCAGGTGGGCCGACTGCAGCGGCAGGTGCTCGATCCGCGCGGACTCGCGTTCACCGGGCTCGCGCCGCGGGAGATCGACGTCCTGCGGCTGGTCGCGGAGGGCAGCGACACCGCGGAGATCGCGCGGGCGCTGGCGTTCTCGGAGCGCACGGTCAAGAACATCCTGCACGACGTGACGACACGGCTGCAGCTGCGCAACCGCTCGCACGCCGTCGCGTACGCGATGCGGCAGGGCTTCATCTGAGCGAAGCCGGCGGCTGCCTCTTAGGGCAGCGGTGGCTACCCCCACCGCTGCCCCTCGCCCGGCTGTTCGTGCGGTGCGGCAGGCGACAGGGTTTCCCTGAGGAGGGCTGTCCGGACGCCGTCGGCACCGCCCCGGGGCGTCCCCGGAGCGCGCGGGGGAACCGTCCGGCGGACGCGCGTGCGACGAAGTGGCTTCGGCTTCATGCGAGGTCGGCGAGGGCTCGGTCTGCTGCTCGCCATGGTGCTGGTGGGCACGGTGCCGGCGGTGGGTCCTGCGGTCACGGCCGCCGAACCGCCGCCCGCGCGCGCCGCGGCCGACGAGCCCGCACCCGACCCGGGCCGGATCGCGTACGTAGGCGACGGCCCGCACCGCAGCGTGGCCACGGTCGGACCGCGCGGCGCCCTCACCCCGCTGCTGCCGGCCGGCACGGCGGGCAACGACTGCCAGGCCTCGGCGCGCGGCGACGACCTGGTGTGGGTCAGCGACCGCGACGGCACCGGGGAGGGCCTGTTCCGGCGCACCGGGGACGGACCCGTCACGCTCGTCCTCGCGCGCCAGGGGGTGCGGATCGCCGATCCCGTGCTCTCCCCCGACCGGCAGTGGATCGCCTTCGTGTCCTGGGAGAACGACGGCGGGGACGGCAGCTACTCGTCCCGGGACCGCTGCGACGCCTCCCGCGGCCGGTCCGGCGAGGGAGAGTCGGAGCCCTCCGTCTGGGTCGTCCGTACGGACGGCACCGGGCTGCGCGAAGCCGTCGAGGACGCGGACTGGGCCGACTGGTCCCCGGACGGTACGGAGTTCGTCTTCACGCGGGACGAGCGGGCCTACCGGACGACCGTGGCCGCCGGCGGCGCAGAGGTGCCGGTCTCGTACGGGGAGAGCCCCGCGGCCAAGCCCGTCTGGGAGCCCGCGCACCAGGGCGGCGGGGACCGCATCGCGTACATCACCCGGATCGTCGACCGCCGTCGGCAGGCGCTGGTCGTGGTACCGGCCGCCGGCCGGGGCGCGGTACCGGAGCAGCAGCTCGCGGTCGGGGAGGCGTACGCCTCGTCGGCACGGCACGCCGCCGCCTGGTCGCCGGACGGCGGGAAGATCGTGTTCCTCAACGACGAGCCGTACCTCGTCGACCCGGCCCAGCCGTGCGACTGCAAGGGCACGCCGCTCTTCGACCCGGAGGCGGTGGTGCTGTACGAGACCGAGAGCGTCGGCTGGTACACCCCGGCCGGCGGCGGCCCCGTCGTCATGGTGTCCGGGAAGGACCCGGAGGAGTTCGACATCGAGCGCCAGCGGGCTGCCGTACCGCTGGAACGGCTCGAACTGCGGGCCGCGCAGGGCGAGGAGAGCGCCCTGACCGGCCCCGCGTACGCGCCGGACGGGCAGCGGATGGCCTTCGTACGGATCACCGGGCAGCCGGAGTCGCCGGACACCGAGCAGATCCTGATCGGCCAGGAGCTCGGACTGGCCGGGGCGGTGCCGCTGCGGTACGAGGGGATGGGCGAGGGCGAGTACCAGCAGCGGCCGGCCTGGTCCCCGGACGGCACCAGGCTCGCCTTCGCACGGCGGGCGCGGCCCTCCTCCGACAACCCGCAGCCCAGGTCGGAGATCGCGGTCGTGGACGTCTCCCGTGGACCGCAGGACGGGCGGCTGCTCCACACAGTGCCGGGGCGTTCGCAGCCCGGGTACCTGTGTCTGTCGGACGACCGCGACCCGGCCTGGTCGCCGGACGGCGGCACACTCGCCTTCTCGAGGTGGAGCGTGTGCTGGGGGGAGATCGGCCTGGTCCCGGACACGTCCCGGAACGACGGCGGTCGTACGAGGGACGGCGGGACGGTGCCGGGCGACGGCGGTGGCACCTCCGACGGCGGGACCCCGCCCGGCGGCGGCGCGAGCAGCTCCGGGGGCGACGGCAGCAGTACCTCCGACGGTTCCGCCCTGCCTGAAGGAGACTCCCGCGACCGGCACATCTGGACCGCGCCCGCCCGGAGTGGCGGCGGCGCGCAGTTCGACGTCTCGGCGGCCCAGTGCGGCGAAGCCGACTGCCGTGTCGTCGACGTACGACCCGCCTACCGGCCCGGCGTCGGCAGCATCGCCTTCGTCCGCCAGACCGCTGTGCCCGTCGACGGCCCCGGGCTGCTCGCGGCTCCGCCCTCCGGCTACGAGGGCCCGCGCATGGTCCTCGACGTGCACGGCGACGGCACGGCCTGCCGCGCACTCCTGCCGTTCGGGAACCAGTGCCCCCTGACGGTGCCCGGGCCGGACGGCGAGGAGCTGCCCTACGACGAGCCGGACAACCCGGCCTGGTCACCCGACGGCACCCGGCTCGCCGTCGATGTGCGGGTGTCCGGCTGGGACGGCGTGCGCGACCGGCGGATCAGGGTGCTCGATCCCGCGGACGGCCGTGGCGAGACCCTGCCCGGCAAGCTCTCCAACGGCCAGCAGGAGCCCACCTGGAAGCCGAGCTCCGACCTGCGCGTGTCGCTCACGACCGACGACTCGCCGCTGATGCTGGGCGACACCGGGACCGTCGTGCTCGTCGTGCGGAACCAGGGCGTGGCCGACTCCCCGCGTACCCGGGTCCGGGTGAAGCTGCCGCCCGGCCTGGAGTCCGTCGGTCCGAGCGACCCCGCCGGGGCCTGTGCCGCCGATCCGTCCGACGCCCTGCAGCTGGTCTGCGAGGTGGGCGTCCTGCGATCCGGGACGCAGACGCGCATCACGCTCGGCGTGAAGGGCCTCGCACCGGGCGAGCAGAAGATCGAGGCGACGGCGGAGGGCGGCCTGACGGACCACCGGCCGCAGGACAACAGCACGTCGCTCGTCGTGCGCGTCGTGGTCCCGGACCTGGCGGTCACCGCCACGGCCACCCCGCCCGTCGTCGAGATCCACGAGCGGTCGACCGTGGAGTTCACCGTCCGCAACGCCGGCACCGCGACCGCCGAGAACGCCGTGCTCAGGCTGACCGTCCCACCGGGGCTCACGCTCGTGTCGGGCACGCCCTGCCCGGCGGCCGGCTGCGCCCTCGGCACCGTCGCGGCCGGCGCGGAGAAGAAGATCACCCTCGTCTACACCGCCGAGAACGCCTTCTCGGGAACGATCGAGGGCCGGGTCGAGTCGACCACCCGCGACGAGAACCCCGACAACGACCGCGCGGCGGTGGACCTCACGGTCGTCGACCCGCGGCTGCCCGACCCGGCGGTCACTGTCACCGCGACCCCGGCCCGGGTGCCGACCGGCGCCCCGTCGACCGTCGTCTACACGGTACGGAACCTCGGCGACGCCACCGCCAGGTCGGTGCTGCTGACCCCCGTGCTCGCACCCGGACTCACCGTCGTCACCGCCACCCCCGCCTGCCCGGCCACCGGCTGCGCGCTCGGGGACCTCGCGCCCGGCGCCACGGTGACCGTCACCCGGGTGGTGACCGCGAACGCGCCGCTGCGGGGGACCATCGCCGGTACGGTCACCACGCCCGGCGCCGACTCCGACCCGACGAACAACTCCGCCTCGACACCGCTGACCGTCGACAAGCGGCCGCAGCGTCCTCCGGCGCGCTCGGCGGACCCGTCCGTGTCGGTGACCGCCGGGCCGCGCACGGCGTACTCGGGCGGCCGGATCACCGCCGAGGTGACCGTCCTGGGCGGCGGCGCCGTCACGGCCACCGGGCTGACACTGAAGGTCGTGACGCCGCCCGGGCTGCGGCTCGTGTCGGCGACCCGGCCGCCCTGCCTGGCCGCGGCCGGCTGCGGGCTCGCGAACCTCGCCCCCGGGGCGCGTACGACCGTACGGCTGGAGCTCGCGGCGGACCGGGCGCTGACCGGGGCCGTCACCGCGACGGTCGCGACGACCGGCTCGGACGGCAACCCCGCCAACAACACGGCGAGCGCCGCTCTCACCGTGCGCGAGCCACGGCTCGTGCTCAACCCGGAGCTGGGGCCGCCCGGTTCGGTGACACAGGCCACCGGCAGCTCCTTCCCGCCCGGGGCCACGGTCCGGCTGCGCTGGAGCGAGGGCGTGACCGTGGCGGCCGCACCGGTGGTGGTGCGCGCGGACGGGACCTTCTCGGCGCCGGTGCCGGTGCTCGTCCAGGACACGCTGGGACCGCGGGAGCTGCGGGCGGCCCACGCGGGCGTGCCGGCGCCGCTCTTCCGTGAGGTGAAGGCCGGGTACCTGGTGGTCCCCGGGGTGCTGCAGCCGTCCGACTTCCAGTGGCGCAGGTGAGGTGGGTGACGCCGTGATCCATGAAGTGGACGAGGCCCTGCGGGAGTTGGTGCGCGCGGAGGCGCTGGGGGACGGTGCGGGCGTCGACGTCGTCTTCGACGCGCCGACCCGGGACTGGGCGGCCCGTCGCAACACCCCGACGGTGAATCTGTACCTGTACGACATCCGCGAGGACCTGCGGCGCCGTTCGCGGGGCCGGCAGAACATCTACGACGAGCAGGGCCGGGTCACGGCCCGGACCCTGCCGCCGCGCTACTTCAAACTCTCGTACCTGATCAGCGCGTGGACCCAGCGACCGGAGGACGAACACCGCCTCCTCTCCTCTCTGTTGGCGTGCTTCCTGAGGCACGACGCACTGCCCGGCGGGCGGCTCGGTCCCGAGCTGACGTCGACCGGCCTGCCGATCCCCGTCTCGATCGCGCTGCCGCCACCGGAGGACCGGGCCTTTGCGGACGTGTGGTCCGCCCTGGGCGGAGAACTGAAGCCCTCGCTCGACGTCGTGGTCAGCGCGCCGGTGACCACGGCGCCGGTGTACCCGGCCGGGCCGCCGGTGGAGGAGGGGCTGGCGGTGGACCTGTCCGACGTCCGTGCGCCGTCCGTTCCTCCGGCGCCCGCGCCCGTTCCGGGGCCGCGTGGCCCGCGCGTGCGCCGCCCGGGTCACCGGACGGGGGCCTGATGGACCATCTGCTCGGGCGGCTCGGGATCGTCGAGGCGCGGGTGCGCCGGGCCGTGCTGGCGCGCCGGGCCGGGGACCCGGAGGCGGACGACCCCTTTCGGGGCCTGTACCTGTCCGACGACGCGGTCCTGCGTATCCTGGACGAGCCGGCGACGGTGCCCCCGCCGGACCCGGTGGACGGGGGCGACCGGGAGGCCGTGGACGCCCTGGAGGCGGCCGAGTCCTCCCGGCTGTACCGGCTCCAGCGCGACTTCGGCCTGGAGCCGCTCGATGTCGAGCTGCTGCTCATCGCGCTTGCCCCGGACCTCGACCGGCGGTTCGAGCAGCTCTACGGGTACCTGAACGACGACGTGACGCGCCGCCGCCCGACCATCGGTCTCGCCCTGGGCCTGTGCGGGGTGGCCGCCGTGTCGGCGGCGGCACGCGCTCGACTGACGGCCGGCGGGCCGCTGGTGGACCGCGGCCTGCTGCTCGTGGAGGAGCAGGAACGGGCTTTCCTCGGGCGGTCGTTGCGCGTCCCGGACCGGGTCGCGAGCCATCTGCTCGGCGACGACGCCGGGGACCCCGCACTGGTGGACGTGGTGCGCCCGGTGCGGGCGGCGGGCCTGCCGGAAGGCGCGCTCGGCGACCTGCCGGAGCGGCTGGCCGACGCCGTGGCCCAGGCGATCTCGCCCGTGTACATACGCGAGCCCGCGGGCGGCACGGCGCAGGAGCTGGCGGCGGACGCCCTGGCCGGGGCGGGGCGCGCGGCGCTCGCCCTGGACCTGGCACGACTGGCCCGCCGTCCCGACCCGGCGGCACTCGTCCTGGCTGCGGGCCGCGAGGCGGCGCTCGTGGGCGCGGGCCTGATCGCGGCCCCGGCGGAGGCCCTGGCGGAGCGGCCGGATCTGCTGCGGACCCTGGCGGGGCTGCCCGTACCGGTGCTGATGGCGGGCCAGGTGGGATGGGATCCGCAGTGGTCGGACGGTACGCCTCTGCTGGTGGAGGTCGAGCGGCTGGGCGCGGCGGCCCGGGCGGCGTTGTGGTCGTCGGTCCTGGGAGGGGGGACGGGAGACGCGGTGGCGGCCTTCGTCCTCACGCCGGAGCAGATGCGGCGCGCGGCCTCGGCGGCCCGACAGCAGGCGGTGCTGGCCGGCCGACCGGTGGGCGAGGCGGAACTGCTGCACGGTGCGCGGGCGCAGAACACCTCCGGCCTGGAGCGACTGGCCCGCCGGATCAAGCCGGGAGTGGGCTGGGACGACCTGGTGCTCCCGGCGGGGGTGCGGGGGCAGTTGCGCGAGCTCGCGGCGAGGGCACGGCACCGGGACCGGGTGCTGGGGGACTGGGCGATGCGGCCCGGCGGCGGGCGGGGGCGCGGGGTGATGGCCCTGTTCGCGGGGGATTCCGGGACCGGCAAGACCATGTCGGCGGAGGTCATCGCCGGGGCGCTGGGGCTCGACCTCTACACGGTCGACCTGGCGACGGTCGTGGACAAGTACGTGGGCGAGACGGAGAAGAACCTGGAACGGATCTTCACGGAGGCCGCGGGGGTCAACGGCGTGCTGCTGTTCGACGAGGCGGACGCAGTCTTCGGAAAGCGGTCCGAGGTGAAGGACGCGCACGACCGGTACGCCAACGTGGAGAGCGCGTATCTGCTGCAGCGGATGGAGACGTTCGACGGGCTGGCCGTGCTGGCCACGAACCTCCGGGCGAATCTGGACGAGGCCTTCACCCGCCGGCTGGACCTGGTCGTGGACTTCCCGCTGCCTGACGCGGAGCAGCGGGAGGCGCTGTGGGACCGCTGTCTGGGCGCCTCCCTTCCCCGGGCGGACGACCTGGATCTGGCCTTCTGCGGGCGGGCGTTCGAGCTCGCGGGCGGTGACATCCGCTCCGCGGCTGTGACGGCGGCCTATCTCGCGGCGGAGGCCGATCGCCCGGTGTCGATGGCGGACCTGGTGGCGGCGGTGGCGAGGGAGTACCGGAAGCTGGGGCGGCTGTGCCTGGAGAGCGAGTTCGGGCCGTACGTGGGGCTGGTGCGGTAGGCCCGGTGGCAGGGCGACGGCTGCCCGAAGGGGCAGCCAGGGTGCCCCCGGCGGGCGCCCGGGGCCCCTGCCCACGAGGCGTCGCGCAGTGCATGGTGGCGAGGAGTGCGGCCGCCCAGGCAGGGGGAGAGATGCACGGACACGAGCAGGGACACGACCACGACGCGGAGTGCGTGGCCGGTCCGCGGCCCAAGGCCGACCAGGTGACCGCGGCCGCCCCCGACGCGCTGCTGCTCAAGGCCGCGGCCGGCGGGCGGGCCGACGCGCTCGGCCCCGGAGGGATGCTGCGGCTGCAGCGGTCCCTCGGGAACAGCGGTGTCGCCGCGGCGATCCAGCGTTCCTCCGTGCACGACGTGGTGAACTCGGGCAGCGGCCAGGCGCTCGACCCCGAGGTCCGCGGCGACATGGAGGCCCGGCTCGGGCACGACTTCGGCGACGTCCGGATCCACACCGACGCCGCCGCGCACGACTCGGCCAAGTCGGTCGACGCGCATGCGTACACGGTCGGTTCGCACGTCGTGTTCCAGCGGGACGCCTACGATCCGGGCTCGCACCAGGGCCGCACCACGCTGGCGCACGAACTGACGCATGTCGTGCAGCAGCGCTCGGGCCCCGTGGACGGCACCGAGACGGCCGGCGGCATCAAGGTCAGCGACCCGTCCGACCGGTTCGAGCGCGAGGCCGTGGCCAACGCCGACCGGGTGATGGCCGCCCCCGCCCCTGCGGCGCCCGTGGCCCCTGTGCAGCGCGAGGCCGAGGACTCCGGCGGCGAAGAGCCCTCCGTGCAGGGCATGTTCGTGCAGCGCGCCGCGGGCGAGGAAGCCGAAGAGGACGAGGCCCCGGCGGAGTGAAGGCCGCCGCGGACCGGTCCTCCGGTGACGAGCCGGTACGGGAGAGCGCCGGGCCGCGGCGCCCCGTACCGTCCGCTGCTGCCACCACCGCCCGCCCCCGGACCGTCGACGCCCGCACCCTGCAGCGGCTCCAGGCGCGGGCCGGGAACGCGGCCGTGGCCCGGCTCGTGGCGAACCGGGCCCCCGCCGGCGCCACGTCCTCCGGCACAGGACCCGCCGTCCAGCGCCTGGACTCCCTGCCCGTCGCGCCCACCGGTCTGACCCCCGCCACCGACCCCCGCTTCAAGAAGGTCGCCGGGGACCTGCGGGCCAAGAAGGTCACGCTCACCAAGCACCCCACCGCCGCCTCCCAGGCCAAGGCGGCCCAGGACGCGGCGAAGCCGCCGGGGGACGACAAGGAGGCACAGGCCAAGGCCGCGCAGGCCGGTGAGATGGGCGCGGCGAAGCCCGGCACCTTCGACAAGGAGGCCTTCGTCGCGGCCGTGTCCGCCGCCATCGCCGCGAAGGCGCCGAAGTCCCTCGACGAGGCGGACAAGTTCACCGAGTCCGGGAAGACCGACGAGATCAGGTCCCAGGTGTCGGGCCAGGTCAAGACCGGCAAGGAGGGCTCGGCCAAGGACATCACGGAGAAGACCGCCAAGGCCCCCGACGAGTCCAGGGCCGTCGAGAAGCCCGTCACTCCGCTGCCGGGGCAGCCCGCACCGCCGACGCTCGCGCCCCCGGACCCGAAGGCGGCGTCGGCGGCGAAGGCCCCGCCGGAGCAGACCGACCTGAGCACGGGGCCCAAGGAGACCGACGCCATGATGGCGGAGGCCAAGGTCACCCCGGAGCAGCTCGCGACCTCCAACGAACCGCAGTTCAAGGAGGCGCTGGACGCGAAGAAGGACTCCGACGCCCACGCGGCCACGGCTCCCGCACAGTTCCGCGCGGGCGAAGCCGCCCGGGTCGCCGCCGAACAGGGCGGCGCGGCCGCCGCGGGCCCGGCCGGCGTCCAGGCCATGACGGCGGCGAAGGCGGGTGCCGCGCAGCAGGTGGCGGCCGGCCAGGGGGCCGCGCAGTCCAAGGAGGAGCAGGAGCGGGCCCGCGTCTCGGCGGAGATCAAGGGCGTCTTCGACGCGACGAAGAAGGAGGTCGAGGGCATCCTGGGCGCCCTCGACACCGAGGTCGAGACGGCGTTCGACACCGGGCAGAAGGCGGCCAAGGCCGCGTTCGACGCCGACCACCGGACCAAGATGAAGGCCTGGAAGGACGAGCGCTACTCCGGCGTCACGGGCGCGGCCCGCTGGCTGGCGGACGCCGTCCTCGACCCGCCGCCGCGCGCCAACCAGATCTTCGCCGAGGCCCGGCTGGTCTACGAGCGCGAGATGCGCACGGTCATCTCGAACATCGCCGACCTGATCGGCAAGCGGCTGGCCGACGCGTCGAACGCCATCGCGCGGGGCAAGCAGAAGATCGCCGACAAGGTCGCCGAACAGCCCGCGAGCCTGCGGAAGTTCGCCCAGCAGGCGGCGAACGACATCGGGGGCGAGTTCCAGCAGCTGGAGTCCTCGGTCTCGGAGAAGTCGCAGTCGCTGGTGCAGGACCTGGCGGACAAGTACGTCGCGGCGCGGGGCGAGCTCGACGAGGAGATCAAGAAGCTCCAGGAGGAGAACAAGGGCCTCCTGAGCAAGGCGAAGGACGCGGTCGCGGGCACGATCGAGACGGTCCTGAAGCTGAAGGACATGCTGCTGGGGGTGCTGGCCCGGGCGGCCGGTGCCATCGACAAGATCATCACGAACCCGATCGGCTTCCTCGGCAACCTGGTCAACGCCGTCAAGGCGGGCGTGACGGGCTTCGCCGCCAGGATCGGCGAGCACCTCAAGAACGGCCTCAAGCAGTGGCTGTTCGGTCAGTTGTCGGCGGGCGGCATCGAGATCCCGGAGACCTTCGACGCCAAGGGCATCCTCAAGCTGGTCCTCTCGATCCTCGGCCTGACGTGGCAGAACATCCGGACCCGCATCGTGGCCCGGATCGGCGAGCGCGCGATGGGCGCGCTGGAGACCGGCTTCGAGATGGTCCAGGTCCTGATGACGGAGGGCATCGGCGGTCTCTGGAAGTGGATCGTCGAGAAACTGTCCGACCTCAAGGACACGGTCATCGGCGCGATCAAGGACTTCGTGATCGAGAAGATCGTCACGGCGGGCATCACCTGGATCGTCTCGCTGCTGAACCCGGCGTCGGCCTTCGTGCGGGCCTGCAAGGCGATCTACGACGTGGTGATGTTCTTCGTCAACCGAGCGGCCCAGATCAAGAGCTTCGTGGACTCGGTGCTCGACTCGATCGAGGGCATCGCGAGCGGCGGCGGTGGCGGCGTACCGGCCATGATCGAGGGCGCGCTGGCGAAGGCGGTCCCGGTGGTCCTGGACTTCCTGGCGAGCCTGCTGGGCCTGGGCGGCATCTCGGCCAAGATCAAGGAGATCCTGGAGAAGGTCCAGGCGCCGGTGATGAAGGCCGTCGACTGGGTGGTCGGCAAGATCGCGGACGCGGGCAAGAAGATGATGGGCAAGCTGAAGTCCAGGGTCCAGGGCGGCGACGACTCGCCCGAAGGCAAGAAGGCCCGCCTGGACAAGGGGGTCGAGGCCGCGATGGCGTTCGGCAACCGCTACGCCGGACGCCCGGTCGGACGCCTCGTGCTGGCGCCCGCGTTCGCGGCGATCCGCGTACGGTACGGGCTGACGAGCCTGGAGCCGGTGCAGCGGGGCAACCGCTGGGCCGTCGCCGGGGCCGTCAACCCCACCCGCGAGGAAGAGATCGCCGCGATCGTGCGAGGGGAGATGGACCACGAAGAGGACCCGTCTGTGGTCGGCCACTCCTCGGAGGCCCCCGAGGGTGCGTTCGGAGAAGGTCGGGACGCTGGCCGGGAGCCCGGGCTGGCGCCGGAATTCGACTCCGCCGAGCGGATCGCCGCCCGTGGGCGGGAGCAGGCGAGGCGTGGCCAGGGGGACCAGGCGACGCGCCGGGCGGCGGCCGAGGCGTCCGAGGAGGACTTCGAGCGCGGCAACGACTTCGACGCGCCGGGCCGGGCGGGCACCACGCACCAGGAGGTGCACGTCACGGGCGGGCGGCGTGGCCACAATCGGCTCGACGGCTACACGCCGGGGCAGGAGCGGCAGTCCTCGAAGAGCAGGCAGTACGCGGGAGCCCGGCCGGACCGGCTGACGGACGACATCAACGAACTCGACGAGAAGTACGGCGAAGGCCGGCGGATCGCCGACACTCCCACGACGAGGGCGGCCGGCATCGCGGGGACGCGGCTGAGCGGCCAGGCCGTGATCAGGGTCCCCATCCAGGACCAGCCGCTGTCGCAGGAGGACCGGGAGCTGGCCGCCCGACGGGGCGTGGAGATCCGGGACGACGCCGGCACGGTGCTCAACGAGGACGAACTGCTGGAGGAGAGGCGCCGCCGGCGGTGACGCGCCTGCCGAGATGGTACACAACCTGTACCATCTCCCTATGGCTCTGAAGCGCACCAATGTCTACGCCGACGAGAACGACCTTGACCTGCTCAAGGAAGCCGCAGCTCGGTTGGGCCGGTCGGAGGCCGAGATGATTCGCGAGGCCATTCACCGCATGGCCATGGCTCACCGTGTCTGGGACGAGCCGTTCGTCTCCGACGAAGAGACCTTCGACTTCGGCGGGCCGATCACCAGGGACGACATCCGTGCCTCTGTCTCGGAAAGGCCCGAAGCGCCCGAGCAGGGACCGGAGGGGCACGCGGCGTGATCGCTGTCGCGGACACGTCCGGGCTCCTCGCACTCTTCAACTCGGCGGACCCGGCGCATCACGAGTCCAGGAAGGCCGCGGCGAGGTGTGGCGTACTGGTCGCCACACCGCTGGCCCTGACGGAGGTCCACCAGGTCGCGGGCAGCCGGCTCGGGCGGGCAGCCGCCGATGCGATCCTGCGGGTCCTGGCGGCAAGAGTCCGGGAGACTCGGCTTGTCCTCGCGCCCCCCACCGCCGAGGTCCTCGACGCCGCGCTGGCGGTACGCCGGCGGTACGCCTCACTCGACCTGGACCTGGTGGACGCGGTGAACGTCGCCTTGGCCGCGGAGTACGACACGGACCTCCTGCTGACCCGTGACCTCCGCGATTTCCGGGCGGTGAGTCCGCTGGGAGACCGGTACACGCACTTCCGGATCCTGCCCGACGACCTCGTCTAGCGACGGGGTGGCAGCAGGGCGGGTGCCCGAAGGGGCAGATTGGGATTCCCCCGGGGCCGTCCGGGAGGTCATGACCTTGGTGGGGCGTGCGGCGCAGGCTGGGCGCGACCGCTACGTCCCAGGGGAGGGCCAGGATGCCGTCGTACCTGTCACCAGGCGTCTACGTCGAAGAGGTCGAGGCCGGCTCGCGCCCGATCGAGGGCGTCGGGACCGCCGTGGCCGCCTTCGTGGGGCTGGCCGCGGAAGGGCCTTGCGACACCCCCACCCTGGTGGCGAACTGGAGCCAGTTCACCTCCACCTTCGGGGACTTCGTGGAGGGCTCGTACCTGGCCCACGCCGTCTACGCCTACTTCCTCAACGGCGGCGGGACCTGCTACGTCGTACGGGTCGGCGGGGACGGATCGGCTCCCGCCCAGGAGTCGCGGCCCGCGGCCGCGAAGCGGGGGAAGGCCGGGGCGCTCCCCGCCGGGCCCCGGAGTCCGCTCGGCGGCTTCCAGGTCGCCGCGCTGGAAGGGACCGGCGACGGGATCACCGTCGAGATCGCGGACGCCTCCGGTGACTCACCAGGCGAGGACGCCTTCACGCTGAACGTGAAGCGCGGGGACCGGGTCGAGGAGGCCTGGCAGGTCTCCGCCAAGCGCAGCCAGCGCAACTACGTGGTGACGGTGGTACGGGACAAGTCGCGGCTGATCATCGTGGAGGACGGCGGGCCCTCGCAGGCCCAGGCCCGGCCCGAGAACCAGACCGTGGGCCTCGCCCCGGCCCCGCCGCCCGCCGCCGTACCAGCCGTCCCGGTGTCCCTCGCGCCGTCGGACTATGTCGGCAGCGCCGACGAACGCACCGGCTTCGGCGGTCTCGAGACGGTCGACGAGATCACCATGCTGGCCGTGCCGGACCTGATGAGCGCCTACCAGCAGGGCGCGCTGGACGCCGAGGGCGTCAAGGCCGTCCAGTTGGCGATGATCGCCCACTGCGAGCTGATGGGGAACCGCGTCGCGATCATCGACCCGCTGCCGGACCTCTCCCCGCAGCGGGTCAAGGAGTGGCGGATGACGGGCGCCGGATACGACTCCAAGTACGCGGCCATGTACTACCCCTGGGTGAAGGTGGCCGACCCCAGTGCCCCGAACCAGATGAAGTTCGTCCCGCCCAGCGGGGCGCTGGCGGGCGTGTGGGCCAGGAACGACGAGAGCCGCGGGGTGCACAAGGCACCCGCGAACGAGGTCGTGCGGGGGGCGGTGGACCTGGCGGTCCATCTGACGAAGGGCGAGCAGGATCTGCTCAACCCGATCGGTGTGAACTGCATCCGCAGCTTCCCGGGACGCGGGATCCGGGTGTGGGGCGCGCGGACCCTGTCGTCCGACCCGGCCTGGCGTTACCTCAACGTGCGGCGGCTGTTCAACTACATCGAGGAGTCGATCCTCATCGGCACGCAGTGGGTGGTCTTCGAACCGAACGACGACGCGCTGTGGGCCCGTATCCGGCGGACGATCTCGGCCTTCCTGGTCAACGAGTGGCGCAAGGGCGCGCTCTTCGGGCTGACGCCCGACGAGGCCTTCTACGTGAAATGCGATCGCGAGACGAACCCGGCGGAGGGCATCGACGCGGGGCAGGTGGTCTGTGAGATCGGGATCGCGCCCGTGAAGCCCGCCGAGTTCGTGATCTTCCGGCTGGCCCAGTTCTCGGGCGGCACGAGCCTCGTCAACGAGTAGAGCGGATAGGGGGCGGACGTCATGGCACTTCCGGACATGGACACCTCGGTCGGTCATTCCTTCGGGCTGGAGATCGACGGGGTCGTCATCAAGCAGATCAACGAGGTGACGGGCCTGAAGATGGAGCAGGACGTCATCGAGCTGAAGCAGAACACGGCGGACGGCAAGTACGTCATCAAGAAGCTGCCGGGGCGCGCGAAGGCCGGCGAGGTCACGCTGACCCGCGGTCTGACCGCCGACAACAGCTTCGAGAAATGGATCAAGGACGCACGGTTCGGGAAGATGGCCACCGCGCGCAAGGGCGGCGCGATCATCGTCTTCGACTACGAGGGCGTGGCCATCAAGCGGTACACGCTGGTCAACGCCTGGCCGAAGAGCCTGGAGATCAGCTCCCTGAAGGCCGGTGACACCAGCGTGCTGACGGAGAAGCTCGTCATCACGTACGAGCAGATGGATGTGGCGTGAGGCCCTGATGCGTCGTCAGATCGCGCCCGAGGCGGCTCCGGCCGTCGAACCGCCCGCGTCCGTCCCCGCGTCCGTCCCCGCGTCCGCTCCGCCGGCTGTGGAGCGGATGCGGACCGAGTTCACCTTCGAGTTGCCGCGCGGGTACGTGGACGGCGCGGGGCAGGTGCATCGGACGGGCGTCATGCGCCTCGCGACCGCGCGAGACGAGCTCGTGCCGCTGCGGGACGACCGGGTGCGGGAGAACCCGGCGTACCTCTCGGTCGTGCTCCTTGGCCGCGTGGTGGAGCGGATCGGCTCGGTGACGGACATCCACGCGGGCGTCATCGAGGATCTGTTCGCCTCGGACCTGGCCTTCCTCCAGGACTTCTACCGGCGGATCAACGCGGAGGGGCACACGCGGGCCCAGGTGACCTGTCCCTCGTGCGCCACCGGCTTCGCGGTCGACCTGGCAGGTGGGCGCCTGGGGGAATCGTGACGTACGCGACCGACGACCTGTACGACGAAGTCGCGTACATCGCCTATCACTTCCACTGGGGAATGGACTCGATCCTCGACCTGGAACACCCGGAGCGGCGTCGGTACGTCGATCAGATCGCCCGCCTGAACCGGCTGGCCGGAGGGCGGTGAGCGGTGGGGGTCCGGGGGTGGCTCAGGAGCCGGTTCACACAGGGCGGTCCGGGCGCGGACGGAGCGCCGGCGTCGGCGGCGGCCGCCGCGGCCTCGGGGCCGACGTCGGCACCGGCGCCGGACGTGGAGCCGGGGTGGCGTGAACTGCCGGTGCAGCGGCGCACGTTCGGAATGCCCGCGCTGGTCACGGATCCCGAAGGCTTCGGGGCGGGGTTGGCCGCCTGGCAGAACCCTTCGCTGTCACGGGCGTTGGGGCACGCGGTGACGGCGGAGGCCCCGTCGGGCGTGGTGCACGGAGTCGCGGACGTACCTCCCGCCGGTGGAGTGGTCCAGCGGTGGGAGGCGCCGGGGTCGGGATCGGTGGCGCGCGAGGCGCAGCCGCAGGCGCCGGGGGCACCGGCGGTGCCGGTACGGCGGGCGGAGGCTTCGGTCGCGTCCGGGGGCGAGCCGGTTCCGGTTCCGGTGCAGGTTCCAGGAAAGGGTCCGGATCCCGATCCGGTGCAAAGGACGGAGGCTTCGGCGCCGATCGAGGCCGTGCCCGTGCCCGTGGCTCCGGAGCCCGATGCTTCCGAGGTGCCATCGGTTCGGCCGCAGCCGCCCCTGCCGGTGCTGACCGTGGCCCGGTCGGTGGAGATGCCGGTGCGCAGGCTGCCGGCCGCCCCCCTGCCACCTGCTCCGGTTCCTGTTCCGAATCCTGATCCGCTTCCCGCTCCTGCCCCGGAGCCGGTGCCGCCGGTCGCATCACCGTCACCTGATGTCGTCCACGTCCAGAGGGAGCCGGAGCCGGTCACGGCGCGCGAGACGCCGGTGGTTCTGCGGCGAGAGGTCGGGCAGGCGCCCGAGTCCGCTCCCGAGCCCCAGGTGCGGCCCCTCGTGACGGAGCAGCCGATCGTGGGGGTGTCGCTCCCACAGGAGGCCGGCTCGGCGCCTGAGGCCGCTCCCGTACAGAGGGCCGGTGAGCCGGCTCCTGAGCCGCAGCCGCAGGGGGACGTACGGCTGGTGGGGGAGCGGCCGATCACGCCGGTCCAACCGGCGGTCGAGGCAGGCGAGTTCTCGCCCTTCGCGCTGCCTGCGCCGGAGGCGCCGCAGCCGCATGCCCAGCCCCTCATGCCGGTGCAGCGGGTGGCGGAGCCGAGCCCGGAGACCGCGCCTGCCCCTGCCTCTGCGCCGTCACCCGAGCCGGAAACTCCGGTGACCGCACAGCGCGCGCTGGAACCGTCTCCCGAGCCCGAGGCGGACGGAGTCCGGTCCTTGCTGGGAGAGCGGCCCCTGGAACCGGTCAGCGGGGACGACGTCCCGATGGATCCCGGGGCGAAGTCCGGGGCGCAGTCCGGTACGGAGACCGAGGGGCGGTCGGCCATAGAGCCCCCGGCGCACCTCCCGGCACCGCTGCCGCCCGTATCCGCACCCGTACCCCAGCCCGCACCCCAGCCGGTGCAGCGCGCCACGCGCAGGCCGGGCCTCGGCGCTCCCATCCCGGCGGTGCCGGTGCAGCGCGAGACGCCGGGAAGTCCCGTCACCGCCCCAACCCCTTCGCGGGCCGGGCGCATCGGGGAGCCGCTCTCCGAGATGCCCGTACCCGTACCCGTACCCCCGCCCGCACCACCCCAGGAGGACCGCGTCACGCCCCCGACAGCGGTGGTGGTCCCCGACCCTTCCGCCGCACCGCCGGCCGAAGATCCCCGCCCACAGGCCGTCGTACGCGCCCTCCCCGTTCAGCGCGCGACCGTCCTGGTCCCAGAGCCGGGCCCCGAACCCGTCGCCGGCCTCGTCGGAGAGCGTGGCCTTGAGCTGCGTTCCGCGCCGACCCCCGAGGCCCCCGAACCCGCCGAGCGGCCCGGCTCCCCGAGCGCCCCGGACCCCACCGAGCCCGTGGTCGTGCCGGTGTCCTGGGTGCCCCCGCCCACCCCGTCACCGGCCACCGCACCCGCGCCGCCGTCAGCCACGCCGCCGTCTCCCGCGCCCACCCCGCTGCAGCGCACCGTGACCACCGACCCTCCGGCACCCTCCGTGCCGCCGGGCTTTGCCGCCGTACTGCAGCCGTACGACGCCCCCTTGCGACCCGGCCCGCCGCCCGGCGAGCTCCGGCGCCCTGAGGCGGTCCAGCGTCTTCTTGACGCGGTTCCGTCGTCATCGGCCCCGCAGCCACCGCAGTCTCGGCCGCTCGCCCCGGCGCTCCAGCGGGCCCCCGAGCACCCCGCCATCGAGCACCCGGCCACCGAGCCCCCGCCGCAACCCGCCGTCCGGACCTGGCCAACCATTCAGCGCGAGCCCGCCCCCGAGCCCGCCCCGGCCGCCGAGCCCGCCCCCGCGCCCGTCCCGGCCCCCGCGCCCCCGGCCCAAGCGCCGCCCGCAGCGGCGCCACCAGGTACCGCCCCGCCCCCCGCCGCCCCCAAGGAGTCCACCGACGAACTCGTCCGGCGTCTCATCGGCCCCCTCAGCCGCCTCCTCCGCGCCGAACTCCGCCTCGACCGTGAACGCGCGGGCGTACGCCTCGACCCCCGCCACTGAGCAGACCGAGCACCGAGCAGAAGGAAGCCCCATGGCACAGGAGCAGGACCCCGCCGTCAGCGTGTGTTTCATGGTCGAGATCGACAACATCAACCTCGGCGCGTTCAACAGCTGCGAGGGCCTCGGCTGCGAAGTCGTCATGGAGCAGCGGGAGGAGGGAGGCAACAACGGCTACGTCTGGCAGCTGCCCACCCGCATCAAGTACTCCAACATCAAGCTCAGCCGCCCCGTCACCAAGGACACGGAGAAGGTCACCGGCTGGCTCTCCGGAATGATCGCCGGCGTCCCCCGCAAGACCGCGCACATCAGCGCGATGACGGTCGACGGCACGGTCGTCGCCCGCTGGAGCCTCATGGACGTCGTGCCGGTGCGCTGGACGGGGCCGCAGCTGAACCCCGAGACCGTCAAGGTCGCCACCGAGACCCTGGAGATCGCCCACCACGGCTTCATCGACGCCGGGCGCTAGGAGGCGATCCCCATGACCGGTCAGCCCGTCGCCTTCATCGCCTCCGCCCCGCCGCCGGGTCCTGCGAAGGACCCGAACGGCAGCGGCGGCGGCTCCCGCCCCAAACTCGAACGCGCCTATCTGGAGCTGCGCCAGCCACCGGCCGACGGCGGTACGACGACGCCGGGACCGCGCATGGGGAAGATCGACTTCCAGTTCAACCCGAAGGAGCTGACGCTCGCCAAGACGGCCAAGTGGGAGCGGAAGACCGCCAAGGGGGCCAAGAAGGCCGGCCCCGCCGAGTTCAAGGGAGCCGGTCCCTCCAAGCTCACGCTGGAGATGTTCTTCGACGCGACCGACGTGCAGGACGACCGGGTCGTGAAGTCCGTCGAGGAGCTGCTGTCCTGCTGCGTGCCCACCGACCAGACCCATCAGAAGCAGCAGGGTGTGCCGCCCTGGGTGATCTTCCACTGGGGCGGGCTCACCGGCTTCGTCGGGTACGTCAGCCAGGTCCAGGCGAAGTACACGCTGTTCACCCCCGGCGGCCTGCCCATCCGGGCCACCTGCCAGGTCACCCTGGAGGAGATCAGCGGGCCCGTGCCCGGCCAGAACCCCACCTCGGGTGCGCTCGCCGCCCGCCGGGTGCACCGGGTGGTCACCGGGGACACGCTCGCGCTGCTGGCCTGGCGGGAGTACGGGGACCCCGCCGCCTGGCGGGACATCGCGCGGGCCAACGACATCGACGACCCGATGCGGCTGGCCCCCGGGACGGAACTGCTGCTGCCCGCCGCCGAGGAACTGGGAGCCTGACGCGCATGGCCGGTGAGAGCTTCGCCAACACCCTCGCCGTCGAGGTGAACGGGCAGCCGCTGCCCGCGCCCGTCGCCGAACTGATCGTCTCCGCCTACGTCGACGACAGCACCCAGCTGCCCGATCTCTTCGTCGTCCGCTTCCGCGATCCCCACCACGCCGTCCTGCAGAAGACGGGCATCACCATCGGCACGCCGATGAAGCTGTTCGCGCGCGCCGGGGACGACCCGCAGCGCGAACTGCTGGTGTCCGGCGAGGTCACCGCCGTCGAGATCGACCTCGACACCACCGGCACCTTCACCGTGGTCCGCGGGCTCGACCACGCGCACCGCTTCTTCCGGGGGCGCAGGGTCGCCGGGTACCGGCAGATGACCGCCTCCGACATCGCCGTGCAGGTGGCCAAGCGGGCCGGGCTGCCCGTCGGCACGGTCGACGCCACCACCACGGTGTACGAGCATCTGGCCCAGCCGGGCATCACCGACTGGGAGTTCCTGCACCGGCTCGCGGACCTCGCGGGCGCCGAAGTGGCCGTCGTGGACGGCAAGTTCGTGTTCCGCAACCCGGCCCGGGCGGGCACGGCCCCGTCGACCTCCACCCGGCCGCAGGCCAGCCCGTACGTGCTCGAGTTCGGACGGAACCTGCTGCGCTGCCATGCCGCCGTGACGGCCGCCGACCAGGTCCAGCAGGTCGAGGTGCGCGGCTGGGACGTCCAGGCCAAGGCGGCCGTCGTGGGCCGGGCCCCCGCCGACAGCAGCGAACGGGTGCAGCTCGGGCTGACCCCGGGCCGGGCCGCCGACGCGTTCGGCAAGGCGGTCTTCCTGGCCACGGACACCCCGTACGGCACCCAGGCCGAGGCCGACCAGGCGGCGAAGGCGCTCGCCGCCGACCTCGCCGCCTCCTTCGCGGAGCTCGACGCGGTCGCCATGGGCATTCCGCAGCTGCGCGCCGGGACCGCCGTCACCCTCGCGAACGTCGGGGCGCCGTTCGAGGGCAAGTACACGATCTCCGCGAGCCGGCACGTGTTCGACCCCGACACCGGGTACCAGACGTGGATCACCGTCGGTGGCCGTTCCAACCGCTCGCTGTACGGTCTTGCGTCGGGCGGAGGCGGGGGCGGCGGACTCGGGCAGGACCGGGTCGGCGGACTCGTCAACGCGACGGTGACCGACACCCGCGACCCCGAGGGACGGGGCCGGGTGAAGCTGGCGTTCCCCTGGCTCGACGGGGACTACGTCAGCGACTGGGCCAGGACCGCCGAGGCGGGCGGCAAGGGCGGCGGCGGCATCTTCGGACCGGAGGTCGGCGACGAGGTGCTGGTCGGCTTCGAGCAGGGCCGGGTGGACCGTCCCTACGTGCTCGGCGGCCTCTACAACGGCCAGGACAAGCCGTACGCACACGACTCCCCGCTCGTCGACTCCACCAGCGGGGCCACCAACAGGCGGTCCCTCGTGACGCGTACCGGCAACCGGCTGGAGCTGCTCGACGCGGCGAACGGGCCCAAGGGAGTCCGTCTGGCCACGGGTGACGGAAAGCTCACGCTGCACCTGGACCAGAAGGCCACCTCCATCACCGTGCACAGCGACGGCAAGGTCGAGATCACCGCCAAGGAGAAGGTCGCCGTCAAGGCCGACTCCGGCATCAGCCTGGACGCGGGCACCGGGAAGCTCGAACTGTCCGGCCAGTCCGTCCAGGTGAAGGCGCAGACCGGCGTCGAGGTCGACGGCGGAGCGGGCGCCCTGAAGCTCCAGACGACCGGCCAGGTCGACGTCAAGGGCACCACGGTCGGGGTCGACGGCCAGGCCGCCACCGAGATCAAGGGCGGCGCCAGCTGCTCGATCAGCGCCGCCCTCGTCCGCATCAACTGACGTACCAGCTGAACGACCAGAGGAGACACGACAGATGCCGCCTGCCGCACGCGTCGGTGACCCCACCGGGCATCCGGGGGTGATCGGGCCGCCCGGAGTGCCCACCGTGCTCATCGCGGGGATGCCCGCGGCCGTCGTCTCGACCCCGCACATCTGCTCCTTCCCGCCGCCGGCCGTGCACCCGCCGTCCGTGATCGCCCCGCCCGGCTGCCCCACCGTCCTCATCGGCGGCCTGCCCGCGGCCCGCATGGGCGACATGGCCGCCTGCGGGGCGCCGATCGTCATGGGCGCGGTCACCGTCCTGATCGGGGGCTGAGCGCCGTGGGAGAGCAGTTCATCGGCTCCGGCTGGGCCTTTCCGGTACGCACCGACGCGACCGGCTCCGTGGCCCTGGTCGGCGGGGAGCGGGAGATCGAGGAGAGCATGCGGCTGATCCTCGGTACCGCGCCCGGGGAGCGGCCCATGCGCCCGGAGTTCGGCTGCGCGATCCACGACCACGTCTTCGCGCCGGCCGACGCGGCCACCGCCGCGCACATCGCGTACGAGGTACGGCTGTCGCTGGAGCGCTGGGAACCGCGGATCGAGGTGGTCGACGTCGGCGTCACCTTCGACGCGCAGGACGAGGGCACCCTCTACATCGACATCCGGTACGCCACCCGGGGGACCAACGACCCCCGGAACCTGGTCTTCCCGTTCTACGTGATCCCCGCGCACGACGGCGCGGCCGCGGACGGCGGCGGAGAGGCGGGGGACCGGTGACACTGCCCGAGCCCAATCTCGACGACCGGCGCTTCCAGGATCTCGTCGACGAGGCCAAGCGGATGGTCCAGCAGCGCTGTCCCGAGTGGAGCGACCACAACGTCTCCGACCCGGGCGTCACGCTCATCGAGGCCTTCGCGCACATGACCGACCAGCTGATCTACCGGCTGAACCGGGTCCCGGACAAGAACCACCTGGCGTTCCTCGACCTGATCGGGCTCACCCTCCACCCGCCCGCGGCCGCCCGTACCGACGTCACCTTCTGGCTGTCGGCGCCGCAGGCCCAGACGGTGCGGGTGTGGGAGGGGACCGAGGTCGCCACGCACCGCACCGAGACCGAGGAGGCCGTGGTCTTCTCCACGGTCGGGGAACTGGCCGTCGTGCCCGTGGAACTGGCCGTCCTCGCCGTCGCGGGCGGGGAGCCCGGCGCCGTCGCCGCCGACCGGGGCCCCGAGCTGGCCGCCGGACGCGGGGTGCCCTGCTTCTCCGGCGTGCCCCGCCCGGGCGACGCGCTGCTCTTCGGCCTCTCGCAGGCCGCGCCGTCCTGCGTGGTCGCGCTGCGGCTCGACTTCCCGGTCGCCGGCCACGGCATCGACCCCGAACACCCGCCGCTGGCCTGGGAGGCGTGGACGGGCGAGGGCTGGACCCGCTGCGAGGTCGACCGAGACGGCACGGGCGGCTTCAACCGGCCCGGCGACGTGCTGATCCAGCTGCCCGCCGGGCACCTCGCCTCCGTGGAGGCCAGGCAGCGGGCCGGCTGGCTGCGGTGCGTCGTCCAGGCCCCGGTCGCGGGGCAGCGCACGTACTCGGCCACCCCGGAGCTGCTGGCCGCCGAGGTGTTCACCATCGGGGGGACCGCCCCTGCCGTGAACGCCGAGCGGGCGGGCGAGGAACTCCTCGGCACGTCCGAGGGGTTGCCCGCCCAGACGTTCGCGCTGGACCGCGCCCCGGTGGTGGCGGGCGGCCCTCCGTTCGTCGTGGAGACGGCGGGGCCCGACGGGGAATGGGCGCCGTGGACCGAGGTCGAGCACTTCGGGGAGTCCGGCCCCCTGGACCGGCATGTACGGCTGGACCGCAGCACCGGCGAGGTGAGCTTCGGCCCCGCGGTGCGGGAGGCCGACGGCACCCTGCGCCAGTACGGAGCGGTCCCCGCGAGGGGCGTTCCGGTGCGGGTGCGCGCGTACCTCGCGGGCGGCGGCCGGCGCGGCAACGTGGCACGCCGCGCCCTCGCCGTCCTGCGCAGCTCGATCCCGTACATCGCCCGGGTGGAGAACCGGAGGGCGGCGAGCGGCGGCGTCGACGGCGAGGACGTGGCGAACGCCCGCCTGCGCGGCGCGCTGGCGCTGCGTACCCGGGAGCGGGCGGTGACGGCCGAGGACTACGAGTACCTGGCCCGGCAGGCGGCCCCCGAGGTCGCCCGGGTGCGGTGCGTGGACGCCGGCGCGGGTGGGGTCCGGGTGCTGCTGGTGCCCGCCGCCGAGGACGACGGCGAAGGGCGCCTGGAGTTCGGGCGGATGGCCTGCCCGCCGGAGCTGCTGGCCGGGGTCGCCGGGCATCTGGACGAGCGGCGTGTGCTGGGCGCCCGGCTGGTCGTCGAGCCGCCGTACTACCAGGGCGTGACCGTGGTCGCGGTGCTCCGGGCGGCGCCCGGCATCCCGGTCGCCCGGGTGCAGCGGACCGCGCTGTCCGCCCTGTACCGGCATCTGAACCCGCTCACGGGCGGGCCCGGCGGGGACGGCTGGCCGTTCGGGCGTGCCGTGCACAGCGGGGAGGTGTTCGCGGTGCTGCAACAGGTCGCGGGGGTGGAGGCGGTGGAGAGTGTGCGCCTCTTCCCCGCGGACCTCGAGACCCGGCGGCGTGGCGAACCCGCGGACCGGATCGCGCTGGACGCGGGGTCGCTGGTGTTCAGCTACGACCACCAGGTGCGGGTGGACGTGGGATGAGCGACGAGGGGCGGGGCCGTGAGTGAGCGCCGGATCGTGCCCGGGCTCCGGACCCGGCATCCGCTGGGGCTCCAACTGCCGGGCGTGTACGCCGACGACGACTTCGTCCAGCGGCTCACGGAGGGGCTCGACGAAGTGCTGGCGCCCGTGCAGGCGGTGCTCGACAGCCTGCCCGCGTACTTCGATCCGCGCCTGGCCCCCGAGGACCTCCTGGCGCTGCTCGCGGCCTGGGTGGGCGCGGAGGGCGAGGTGCGCGGCGCGGTGCGCGGGCACGCCTCCCGGGGGACCGCGCAGGGCTTGGCGGAGCAGATCCACCGGACGTTCGGGATCACCCCCGAGATCGAGGAGAGCGGCGGCACGGTCTGGTCGGCGACCGCGCGGACCCCGCTCCCGGGGACGGCGGAACCGCGCCTGACCGTGCGGCTGCGGGGTCCGGACGCGGCGACGGTGGACGTGGCGGCCGTGTCGGCCTTCGTGGCCCGCAACCGCCCGGTGCACATGCCGTTCACCGTCGAGGTGATCCCCGGTTCGCCCTAGGGGCCGTCCACGGCATCGGCACAAACGTGCGCCTGTCTGCACCGAAGGCGCACAGCTCTTGCACCGCGAGGTCCGGATGGAGTATTGAGTTACTGCTCAAATGCGGAGAGTGAGAACGAACGTTGGCTTCCGTCGGGGGAAGAGGCCTCATGCGCGGAACGGTGCGCGAGCGGCTGGTGCCGGTGCTCGCTCGGGGGACGGCGCCCCTGACCCTGGTCGTCGCGCCTGCCGGATACGGCAAGACCACCCTGCTCGCGTACGCCGCGGACGCCTTCCCCGGGAGGGTGCTGCACTGGCGGCCGTCGCGGGACACGCTCGGGGTGCATGCGCTGCTCGCCAGGCTCGGGCGGCAACTGGAGGTGGCCGACCCGGTCTCCGTGGAGTCCGTCCTGCTGGCCGTCGAACGGTGCGCGGATCCCGTCCTGCTGCTCGTGGACGGCGCCCAGCACGTGCACGGCACCCCGGCCGAGGTCGTACTGGAGGAACTGGCCCTGCTGGCACCGCCGAACCTGCGGCTGATCCTGTCGGGCCGCCGGATGCCCGCACTGAACCTCACCCGACTGGAACTGGCCGAGACACCGGTGCTGAGTGCACGTCAACTGCGCCTGCACACGAGTGAGATGGCGGCGTCGTTCGCCGACGCCCCCGAGGTCGCCGGGAGGCTGGCCGAACTCACCCACGGCTGGCCCGCGCTGTTCAAGCTCAGCGCGCCCGCGGTGCTGGCGGGCCGCGACCCGCTGGACTCGGCCGCCCTGCGCACCTACCTGGACAGGGAGGTGCTGGGGGTGCTGCCGCCCCGGCTGGCGCACCTGATGGAACGCGCCCCGGGGGCCGCCGGACCCGAACTGCCGGAGTTGGCGGAGGAGTACGGCCTGGACGCCGACGTGCCGTTGCTCCGGGCGCATCTGGCCCGGCGCTGCGGGCCGGCCGCCCGGCCCGCCGTCGTCACGAACCACGCCTTCGCCGACCAGGCCGCGCCGCTGTCGCTGCGCTGCTTCAGCCGGTACGAGGCGACGCTGGCCGGCCGGCCGCTGGACTGGAGCCGCGCCCGGCCGCGGGTCCGGGCACTGGCCCGGCTGCTGTCCGTCCACGCGGGCCGGCCCGTCCACCGGGAGGCGCTGATGGCCGCGCTGTGGCCGGAGAGCCCCGCCCGCACGGCCGGCCGCGGGCTGCAGGTCGCGGTCTCGGCCCTGCGGACCGTCCTGGAGCCGGGCAACGACCGGGGGCGGTCCCAGATGCTGGTGCGGTCGGGCGAGGCGTACATGCTCGTACTGGAGCCCGGGGGCAGCTGTGATGTGCGGGCCTTCGAGGCGGCGGCCGGGGAGGGCGTACGGGCCGCCGCGCACGGGGACGCGGAGCGGGCGGCGGGGGCGCTGGGGCGGGCGCTGCGGCTCTACACCGGGGAGTTGCTGCCGGAGGACGGCCCGGCGGAGTGGGTGGTGCCGATCCGTGAGCGGTACCGCAATCAGGCCGTGCAGGCGGCGCACACGCTGGCCGAGGTGGAACTCGGCCGGGACCGCGCCGAGGCGGCGGTGGCCGCCGCCACGCACGCCCTGTCCCTGGACCCCTTCCAGGACGCGGTGTGGCGGCTGCTGATCGCCGCCCACCGGCAGGCCGGTGACCCGGTGGCGGCCCGGCACGCGGAGCGTCGGCACGCACAGATGCTGGACGCCCTGGGCGTTCAGTAGCTCGTGCCCTCAGCGCCGCTTGAAGAACTCCACCTCGGCGACGGCGAGATACCGGTCGGGCTGTGCCCCGTACGCGCCCCTGACCGTCAGCCGGACACGGACGGCCTCGCTGACGGGCAGGTGGAAGCGCTGCGGGCCGGGTACGTCGGCCAGCCGGACGGTCCGGACGGTCGTGCGGCCGTCGCTCGAGGTCACGGTCACCTCCAGGCCGGCGGGCCGTGCCTGGGTGAGGAACTTCTCGGCCACCGGGGAGCCGCCGGGGTGGACGACGAGGTCGAGCAGGCGGATCGGTGCGGCGAAGGAGGCCTCCAGGTACTCCCCTTCGGCGGCCCCGGGCCGCGCGGGCGTCCAGTGCTTGTCTGTGGTCCCGTCCACCGCGAGGGCGGCCGGGTGCTGCCGCCGGGCACTCGACGCCGTCACCTTCGTCGCGTGCACCTGCTCGGTCTTCGACGTCCGGTCCCGTACGGCCTCCACCGCGCGGCCCGCCTCGGCGCGGAAGACGTACCCGGCCGCGCCGAGGGCGACGAGGACCAGGAGGGGCAGGACGAACCGGGGCCGCCGCCACTGCCGGCGAGCCGGCCGCTCCCCGGCGACGGGCGACCGCTTGGCGCGGCGCGTGAACAGGCGTCGCCACCAAGGGGGCTTGGGTACGACGGGGGCGTCCGCGAGGGAGGCCCCGCAGCGTCGGCAGTAGCGCCGGGTCGCCACGTTCCCGCTGCCGCACTGGCCGCAGATGAGGTCCCCTGCCTGGAGCGGTGGCTCGGCGGCGCCCCGGTCCCGGGACGGCGGCGGTGCCGGACGCCCGGGCTCCTCGACCTGAGGCTGTACGGCGCGCAGGGGCGGGGTGGTGGGCATCGGCGGGACGGCCGGGCGGCTCTCCGGGGGCGCGGATTCCGCACTTCGGCCGGCGGCGTCCGGAGCTGCGGGTTCCGCACCTCGGGCGGTGGCCTCCGGCCCTCCGGCAGCGGTCTCCGGCCGTCGGGCGGCCGCCTCCGGCCCCGCCGGGGCTGCGGCTGCCGGGGTATTCGGCCGCGCCCACTCGAGGAACGCTCCGCAGGACCCGCAGAACTGCTCGCCGGGCTCAGCCCGGTTCCCGCACTCGGCGCAGTTGACCACGGACCCCTCACCCCTTCCGCACCCCATGCTGGGCCATGCCGCGCGCCCCTCGCACGCCTGCGAGGGCAGCCGCCCACACGCCCGCCCTTGCCCTTTCGGGCTGTCACGGCGTCAGACCCCCGGCCGCGCCTTCGCCGGGTCCTCCGCTACGCCCGCGAACCCGCGGACGAGCCCCCGGCGTCGCGTCGCGTCGAGGCCCGCGGCACCACCGCGCACGGCACCGTGACCTCGCGCCGCGGGCGGCCGTCGAGGACGTCGATCAGGAGGCTCACCGCCTCCGTCCCCAGGCGGCGGGCGTCCAGGCTGAGGGTGGTCAGGGGGAGGGACCAGTCCTCGGCCGTGCCCGACTGGTCGGTCTCGCGCATCACGCTGACCAGGAGGTCGTCCGGGATGGTCAGCTCCAGCCGGCGGGCCGCGGCCAACAGGGCCTGCCCGTACGTCTCGTTGAGGCCGTGGACGGCGTCGGGGCGGTCGGGGTGCGACAGCAGGCGCAGGGCCGCCTCGATCGGCTCCTCCGATGCGGCCGGAGCGTCGATCAGCGGCTCCTGACCCGCCCCCGCGCACCACTCGCGGTAGAGGCGCTCGCTGTCCTCGGTGTACGCGTCCGGCTCGGAGCCGGACAGCAGCCCGACGCGGCGCGCCCCCGCGTCGCGCAGGTGGTCGAGGACGTCGGCCATGCCCCGCTCCAGATCGCTCTCGACGGTCGGCACGTGCTCGTACCCGGGGTCGATGGGGCGCCCGTCGGTGACCACCGGAAGCCCGCGGCGGGCGCAGTCCGCCAGCAGCGGATCGTCCCGCACCGGGTCGACGACGATCAGACCGTCCATCGGGACCCGGGCCCACAGGCCCGACACCGGGTCGCCGGGGACGACCACGAGCGCGTAGTCGCGCTCGACCGCCGCCATGGAGGCCCCGGCGGAGAAGGCGGCGTAGTAGGGCCGGTAGGTGCCCTCCCAGGGCTTGCCGGTCATATGGCCGACGGCCAGGCCCAGGATGCCGGTACGCCCCGAGACCAGCCCGCGGGCGACCGGGTCCGGGCGGTAGCCGAGCTCCTCGGCGGCCCGCAGCACCCGGTCGCGGGTGGCCGCGGCGATCTGGCCCTTGCCGCTGAGCGCGTGCGAGACGGTGGTGATGGACAGGCCGGTGGCCTGGGCCACATCGCGGATGCCCGTCCGGCGTCCGGACGGGCGGTCCCGTTTCGTTCCCCCGCTGGTCATCTGGTGCTGGTCCCTCCGTGTGGGTGCCGTACGGGTCAAGGCTGGCAGACGCGGAGCCCCGCTCCAAGGCCTGTCGCCCAAAACGTTTTGGTTTCTTTGAGCTGCGGGTCTTGACGCGCCCAAAACGTTTTGGGCACCGTATCGCACACCCCGAGACGACGAACCCCGAGGAGCGCTCCATGCGCAGCTTCCGCATGCCCGCAGTGCCCGTACTCACCGCCCTGCTGCTCACCGCGCTCACCGCCTGCGGCGGCGGTGCGGTGGGCGGCGGATCCACCGCCCACACCACCGACTCCAAGGGCTCCGGGACCTATGGCGACTGCGAGGTGACCGGCGAGAAGGGGTCCATCGCGCTCGACACCGTCGAGGACGGCACCCTGACCGTCGTCGGCGACCTGCCCAGCCCCGGCTGGTGGGACGGCGACACGGTCGCGCAGATCGACAGCGGCTACGAGTTCTGCATGGCCGCGAACATCGCCCACCGCGCCGGCCTGGACCGGCTCACCGTCCGCAACGTCTCCTTCGACGCGCTGGTCGCCGGCAAGACCGACGGCTTCGACCTGGCCCTCGCCGAGATCTCCATCACCGACGAGCGGCGCAAGGTCGTGGACTTCTCCGCCCCCTACTTCGACTCCAACATCGGCGTCCTGGTGAAGGCCGACGCCCCCGTCACCCAGGCGGACATCGGCACCAAGCGGCTCGGCGTCAAGCAGGGCACCACCGGCGCCGACTTCGTGCGGAACACGCTGAAGCCCAAGGACGAGCCGAAGGTCTTCGCAGGCGACGTCGAGCTCCAGGCCGCCCTGCAGGCCGGCCAGATCGACGCGGCCCTCACCGACGTCGCCATCGTGCTCGGCAAGGCCAGGGAGTCGAAGGGCAAGCTCGCCGTCATCGGCCAGTACGCCACCGGCGAGTCGTACGGCGCCCTCTACCCCAAGGGCAGCAAGAACGCCGCGGCGATCAACGGTGCCATCGAGCAGATGCGCAAGGACGGCACCCTGAACACGCTCGCCACCACCTACCTGGCCGAGGCCTTCGGTGGCGACCCGGCCGCGATCCCCGTCTGGAGCGCGAAGTGAGCCTGACCTCCGACCTGACCTCCGACCTGTCGAAGACCGAGGGGACCGCGGCGCCGCGCGCCGTGACCCCGCCCCGGCCGGCCCTGCCGCTCGCGTTCGGCGCGACGGCCGGCATCCTCGCCGTCGCCGCCCTCGCCGCGGCCACCGCCTGGTCCGTACGCGACGCCCTGCCCGGCGGCGCAATGACGGCCGGCGCCGGCGCGCTCGCGGTGACCGTCGCCGTACTGCCGCTGCTGCGGCCCGCCGTGCGCGCCCTGCGCGCGGGCCGGGACGCCGCCACCGCCTGGGCGGAGGAGCGCAGGGCCGACGCCCGGCGCCTGACCGCCGAGGCCCGCGAGGACGCCCGGACCGTCCTCGGCTGGTGCCTGGTCGCGCTCTGCCTCCTCGGCGGGGTGTGGTTCGTCCTGGCCAACGACCGCGCCGTCCAGCGCACCTTCTTCGACGGCGACGTCATCGGCCTCAGCATCACCGAGATCGCCGCCGCCTTCGGCACCAACCTCTTCATCGCCGTCGTCGCCCAACTGCTGATCCTCGTCTGGGGACTCGCCCTCGCCCTTGCCCGGATGGCCCCGGGCCGCGCCGGGCGCCCCCTGCGGCTGCTCGCCACCGGCTACATCGACGGCTTCCGGGCCGTACCGGCGATCATCATCATCTACCTCATCGGCTTCGGCCTGCCGCTCGCCGAGGTCCCGCTCCTCAGCTCCCTCAGCCCGGTCTGGTTCGCGATCCTCGCCCTCACCCTCACCTACGGGGCGTACGTCGCCGAGGTCTTCCGCGCCGGCATCGAGTCCATCGCCCCCGGCCAGACCGCGGCCGCCCGCTCGCTGGGCCTCTCCCAGGGCGCCACGCTCCGCCACGTGGTGCTGCCGCAGGCCACCCGGCGCGTCGTCCCGCCGCTGCTCAACGACTTCATCAGCCTGCAGAAGGACACCGCGCTGGTGAACGTCATCGGCACCATCGACGCCTTCAACCAGTCGAAGATCTACGCCTCGAACCACTTCAACCTCTCCTCGGTGACCGTGGTCGCACTGCTCTTCGTCGTCATCACCATCCCGCAGGCCCGGCTGGTCGACCGGCTCGTGGCCCGCGAGAACAAGCGCGGAAAGGAGGCCTGACATGCCCTTCATCGAAATCGACACCGTGCACAAGAGCTACGGCACCCACCCGGTCCTCCGCGGGATCGAGCTGGACGTCGAGCAGCATCAGGTCGTCACCCTCATCGGCGCCTCAGGCAGCGGCAAGTCCACGCTGCTGCGCTGCATCAACGCCCTGGAGGACATCGACGGCGGCGAGATCAGGGTCGGCGGCGAGGTCTCGTCCGGCCGCGGCACCGACGTGGACCGGCTCCGCCGCGACGTCGGCATGGTCTTCCAGCACTTCAACCTCTTCCCGCACATGAGCGTCCTGCGCAACGTCGCGCTCGCCCCGATGCGGGTCGGCGGCGTCCCGCGCGAGGAGGCCGAGGACCGGGCCCGCGCCCTGCTCGCCCGCGTCGGCCTCGCCGACAAGGCGGACGCGCTGCCGGACCGGCTCTCCGGCGGACAGCAGCAGCGCGTCGCCATCGTGCGAGCCCTCGCCACCGGGCCGCGCGCCCTGCTCCTGGACGAGATCACCTCGGCGCTCGACCCGGAACTGGTCGCCGAAGTCCTCGCCATCGTCCGGGAACTGGCCGATGGTGGCATGACCATGCTGCTGGCCACGCACGAGATGGGTTTCGCACGGGAGGTGTCGAGCAAGGTGTGCTTCCTGCACCAGGGCGTGCTCCTGGAGGAAGGGCCGCCCGAGCAGATATTCGGCGACCCTCAGGAGGAGCGGACGCGGGCCTTCCTGCGGCGCATCGTCGAGGCGGGACGCCTGTGAGCGCCCCGGTGGTGCTCGTCGTCGAGCACGAGGACGGCACGGGCCCGGCGATGGTGGGGGAGCGGCTGACGGAGGCCGGGCTCCGGCTCGACCTGCGCCGCCCCTGGCGCGGCGACCCGCTGCCCACCGGCCTCGACGAGCATGACGCGCTGCTGGTGCTCGGCGGGTCCATGGGCCCGTACGAGGACGAACGCGCCCCCTGGCTCCCGCGGGTACGCGAACTCCTGCGGCAGGCCGTCGCCCGCGACCTGCCCACCCTGGGCATCTGCCTCGGTATGGAACTCCTCACCGCCGCGTGCGGCGGCAAGGTCGGCCACGCCGCCCACCCGGAGGTCGGCCTCGTCGAACTGACGCTCCTTCAAGAGGCCTCTGCGGACCCGCTCTTCGCGAACCTCTCCGACCGGCTCCACGCCGTCCAGTGGCACTGGGAGGAGACCGAGACGCTCCCCGAGGGCGCGGTCCCCCTCGTCACCAGCGACCGCTGCACCCACCAGGCGTACCGGCTGGGCGGCAGGGTGTGGGGCGTGCAGTTCCACCCGGAGGTACTGGCGCCGGACATCGCCCAGTGGGGCCGCGCCGACGACACCCCCGTACGCGAACTGGGCCTCGACCCCGACGAGGTGCTCCGCACGGTGGAAGCGGCCGAACCGACCTTGCGCGCCGACTGGGGCCGCCTGACGGAGCGCTGGGCGCGCGTCGTGACGTCCCCCACCCCCCAGGGGCCGTAGGACGCGGCACCGGCCGGCGATGCGTCACGCGTGTCTTGTCCCGCGAGCCCCGAAGGCCGCAAGATCCTTGGTGATCGATCCACGGATTCACGTGGATGATCGATTCAGGGGAGGGGAAATGATCAAGGGGGGCAATGCCTTCGTCCCGACCGTGCCGTTGCGGATCGCGGTGCGGACCGGGGTGGACGTGACGGCGCTGCTGCTGACGGAGAAGGGCCGGGTCCGGGGGGACGCGGACACCGTGTTCCACGGTGCGCCGGTCCATCCGTCGGGCGCCGTGCGGCTGCTGGGGGAAGAGAGCGGCACCGTGTGGCTGGAGGCCACACTCACCGCGATCGAGGAGGGCATCGAGCGTGTCCTCGTCGTCGGGTCGACGGAGAGCGGCGCGATGCGGGACGTCCACGGGCTGTCCGTGGAGGCGTTCGCGCCGGACGGCACGTCGGTCGTGTGGTACGACGTGACCGACGCCGGCGGTGAGACGGCCATGGTGCTCGCCGAGCTGTACCGGCGCGCGGGGGGCTGGAAGTTCCGCGCGGTGGGTCAGGGTTATCTGAACGGCCTCGCCGGCCTGGCGGCGGACCACGGCGTGGACGTGGCCGAGGAGGCGCACGCGGCACCGATGCCGGGCGCGGGCCCGGTCCCGTTCCAGGCTCCGGCGCCGGCCCCGGCTCCGTTCCAGGTCCCGGCGCCACCACCGGCCCAGGCTCCGTTCCGGGCCCCGGCTCCTGCTCCGGCCGCGTTCCAGCCCCCGCCTCCGGCTCCGGCCGCGTTCCGGCCCCCGCCTCCGGCTTTCCAGGCGCCGCCCCCGGCTTTCCAGGCCCCGCCTCCGGCTCCTCCGGCTGCGTTCCCGCCCCCGGCTTTCCAAGCGCCGCCCCCGGCCCCTGCCCCGGCTCCGTTCCAGGTCCCCGCTCCGGCTCCGGCCCCGCTGTCCGCGCCCGTGGCCGCACCGCCCGTGCCGGAGGCGGCCGTGCCGGACCGGTCGTTCGGCGCGGTCTTCGAGCCGTACACGCAGACCGGCCGGGACAACGACGTGATCACCGTGGACGGGCTGCCCCCGGGACCGGTCGTGGTCGAACTCGCCATCCGGGGCGACGGATACACGGGCCTCTGGCCCCTCACGCGGTTCAACAAGGAGGGCGACACCCTCGTCAACAGCACCGAGGAGAACTTCCAGGGCCGGGTGCTCACCCACGTCCCCGGCAACGGACGTCTGCGTCTGCAGCTGAAGGCGGAAGGCCCCTGGCAGCTCCGGGTCCTGCCGCTGGCCGCCGCGGCGCGCCTGACGGAGGAAGAGCTGGTGGGCGGCGGCCCCGACGTCCTCCTGCACACAGGAGGAACGGCCGACCTGGTCCTGCATTACCGCGGCGACGACAACCTCATCGTCAACCTCTACGAACTGGCGGGGCACGACGACCCGACGACCCTTCCCGAGGACGACAATGTCGTCAACGAGATCGGCAAGCGGCGGGAGGCCGTACCGCTCCCCGAGGGCCCGCTCATCGTGCACCTGGAGATGGCGGACGGTCCCTGGCGGGCTCAGCTGAAGCGGGTGCAGCCCCACAGCGGGCCGTCGACAGGCGGTCTCGCCGGTGTGACCGACATCCGCACGGCCCAGAACCGGGCCTGGTGGGGCAGGCGCTGACGACCCGGCACCCGGGGTGAGGGTGCGGGGGCCGGCAGGCCGGGCCGCGCCCCTGGGGCCCTACCCGCTCCGGGTGCGGGGCGGGACGGCGTACAGCAGGGCGTCGAGCATTCTGGTCCGGGCGACGCAGTCATCGCGATGTGCCTGGCCTACCCGCCGGAGGAGTTCCCGAAGACGCTGCGGCGGATCGCCGCGGGGACGGTCGACGCGGCGGGCCTGATCACGGATGAGGTCGGCCTCGACGGGGTACCCGACGCGTTCGCGGCGCTCGCCGACCCGGCCGAGCACATCAAGATCCTGGTCAGGCCCGGTGCGCGGGAGGCGTCCCTCCTTCGGCCCCGTTCGTCCTGAGTGGGCGGTCCGGTGCCGGGTGGTCCTGACGCCGTCTCTTATTGTGGTGCCCGACCATTCGAATCCCAGAGGAGCAGCGCATGAGCCAGAACGTGTTTTTCGAGGTGTCCGCGGACGGTGAGCCGCTCGGCCGCATCGAGTTCAAGCTGTACGACGACGTCGTCCCCAAGACGGCCCGCAACTTCCGCGAGCTGGCCACCGGCGAGAACGGCTACGGCTACAAGGGTTCCCCGTTCCACCGGGTCATCCCCGAGTTCATGCTGCAGGGCGGTGACTTCACCAACCAGAACGGTACCGGCGGCAAGAGCATCTACGGCGAGAAGTTCCCGGACGAGAACTTCCAGCTGAAGCACGACCGTGTGGGCCTGCTCAGCATGGCGAACGCGGGTCCGAACTCGAACGGCTCGCAGTTCTTCGTCACCACCGTCCTCACCCCCTGGCTGGACGGCAAGCACGTCGTCTTCGGCGAGGTCGTCGAGGGCATGGACGTCGTCAAGGCGATCGAGGCGCTCGGCAGCCGGCCGGCCGGCCGTACCTCCAAGAACATCGTCATCACGGACTCCGGCGTCGTCTGACGCATCCCCCGGCGGGGCGCACAGCCCCGCCGGGAGTCACCCCGTGGGCGGCTCGTCCGGCCGTGGCCCCGTCGCGGTGCGGTGCGGGAGCCAGAACGAGGCGGCGGCCAGCAGCGCCGTCGCCGCCGCGCCGGTCAGCACCGGGGCGCTGCCCGCCCAGGCCGCCAGCGCGCCCCCGGACAGCGCACCGACCGGCACCGTGGCCAGCAGCGCCGCCTGGGCGAAGCCCGCGACCCGGCCCTGCAGCCGGGGCGGGGCGATCAGCTGCTGGGTGGTCGTCATGGAGATGGCCCAGACGGTCGCCATGCCGCCGAAGACCAGCTGGTACGCGAGCAGGGCCGGGAAGGCGAGACCCAGCGAGGCCGCCGGGACCAGGAAGATCGAGAGCGCCGCGACCAGGGCGCAGATCCGGGTCGCCCGGTACAGCCCGATCGACGTCGCGAACCGGCCCGCCAGCGCCACCCCGCCGACGGTGGCCACGCTGAACGTCGCGTACACCGTGCCCAACTGCCAGGGAGCCAGAGCGAGTTCCCGGCCTGCGTACAGCACGAAGAGCGCGTCCGCGGCCCCGCTGCCGAGGTTGAACCCGGCGCCCGCGAGGACCTGCCGGCGCAGCACCGGCTCCGCCCGCACCACCGCGAACCCCTCGCAGAGCGCCGCGAAGCGCGGGCCGCGGGCCGCCGCCGGCACGGCCGGCCGGTTCAGCGACGCGGGCAGCGCGAACAGCAGCGCGGCCTCGACGGCGTACGCGGCCGCCGCCGCCAGGAGGGCGGGCGCCGCCCCGGCGAATCCGACGAGGACACCGCCCAGCGCGGGCCCGCCGATCTGACCCGCCGTGCGCGCCCCGGTCAGCGCCGAGTTGCCGGCGAGCAGCCGCTCCGGCGGCACGACCCGGGGCAGCGCCGCCTGCAGGGCCACCGCGAGCGTCCAGGTCAGCGCGCCCGACAGCGCGGCCACCACGTACAACTGGGGCAGACCGAGCCGGTCCATCGCCCCGGCCACCGGGACCGAGCCGACGACCACCACCTGGAGCGACGTGAGCGTGACGGCCAGGGCACGCAGCCGGGCCCGGTCCGCGAGCACGCCGGCGAACGGACTGAGTACGGCGCCGGGGAGGTACGTCAGGGCCAGCAGCGCCGACGCCCCGAACGGGCCCGCGTGCAGCCGGGTCACCGCCAGCAGCGCCAGTGCCAGTGCGGTGATCTGCCGGCCGACCGAGCTGGCCGCCTGCTCGCCGCAGAGCAGCAGGAACGGGCGGTGCCGGCGCAGCTCCCGCCACGGCGCGTGACCGCCGCGTCCGCCGCGACCGCCCGGACCGTCGCCGTCGGCGGCGCCGGTCGTCGACGCGGGCGGGACGGGCGACGACCCCACCGATCAGACGCTCGTGCAGGGGACGGGCCAGCGGCGCAGCCGCGGCGGCAGGGCCACCGCCCAGCCGTCCGTGACCAGGACGAGCCGCTCGTCCGCGAGCAGTTCGACCGCCTCGCGCCCGGCCGGGCCGAGCCCGTCGAGCTCGGTGGGCTCCTGGACGGCGAGGAACGCGTCGAGCAGCGACGGCTGGTCGAGGGTGAAGCGGGCCGAGGCGGCGGGGTCGCGGCGGTCCATCACCGTCACGAAGTCCGGGCCGCGCCGGTGGTAGAACAGGCCGTACGCGTACCGGGACCGCCACGCCCGCGCGGCGTCGCCCGACTCCGGCGGCGGGAGATGGTGCAGCAGCGAGGCGTCGAAGGGCAGGGCCTCGGTGTCCGGGACCCAGCGGACCGTGCGCGCCGCGCTCTGGCACTCGCGCAGCAGACGCACCGCCTCCACAGTGGCCCGGCCGCCCGCGCCGAGCGGCAGGGTGGTGTTCATGCGGTCACCGCCTCGATGTCTTCCGCGGGCGCGCCGATCGGGGCGTTCCGCAGCGGCAGCGTCACGTACGAGCGGCCGTCGAAGAACAGCAGCCCCAGCGCGACCCCCTCGTCCAACCACTCCGTGACCCGGTCCGCAGCGATCTCCTGCCCCTCCTCGGCGAGCAGCCGGTGCAGGGCAGGACCGGAACGGCCGTGCTCCAAATGCCGGAACGCCGCGGCCTCCCAGCCGGACAGCCGGTGCGTCCGGCGGGGCCAGCCGGTCCGCCGGTCGTGCACCAGTACGTCGCCGTCCTCGTCCGACTCCATCAGCAGCGTCGAACCGGCGTGCCCGGCCCGCCAGTCGGCCACCGCCCGCGCCAGCCGCTCCTCCGCCGGGCCGTCGACGCCGCGCGGCGGAGTGTCGAACAGGTAGACCAGATCGCAGAGTTCGTCCTCGGGCAGGTCGTACACGTGCCGGTACATCTCGGCCGGGCTGCGCTCCGCGAAGCCCAGCGCCGGGTCGGCGAAGTGCGGGCTGAAGCGCTCCAGTTGGATGCGGAACGCGCCGCCCGGCGGCTGGAGGTGGACCAGCGCGGGGAACTGCGCGACGACCGGGTCGTAGTCCGCCGCGGTCTCCCCGGGGAATCCGTACAGGTAGTTCCACGTGCAGGTCAGCGACAGATCCGCGCACTCGCGCAGCGTGCGGACGTTGCGCGAGCCGGTGACACCCTTGTCCATGAGCCCGAGGACGCGGTTGTTGAGGCTCTCGATGCCCGGCTGGATGTGGACCGCGCCCGACCGGGCGAGCAGCGCCAACTGCTCGGGCGTGAGGTTGGACTTGACCTCGTAGTGCATGAGCAGGTCCCAGCCGCTGTCGGCGGCCCGCGGCAGGAAGTCCGTGAAGTACGCCATGTCGATGATGTTGTCGACGGTGACCACGTCGAGGATCCGGTGCCGCCTGACGAGCCGGTCGACCTCGTCCCACAGCCGCGCGCCGGGCTTCGCGCGGAAGGCCATCGCCGAGCCGTTGAGCCCGCAGAACGTGCAGTGATGCTTCTCGCCCCACCAGCAGCCGCGCGCCCCCTCGACGACCAGCTTCGGCCGCACGTACTGGGCGACCGGAGAGGCCTCAACCTCGGCGGCCCAGACGTCGTAGTCGGGGGACGGGATGTCGAGCGGGGCGACCGTACGCCGAGACTCCTCGTTCGCCCGCGAGGTCCCGTCGTCCCACCAGCACAGGCCCGGCACGTCGCGGGGCGCGGTGCCGGCGTCGAGGTGGCCGAGGAGCGCGGGGAACGCGTACTCGCCCTCGCCGCGCACCACGTGGTCGACGAAGGGATGGTTGCGGTGCAGGGCATGGCCCATCGGGCCGTCGCAGTTGCTGCCGCCGAAGACCACGGTGAGGCCGGGGCGTCGGCGCTTCAGCTCGGCGGCGAGCGCGAGCGAGGCGACGTTCTGCATGAACGTGCTGGTGAAACCGACGACGTCCGGCTCGTCGACGAGGATCTCCACGGCACTGCGGGCGACGAACTCCGCCGCGTGCACGCGCATGGCGTGCGCCTTGTCGACGGGGATGCCGCGTCGCTCCGCGTACGCGGCGAGGGTCGCGACGCCCCAGTCGGGGTCCTGGTACAGCACGCCGGAGAAGACCCAGTCGCCGAGCCCGTCGAAGATCGAGTCGCTGCCGACCTCGACGTGGTCGGCGGGCCGCAGCAGGCCGTCGGTGCGGTCGAGCAGGAACTCGGCCCAGCGGAGCGAGCCGTGGAACTCGCGGACCTCGTCGCCGGGGCGGGTACGGGTGAGGAGGGCGTGCAGCAGGCCGATCTGGAGGGACGGCAGGTCGATGGGCTGCCAGGGCATGGTCACCAGATGAACGCGCATGCGGTCCTCTTCTCGCGGGGCGGGGACGGGGCGTCGATGTCCGGCGTCCGAGGTGCCACGCCGGACACCGACGCCCGCCCGCTCAGGACGCGGGCCGCTTCTCGATGGTGAGGCGGTCGCGCTTCCTGGCCTCGTCCTTGACGGCGACCTTCTTGATCTCCGGCTTGGCCCGGGTGTCGTCCTCGGGTGCCCTGTTGCTCTCCATGGTTCCCTCCCGTTCCTCAAGTGCGTTGACCGTAGGCGTCGTTACCAGTGGTACGCAAGGTAGGGTTTCAGCCGCCCGCGCCGTGTGTGGCGCGTGCTCAGAGACCGCCGTCGAGCAGGAACTCCACATGGTGGGCCACGCCGTCCTCGTCGTTCGAGAGCGTGACGAAGTCGGCGGCGGCCAGTACCTCGGGATGGGCGTTGGCCACGGCCACTCCTGTGCCGGCCCAGGCGAGGGCGGGGAGGTCGTTGGGCATGTCGCCGAGGGCGACGACGTCCGCGGCGGAGAAGCCGTGGGCGTGCGCGATGCGGCGGAGGGCCGAGGCCTTCGTGACGCCTTCCACGGTGATCTCGCAGAACGCGGAGCCCGAGGCGGTGATCTCGTACCCCTCCGGCAGGCGGGCGGCGATCCGGGCGCGGTAGTCGAGGGCGTCGCCGTCGAGCTGGACCAGGAGTTTCCCGACGCCGGTGTGGTCGAGGGCGGTGTCGAGGGCGTCCATCCGTATCGCGTCCAGGGCGTCGAACGCCGGGACGTGGAACCGGTGCTCCAGCAGGAATTCCAGATGGCGTTCCGCGCCCATCCGGGCGGTCGGTTCGTGCCGTCGCAGCACATCGAGCGCGTGCCGGACGCGTTCCGTCGTCACCGGCCGGTAGTCGACCACGGCCTCGGCTGCGAAGTCGTACGTGAGGCAGCCGTTGCCGCACACCACCACCGCCTGGTGGCCGAGTTCGGCGACGATCGGCCGGACCGCCCGTACCGGCCGCGCCGTGGCCAGCACCAGCAGCCAGCCCGCCTCCCGCAGCCGGCCGATCACCGCGCGGGTGCGCGCGCTGATCCGGCCGGCCGAGTCCAGCAGGGTTCCGTCCAGGTCCGTCGCGATCATCCGACGTCTCACCGCATCGCCTCCCGGCTCTCGCCGGTCCCGTGAGCCGGCGTACATCATCAGGAGGATGCCCCCGAACAGGCCCCTCCGTACGCGCTGTCGGGACGCCGTCCCGTCACGCTCAGACCGTCGTGCGGGGGAGCGCCTGCACCGCCCAGGCCGCGCGCCGCGACAGATCGCCGAGGTCTCCGTTCGGGCCCGTCATGCCGTCGAGCAGGGCACGGGCCTCGTCCAGCGCCTCGCGCGCCTGCCTTGCGCGGCCCGCTTCCGCCTCCGCGAGGGCCAGCCGCAGGAACTCCTCGGCCACCATGCGGCCGGTCCCGCGCCGCCGCCAGCCCTGGGCCGAGGTGTCACCGACCGGCTCCGGCAGGCCGAGGCCCAGCTCCTCCTGGCCGGGGACCGGCGGGACGGAAGGCGGCAGTGGCGGGGCGTCGAGCGCGGTCACCGCACGGTCGAGGGCCCGCCGGGCCGCCGCGTGGTCGCCCGCGAGCCGTTCGAGCCGCGCCAGGATGCGGCTGGCGGCGCCGCGTGCGAGTGCCGTGTCCTGAAGAGAGAGGAACAGCCGCTGGGCGCGGGCCGCGTGCCCCGGATCGCCCACCGCCTCCAGGCCCTCCACGATCCGGCGCAGCCGCACCGCGTCCGGCCCGGTGTCGTCCAGGAGCCGGATCAGCCGGATCCGCGCCTCGGCCGTGAGCCCGGCCCGAGCCGCCACGGCGACCCACCCGAACTCGTCGCCCTCATCCGGCAATTCACCGAGCTCCGGCTTGTCCGGCAGCCCGGCCGCGAGGACCTGCTCCCGCAGCGTCGGCCGGGGCAGATCGTCGAGCAGCTCGTACGCCAGCCCCTCCTCGGCGTTCAGGAGCACGTACCCCGGCTCCGTGCGCAGCAGCGTGCCGTGCAGCCGGGCGAGCAGCTCCTCGGGCGAGCGCTCCGGAAGCCCGAGTCCCGCCCGCAGCTCGGCTCGCATCGTGTCCAGCTCCGGCGCGTAGGGGAGCTGCACCGCCTCGCGCGCGTCCGCGTCCGGATGCAGCACGTCCCACCAGCCCGGCAGCCCGATCAGGATCTCCAGCGCGTCCGTGACGCTCTCCCCGAGCAGCCCTGCCTCGCCCTCGGACGAGGCGTAGAGCACGGCCGTCCCGTCGCACAGGAAGTACGTGCCGCCCGTGTCGTCCCCGGCGATCGGCTCCAGCGACGCGCCGGAGACGAGCACGACCTCTTCGCCGTGGTCGGCACGGGCGAGGTCGAAGTTGAAGGGGAACGCCGCGAGCTCGGCCAGCCGCGGCCGCTCCCGCAGCACGCTCAGCAGGGAATCCGTCATGCCGCCGAAGGTAACAGCGCCCGCCGACAGGGAGCCGAGGGGGCGGCGCGGTTCCTGACCCGGACGGGGGATCAGGGCTCCCCGCGCGAGCCCGGGGGAACCGGCACGGATGCCGAAGGCCGTGCCTCCCCGCCCTGGGCCGGCGGGATGCGGGCCGCTATACGGGCGCGGGCGTGCGGGCACTCGTGGAAGGCGATCGGACAGTCCAAGGCGTGCTGAACGAGTTCCTTGGCCGCCCGGGCGCGCTCGATGCGGCGTTCCAGTTCGGCCACATGGCGGCGCAGCAGGTCGGCGTGATCCATCGGATCGCCCGTGGAGAAGAGTTCGCGGACCGCTTCGAGGCCCAGGCCCGCTTCCTTGGCCATGAGGATCAGCGCCACGCGCTCCAGGTCGGGCGGCCCGTAGCGGCGCCGGCCGCCCGCGTCCCGCACGGGGGCCAGCAGTCCGACACTCTCCCAGTGCCGCAGCACATGCGTGGCCAGGCCGAAGCGATCAGCCAACTCGCCGATCGCCATGGGGTGTTCGGTGTCGGTTGACTTCATGTGCACATTAAGCCGCAGGGTGGCCGCATGAACAACGACACCGAATCCGCGACGCTCGCCGTCACCCGGGTGGCCAACTCGTGCGTCCTGATCGAGATGCACGGCTGCGCGGTGCTGACCGACCCGTTCTTCACCGAGCGGTGGCACGTGCGCCGGGGCTAACCGCTGGGCCTCACCGTGGCGGAGCTGCCGCCGCTCACGGCGATCGTGGCCAGCCACTCCTTCCCCAACCACTGGGACCTGCGCGCCCTGGCGGAGTACCGCCACAAGTCCGCGACTCCGGTCTACGTGAGCAGCGCCAGGATGGCGGCGCCGACACCCGGGACCTGGCCCGGAGGGACCCGACGGCGCCGCGCGTCGTCTGCCTGCCTACGGGGCGGCGCTGGGAGTACGAGGGGTGAGGGCCAGGTACGAAGTCAAGCCGTCTCGGGGCGCAGGACGAGCCCCTGGGTCCTGCTCTCCCGATCGCGGGAATCGGTTCGAAGTGCCGCAGGAGGGTCCAGTACAGTCCGAGGATGTTCGTTGTCACGGTGTCGTACACAGCGCCGCTCGACGAGGTGGATCGGTGGAGGCCGGCCCATGGCGAGTGGTTGACCGACCTGATCTCGCGACAGTTGCTGCTGGTGGCCGGCCGTCGGCCGGAGTGGGTCGGGGGCGTCTATCTCGTGCCGGGGATGTCATCGGAGGAGGTCGACCGGTTGCTGGCGACCGATCCGTATCTGCTCAACGGCGTGGCAGAGCATCAGGTGGTGGAGTTCACGCCCCTGCTGGTGGCACCTGGCCTGGAGGAGCTCAAGTCCCAAGGCTGAACGCCGAGTTGGCCGGGTCGGGCCAGTAGTCGGGGCAGAGTCCGGCGACCCCGGCCCCGGCTCCCGCACCGCGAGGGACGCCGGAACGGATGCTGTGTGGGCGGGCGCTCACGCGTCATGTCCCTGCGGGGCGCGTGGAGTCCAGGAACGCGGCGATCTGGGACGCGCCGGTGCGCTCCAGCCAGGTGTCGAAGTCCATCGCGGCGGGGTGGATCCTCCGGGTGGCGGGAATGTCGGCGCGGTAGCCGAGGGTGTTGAGCCACTCGTTGGCGTAGGCGAAGTCTTCACTCAGGGCCCGGATCGTCTCGATCGGGATCTGCACGTAGGGCAGCGGTATGCCGAGCGACTTCCCGATGGCCGCGGCGATCTGAACCGGCGTGAGTTCGTCCCCGGCCAGGGAGACCTGCCGGCCGATCCACTCCGTCGGCCGGGAGAACGCCAGCGCGGCGACGGCGCCGACGTCGTCGACGGCCATGATCTGCTGCGGGACCTCCGGCGCGAGCCCGGTGGACAGATTTCCGTTCCGCAGCGCGTATCCACCGGTGAAGTTCTCCATGAAGGACACCGGCCTGAGGATCGTCACGGGCAGGCCGAGCGAGGCGATGTGCTGCTCGATCCGCCACTTGCTGACCAGGTTCACCGGAACCTTCTCCTCCAGGTGCCGGTCTGCTTCGGCGACCGACGTGAAGACGAAGTGCCCGATGCCGGCGGCGCGTGCGGCCTCGGCGACGTTCACGCCCCAGCGCACCTCGTCCTCGGCGGTGAAGTCCGGTGCCGTGCCGGGCGAGCCGACCGTGGGCTGGACGCTGAACAGGCCCCAGGCGCCCTCGGCCGCGGCGGTGAGGGAGTCGGCGTCCTCCATCTGCGCCCGCACCACCTGTGCGCCGGCCCGCGCCAGCGCTTCGGCCGGTGCCCCGTTCGGGTCGCGCGTCAGTGCGCGCACCTGCCAGCCGTCCCGGAGCAGGTGATGCGTCACGGCCCTGCCCTGCAGGCCGGTCGCCCCCGCCACCACGACGATCTTCTCCGTCAGCTTCACGTTTCCACTCCATCGCGCCCTTGGGGAATGGGAGCCATCCCGTAAGTGGGGTGGCCCTCCGTTTCTCGTTCGGTACGATATGGAGGACCACCCCACTTTTCAACCCGTCAGGAGCACCCGACCGATGCGCGCCGACGCCCGCCGCAACGTCGAGAAGATCGTGGCCGCCGCCGGGGCCCTGATCGCTGAGCACGGCGCCGACGCCTCCCTGGAAGAGGTCGCCCGTCGCGCCGGAGTCGGCTCGGCGACCCTGCACCGCCACTTCCCCTCCCGCCAGGCACTCCTGGAGGCGGTCTTCAAGGACCGGGTGGAAGCCCTGTGCGCGAAGGCCGGCGATCTGCTCGCCGAACCCGACCCGGGTCAGGCCCTGTCCACCTGGCTCCGCGCGGTCGGTGCCCACGCCGTGGCCAACCGCGGACTGGGGGCGTCCCTGATGCGGGACGCGGATCCGTCACTGGGCGAGTCCTGCCACGACATGGTCACCAATGCCGGAGACGCCCTCCTCGCGCGCGCCCGAGCGGCAGACGCCGTGCGCCCCGAGATCACCATCACTCAGCTGCTGAAACTCGTCGGCGCCATCGCGCTGGCAACCGAGCGGGACAACGACGGCCCGGCCGAGGCCGACCAGCTGCTTGCGATCGCCATCGACGGCGTACGTCCGCGCTGACCGCCCCTGACCTGCCGAGCGCGGACATCCGTAACGGCTACGCCCGCTTCTCGACGCGCTCAGCAAGCACGGCTTCCCCATACTGGGTGGCGGCTATGGCGATCGCTTGAAATTCGTGCAGCGACACGACTGCGACGTGGGGCGTGCGGGTCCCGACGGATGGTTCGGCGGGCTCGCCGATCACGATCGCGTGCGTGCCATTGGACATACCCGCGGACCAGGCATCGGTCGAGCGACTCGGCGGCCTGGGCCAGACACGGGTCCTCGAGCCTGGCCCCTATGACGACCGAGCCCACGACGAGTTGGAACTGAAAGAAGTGCGCATCCCGGGGGTCACCCGCCGGGGTCAGGATCAGCCCGAATCGGCCGTCGTCGGTTGAGATACGCATGCCTATGACCGGAGCGACGTCATTCAACGATCTCAGTGTGCGCCGTGTCCTGAGTCGTAACGGTCGAGAAACTCGTTCGCCGGCAGGTCGAGCGCATGCAGCTTCGAGAACACCTCCGTACCCGCGCCCACCTCCTCGTCGGCGTCCGAGATCCGGTACGCCTGCACCATGTCGAGGACCTCGAAGCCGCTCTCCCTTGCGTATTCGGTCGACTCCCGCTCAGCCACTTCGATGGCTTCTTCGAGTGACCACGCTCGGAACAGCACGACGCGCTCCTCGTAGGGACGGTTCTCCCAGTCCAGCCATCGATAGAAGGTTCTGACGCCGTACCACGCCTTCGGCTCTCGCTTCATCGCCGGCCTGCCATATCCCCTCGCGTTCCCACCGTGATCACCGTAGAGCAGATCCACTTTGGCAACAGGCCCTGGCGGTCGGCAATGCTTCACCCGCACTCCTTTCCCTCTTACCTAAGTTCACCGAGCTCCGGCGACCCCGCCGCGAAGAAGTGCTCGCGCAGCGTAGGGCCGTCGAACCTGACAGCGCCCGCCGGCGGGGGTCCGAGGGGGTGGGAGGTTCTGTGCCTGCTCAGGGCATGCCCGGAACTGGTGCCGTCGGGGTTGGTTGGGCGCTTTTCAGTCGTGTGGGGGTCTCGTTGTTAGGGGTGTTACGCGTGGTTATGGCGGGTGAGTTGAGACGTATGAGGTGAAGAATGTGTGATCACGGTGAGGCCGGTATGTGATTAGCTCGCGTTTAGTTCATGTGTGCGATTGACGGGGTGTGTGTAGGTTGTGACGGCCTGTACGGGGAGTGCGGGCTTGTCCTGGGCCTTGTGGGCCTGGTGTTGCTCTGGGGAGGGCACGTGCGGGTGCACGGCGAGCGGTTGGGGATTCGGCTGTCGAGAGGCTGGCGGTCGTTGACCGTCGGCGTTCTTGCGGTGGCATTGACGGCGGGGACGGTGTCGGCGGAGGCCGCGTCTCCTACGCCGTCCACATCACCTGTCTCGTCGCCGTCGCCGGCTCCATCCCTCTCCGCGGCTCCGTCTTCAACTCCGTCTCCGTCCCTTTCGGCAGCGGGATCGCCATCGACCACTCCGAAGCTGCAGGCGGGTCCGAGCAAGCAGTTGGCCAGGGCGGCGGCCGCGGCCGCCGAGGCGCCGACGACCGACGACGCGGTGTACGCGTACGACGCAGTCGGCCGCATGGTCGGCATCACCGACCCCACCGGCGAGACGGCCCGCTACCGCTACGACGCTGCCGGCAACCGCCTCGCGATCGAGCGGTACCCGTCGAGCACGGTCTCGGTGCTGTCCGTGGTGCCGGTCCGGGCGGCTGTCGGACAGGTCGTGACACTGTCTGGCACCGGCTTCTCCACGACCCTCGCTTCCAACACGGTGAAGTTCGGCACCGTGAATGCCCAAGTAGTCTCTGCTTCGACGCCGCGCCGCCTCACTGTGAAGGTTCCGGCAGGCGCAGTGGCCGGCAAGGTGTCGGTGACCGTCGGGACCTCGACCGCCGCGTCATCAGAAACGTTCACGCCGGCAGCCCCGGCCCCGGTTATCTCGAGGGTCGAGCCCGACACCGGCTACGTCGGTGCGGAAGTGGTGGTCACGGGCTCGGGGTTCGCCGACGCCGCCACGGACAACGTGGTGCGATTCGGGGGCGGGATCGTCGCCCAGGTGAAGACCCGTACGGACACGGCTTTGACGGTGTTCGTGCCGCCGGGTGCGGTCAACGGGCAGATCGAGGTGGAGACCCGCGACGGGCGGGCCACGTCCGCGACGACGTACCAGGTGCGGTACGGCACCGGTGAGGGGCAGATCGAGTCGTCGGAGACGACGTCGGTCACGGACACCACGCCGCCGACGCTGGCGGTGACGACACCCGGCAACCGTGCGCAGGTGCTGTTCGACGCCGACAAGGGCGAGGACATCGACTTCGCCATCACGAACTCCACGTTCACCAGCACGGTGACGATGAAGCTCTACGACCCGCAGGGCAGCCAGTTCGGCGGGATCGGCTACTTCTCCTCCGGCGAAGACGACTGGGAAGTCCACAACCTGCCGCTCGGTGGGCGCTATTCGCTGATCCTGGAGCCGGGCAGCAGCAACATCGGCGGCGCCACCGTCACCCTGTCGAACCCGGCGACTGCCGTGCTGGACCTGGCCGGCCTCTCCGCCGACCTGGCACTCAGTCGAGCGGGCCAGGACGGCAAGCTGACGTTCGACGCGACCCTGGGGCAGTCGGTCAGTCTCGCCGTGCAGGGATCTGGCATGACCGGGTCGATGTACGCGCGGCTCTACGACCCCGACGGCATCGAGGTGAGCAGCGCCTCGATGGGGGCCAACCGCTCGACCGACATCGACGTCGACGCGCTGGCCAAGTCCGGTACGTACACGCTGCGGCTCGACCCGGACGACGGCCGTGCCGCCGCGGTGAAGGTGACCGGGTCGCGCTACGTGGACGCCGGCACGCTCGATCCGGTCGGCCCTGATGTCACGATGAGCCTCCCTCGCGTGGGCCAGAACGGCTTCGCGCGGTTCGCAGGCGAAGCCGGACAGGGCTTCCACCTCGGGGTGGCGTCCACGGGCTTCGCCAGCTGGGTGGAGCTGGAACTGTTCCGCCCTGACGGCACCCGTCTCAGCTCCCACAACGTTTACACGAACGGCATCGACGACGTCGACTTCCCGGTACTGCCTGCCACCGGCACGTACATGCTCCGCATGGCGCCCGACGCCGTGGAAGCCGGAACGCTGAAGCTCACTCTTTCCCGCACCCTCGCCGTGGCCCCGTTGTCGACGACGGGCGCCCCGGTCGCGGTCGACGTCACCCGCGCCGGGCAGACCGCCGAGTCGGTTGTTCAGGGCACGACCGGTGACACGTTCTCCCTGGCGATTTCGTCCAACACCTTCAGCGGTGCCGTGAACGTGGACATGTTCGCCCCGTCCGGCGCGAACATCCTCAGCGGGGAGTGGCTAAGTTCGGGCCAGACCCGGACCATCGGCCTGCCCGCGCTCACGGAGACAGGCGCCTACCGGGTCGTCCTCAACCCGGATGACGCCGCAACCGGCGCCCTGTCGCTGTCCCTGTCCGCGGATGCTGTGGTGAACCTGACAGCCGACGGGCCGTCGGCACCGGTCGCGCTGAACCGGCCGGGCCAGCGTGCCCGGGTGAAGTTCACCGCTCCTTCGAGCGGGGTGCTCGGGCTGGCACTGACCGGCGTGACCTTCGGCACGTCCACGGAGCTGAAGCTCTTCGGCCCCGCGGGCGGCAGCGGCACGAGCGTTGCCACGGTGTCATCCAACACCGACGACGTCGCCTACCTGCCCGGTCTGACCGCTGGCGCCGCGTACACCGTGGTCATCACGCCGAGCAGCGCGGGCAGCGGCAATGCGACGCTGTGGCTGTCAAAGCCGGTCGCCGCCGGCGCCCTGACTGGGACCACCCCGAAGACGGGGACCGTCACGCGGCCGGGCCAGCGGCTGGAGTTCACCCTTGACGCGACCGCCGGTGACGGCATGGGCGTCGCGTTGTCCGGTAATACCCTCGGCACGATCAGGGTCCTCGCCGCCGCCCCCGGCAGCAGCACCGAGAACGACCTCACCTCGGTGTACTCGGCCACCGGTCTGGCCGAGCTCAAGGCACCGCTCGCGGCGGGCACCCACCGCGTGATCGTGCAGCCCTTCGGCCCCACCACGGGCGCCGTGACCGCGACCCTGCTTCCGGACGTGAACGGGGGTGCGCTGAGCACCGACGGCACCAAGCGCCCGGCGGCGATCACTACCGCAGGCCAGAACGCCCACTACACCTTCACCGGCACGGCCGGACAGAAGCTGACCCTGGGCCTCGACGCGCCCCCCTACTACTGGTACCTGACGGTCACCTCGCCGAACGGGACCAAGCTGGTCAACGAGCGGTCGATGTCGGACACCACGCTCTCAACCGACCTGCCCACGCTGCCCGAGACCGGCACGTACACGGTCGTCGTCGACCCGTGGTCGCTGAAGACCGGCACATGGAACGTCGGCCTGACCACCACGGCGTCCCCGCTGGCCGCCCCCGCGCCCAAGAAGACGGCGGCAGCGGGAAAGACGGACGCGTCGGCGAAGGCCCCTGGCGTTGTGCCGTCGGGTGCCGACGCGTGGCAGCCGGCCAAGGCGAACCTCGCCGGCCGTGACTGGATCACCGAACGCGGCAGCACCCCGCCCAAGGCCCCTGCAGCGCTGCGAGCGGCAGCGAAGACGACCGCGCTGACCGGCCGTGTTTTGAAGCTGGACGGCAAGCCGCTCCCGAAGGTGACCGTCACCGCGGGCGGCAAGACTTCCCGCACTGACGCGCAGGGCCGGTTCCTGCTCGCCGGGATCAGCCCCGAGGCGACCACCCTGATCGTCAACGGCGAGAGTGCGAACACCAAGGACCGCTCGTACGGCCGCTTCGACATCCACGTCCAGCCGAAGGCCGGCCAGACCGTCGACTTGGGCTTCCCGGTGTGGATGACCCCGCTCGACACGAAGCACACGGTCAAGTTCGCCGTCCCGGCGAAGACGGACGTGGTCCTGAAGACCCCGCAGATCCCGGGCCTGGAGGTCCGAATCCCCAAGGGCTCGGTGGTCCGCGACGACAAGGGCAAGCCGGTCACCGAACTCGGCATCACCGCGATCCCGATCGACCGTCCGCCGTTCCCGCTGCCGAAGAACAGCATCGTCCCCGTCTACTTCACCGTTCAGCCCGGCGGCACCTACGTCTTCCCCAAGGGCGCTCAGATCGTCTACCCGAACTACACCCGCGAAGCCCCCGGCAAGCGTGTGGAGTTCCTGGACTATGACCCGAAGAAGAAGGGCTGGTACGTCTACGGCCACGGCACCGTCACCCCCGACGGTCGCCAGGTCGTGCCTGACGCCGACACGCGCGTGTGGGCGTTCCACGGCGCGATGTTCAACACCGACGGCTGGCTCGGCTGGGCGACCTCCTGGCTCCAGGACGCCTTCGACTGGCTCTCCGGCGACCCGGTCGAACTGTCGACCGGCTACCTGACCGACAGGCACACCGACCTCGCCGTCGCCGACCGGCGCGGCAACGCGGAAGTCACCCGCACGTACTGGCAGGGCGACACAGACAAGCGCGCCTTCGGCATCGGACGCGACCTGATCTACAACGCCTTCCTGCACTCCCAGAACCAGTGGCAGGAGGTCGACCTCTACCTGCCCGGAGGGTCCAAGGTCCACTACGTCCGGACTTCGCCCGGCGCAGGCTGGGGCGACGCCGTCTTCGGACCGACCGGCTCTCCCGGCGCGTTCGAAGGAACGAAGATCGCGAACAATGGCGACGGCGAGTGGGAACTGACCTTCCGTGACGGCACCGTCTGGACCTTCCCCCAGTACGCGCCGCTCGCCGAGATCCGCGACCGCCACGGCAACAAGACGAAGATCACCCGTGTCGGCGGCAACAAGGGCGACATCACCCAGGTCACCACGGCAGGCGGCCGGTGGGTCTCCTTCGAATACGACGCTCAGCACCGGGTGAAGATCGCGGCGGACAACACCGGCCGCACCACGAGCTACACCTACGACTCGACGGGCCGGCTCGAGACGGTCACCGACCCGGCGGGCAAGATCAGCTCCTACACGTACGACGGCACGTCGAACCGCATCAAGACGGCGAAGGACGCCCGCGGCATCGTCTACATGAGCAACGTGTTCTACGCGTCCGGTCGGGTGCAGGAGCAGACCCTCACCGAGGGCCAGAAGTACACCTTCACCTACACCCTTGACGCAGGCCGCGTCGCCATCGCCAACGTCACCCAGCCCGGCGGTGCGCTGCGCCGGGTGTATTTCGACACCGCCGGCTACGGCTACAAGGAAATCCAGGCCACCAACACCGCCGTGGCCCGCACCACGGCTTACACCCGTGACCCCGCCACACACCGGGTCACCCAGGTCACCGACCCCTACGGCCGCAAGACCGACCTCACGTACGACGCCAACGGCTACGTCACCTCCACCGCAGAGCTGGTCGGAACCACCGACGCCCGTGCATCGGGCACGACCGTGTTCAACGGCCCGTTCGACCAGCCGACGAAGTACACCGACCCGCTCGGTAACGCGACGACCCTTGCGTACGACGCCGCCGGAAACCTCGACAAGGTGACCGACCCCGAAGGCCGGATCACCCAGTACGACTTCGAGCCCGACGGCCAGCTCAAGTCGGTCACCGCGCCCGACGGCTCCGTCACCTCGTACACCTACCGCTACGGCGACCTGGTGTCGGTCAAGGATCCCCAGGGTCGCGTCAGCAGCCAGTTCCACGACGCCGCAGGTCGCCGCATTGTCACGGTCGACAACACGGGTTCCGCCAGCAGGGTCGTCTACGACGTCCTCAACCAGGCTCGCTCGGTCACCGACCCGCTCGGCCAGGCCCTGAACCTCGACTACGACGACAACGGCAATCTCACGAGCCTGACGGACGCCCGCGGGAACAGCACCAGCTGGACCTACGACCAGGCCGACCGGCCCAAGACGGCGACCGACCCCTACGGTTCGACGGCCGGATTCGAGTACCACCCGGCCGGCCAGGTCTCGAAGGTCACCGACCGCATGGGCCGTGTGGCCACGGCCGAGTACGACCTGCTGGGCCGGGCGAAGAACACGAAGTACAACGTCGACCTCGCCGGCCAGGCAGAGTCGACTGTCACCTACGAGTACGACGCGTACGACCTGCCGAAGAAGGTCTCCGACACGGCTGTGGGTGACCAGTCGTTCACGTACGACGTCTATGACCGTACGAAAACCGTCACCGGTCCCACCGGCACCGTCGTCTACGACTACGACAACGCCGACCGTCGGAAGACCATGACCGCCGGCGGCGTCACCACGGCCTACGGCTACGACAGGTCGAGCATCCTGACCAGTGTCAAGGCGGGAACCCAGGAGGTCACCTTCGGCCTCGACCCCGCGGGCCGGGAGCAGACCGCCACCTACCCCGGCGGCATGGTCCGCACCACCGGGTACGAGACCAGCGGCGCCGTCAAGTCCATCAGCTACGCGCAGGGCGCCACCTCGGTCGGCACGCTCACGTACAACCGCGACGCCAACGACCAGCAGATCCGCCTGCGCGGCACGCTGGCCAGCGTCGCCGTCCCGGCCGCGGAGAGCGGCAGCGTCTTCGGCAAGGACAACCGCCTCAGCACCTTCAACGGCCGCACCTTCACGTACGACAACGAAGGCCAGCTCACAGGCGACGGCAACAACACCTACGCCTGGAACACCCGAGGTGAGCTGACCGGCGTCAAGAAGACGACCGACGGCACCTCTCTCGGCGCTTTCGGCTACGACCCGCTGGGCGGCCGCGCGAGTAAGACCCTCGCGGGCGCGACGACGAAGTTCCTGACCGACGGCTCCAACCCGGCGGTCGAGCAGAACGCAGCGGGCGATCCGACGGCCACGGTGACGGCGTCGGGCCTCGACGAGTACCTCCTGCGTACGGAGAACGGCAAGACCCAGACCTACCTGACGGACGCCCTCGGCACGGTCGTCGGCCTGGCGAACGCCGACGGGACGGTGGCCACTCGCTACACCTACGACCCGTACGGCCAGCCGACCGCGTCGGGCACGGCGACGTCGAACCCGTACACCTTCACGGGCCGCGAGGAGGACAAGGGCACCGGCCTCCTCTACTACCGCAACCGCTACTACCAGCCGGAGACCGGCCGCTTCATCAGCCAGGACCCCATCGGCCACGCCGGCGGCCCGAACCTGTACCAGTACGCCCTCAGCAGCCCGACCAACTACACCGACCCGTCGGGCAACAACCCGCTCATCGTCGGCTGCATCGGCGGCGCGATCGGCGAAGCCTTCATGGACTGGGGCCTCCAGCGCCTGTCTGGCAAGAAGGTCGACTGGGGGCAGGTGGGTTCCTCCGCGGCCATGGGCTGCGGCATGGGGATGCTGGGCGGACTCGGCAGCATGCTTAAGTTGGGCAAGAAGGCCGCGAAGGCCTGCGAGGTGGGTGGCAACAGCTTCACCGGCGACACCCCGGTTCTGATGGCCGACGCTACCCACAAATCCATCAAGGACATCCAGGTTGGCGACCAGGTCCTCGCCACCGACCCCGAAACTGGCGAAACCGGCCCCCGCGCTGTGACCGCCCTCATCCAGGGAACTGGCGACAAGCAACTTGTCGATATCACGGTCGACACCGACGGAGTTGGAGGAAGCGAGACTGCCAAACTGACCGCCACCGACGGCCACCCCTTCTGGGCCGCCGAAGCCGGTCAGTGGACGAAGGCCAGCGACCTCAAAACAGGCCAGTGGCTCCAGACCAGCAGCGGCACCTGGATCCAGGTAGCGGCAGTCAACCCCAAGACTGCGTCGACCACGGTCTACAACCTGACCGTCGACAACCTCCACACGTACTATGCGCTGGCGGGTCAAGCTCCCACTCTGGTCCACAACTGTTCTCTTACAGGCAAGTTGGCCCAGTGGATCAAGAGGAACTCTCAGGATGACTACATCGTCTACCACGGACTAAACGAGGCTGGCGACGTGATCTATGCTGGGATAACGAACAATTTGGCGCGGCGAAAGGCGCAACATATTAAACAAGGTTACGGTGTCGTCAACCTTGTCCCTCTGTACACCGGGTTGAGGAAGTGGCAAGCGCGCGGCGTGGAGCAAATCTTGATTGAACGTGTTAAGGCTACAGGGCTTAGTCGTGTAAAGAACGGCAAGCCCTACGGGCAAAACAACTCAATCAACCCGGCAAGACGAGAGATGTACGACGCTGCCACGTCGTGGGCAAGAGATGAATTCGGCCTCTAGCTCCATAATTGTCGTGCGGCGGTAGGGCGGGTGATCAGCTTCACTTCCCTGCCGCTGCCGATATGTCTAGCGAGTAAAATTCGATCTCGCAATGCGAAGGGAATTTGATGAAGTATCCATTTTCGCCAAAATCTAATAGGTACCTGGTGCCTGGGCAATTCTGGCCCATCCCCCTTGCGGACGGCAGATACGCCTGCGGCAGGGTCATTGATGTAGTGCCTCCCGGGGTGTCGGATCCACATGTCCCCAACCTTGGCACGAGGTCATTCCTGGCCGGCCTCATGGACTGGGTTGGCGAAGGGCCACCCGAAGCTCGGGACCTTGAGGGAGCCGTACTTCTCGACCAAGGTCAGGCGCACATTGGGATGATTTCTGTTGGCGGGGGCCGCATCTTGGGTGAGCGGCCACTTCAAGCTGACGGAATTTCACCGCTTTTCTGGGTAACTCCGGTAAGCCTCGCCGATAAGACCCGGTACCTCTATCAAGGGTTTCATCGTATCCGAGAAGCTGAGCCGGAAGAATGTCAGCCATACTTTGGGTTTTCGGCCTGGAGTAAGCCGTATTTGCAAGCTAGGGCTAATCTGAGGTTCGTGGACGGTCGGCTCCCGGTGGATGACTATCGAACTTATGCTCCGTTCAGTCCAGATCTCGCGTGACGATTCCGGCTATGCGGTGTCGGCAGAGGCGGGACCTGAACCGAGTAGCTTGAAAAGGTGGCAACTCGCTCCTGCTCGGATGCCTCGGCACCCCTGGGCGGTAATGTGCACCGGGGTGGGCGTCGGACATCTTCGATAGGGCTCCCGAATTACTGAAGGAGATGCTGTGATGGGGAGACGCTTGCGGCGCGATGAGCGAAGAGAACTAGGTCGTCGGTGAGGCGGATTGGGGTCGGTTCAGACGAAGCTCGTGCAGCGCTGACCTGCAGAGAAAGAGATGCGAGGCATGAGGGCCGTAAAGCGGAGGGCTGTTCTAGGTGGGGCGGCTGCTGTGCTGTCCGGGGGTGCTGCAGTGGCCGTTTTGGCTACTCGTGAGCCGGGTTCAGGACAGCGGCCTGGTGGTGGCGGCGTTGTGGCTCTGGGTTCGCTCGCTCCGCTCTCGTATCAGCGGACCGTTGCGCTTGATCTGGGTGATCAATCGGTTCCTGGGCGTCGGCAAGAACTGCTGCGCCTGTCTGCTGAGTTGGTGCGCCAACGTGGTGCTGGGCTTGAAGCCAGGATTGGTCTCGGGGACGGCCTTTTAGTGGATGGAGTCAGGCCGCGGCAGCTCAAGGAGATGGATTCCTTCGCCGGGGATGTGCTGGATCCTGCCCAGTCGCACGGCGATGTTTTGGTGCAGTGTGCGGCTTCTACCGCTGCCGGAGCCCGGTCGGGCATGGATCAGGTCGTGGGTTCGGTGCCGGGGTGGCGGGTGCGGTGGAGTATTGATGGGTTTCGGGCTGACAACCGGGCAGAGGGCGGGCGCGGGTTGGCGCGGAATCCGTTTCACTTCACTGAGGGGTTGGGGAATCCAGGCAGCGAGGCGGAGACTCTTGACCGTGTTCTTGTGCGGGCGGATCAGGGGGAGCCGGACTGGGCCGTGGGTGGGTCGTATCAGGTTGTGCGGATCATTCGGCTTGCCACCGAGTTGTGGGACAAGGACTCCGTCGAAGAGCAGGAGCGGATTGTCGGGCGGCGGCGGGATGGGCGGTGGCTCGACGGGGCGCCGGCCGGGGAGCAGCCCAACTATGCGGCGGACCCTGCCGGGAAGTTGACGCCGCTGGATTCGCATGTGCGGCTTGCGGTGCCTGATCGGCGTCAGTCGCCGCCTCTCGTACGGCGCAGCTACTCCTACGACCGGGGCGACGGGGACGTCGGCCTCGTGTTCTCGTGCTTCCAGCGGGATCTCGCCCAGGGCTTCGAGGCAGTCCAGAAGCGGCTTGAGGGGGAGGCCATGGCCAAGTACCTGCTCACCACGGGCGGCGGGTACTTCTTTGTTCCTCCGCCCGGTGATGAGTGGATCGACGCCGTCGTCTGAGACCCCCTCGTGTCAGGACTGCGTCGCGTAGGCGACGAAGTCTGACCAGACGGTGGGGGCGAGGGTGAGTTGGGGGCCCGTGGGGTTCTTGGAGTCGCGGACGTGGACGGTGGTGGGGCAGGTGGCTACCTCGACGCAGTCGTCGCCGTCGCCGCTGCTGTAGCTGCTCTTGAACCAGGCCAGTTCCGTGGTGCTCATGTCGCTCCTCGCGTCCGCCGCAACAGGCTCAGGGAGTCCTCCGGGGTAAGAGCCTGTGACCGCATCCTGGCATACCGCATCTGGAGGATGCTGACCTCTTTGGGGTCGGCGATGAATTGGCCCCCGCGCTGGCCCTCGCAGTAGCTCAACCACTTGTTGTCCGGGGTCTCCAGCAACCGCATTGGGCCGGCCAGGCCCGCGTGGTGGCCGCGCGTCTTCGGCATGATCTGGACCTCGATGTTGCGGTGCGCCGCCATTTCGATGATGTGGTCCAGCTGTCCCCGCATCGCCTTTGCCCCACCCGTCGGGCGTTCTACGACGTGCTGCTCCAGGATGAAGCTGTACGGCGTGTTCGGGCGCCCTGTCAGCAACTGCTTCCGCTCCATCCGGGCCACCAGCTGCGCCTCGATCTGGTCGCCGGCCAGTGGTGGCCGTCGCTCGTCGAACAGCGTCCGCGCATACGCCTCCGTCTGCAGCAAGCCCGGTACCAGGCGGTTCTCGTACGTGTACAGGGCCAGCGCGTCCACCTCCAGCTTTGCCCACTGGCGGAACCAGCTCGCCAAGCCAGGCTGCCTCGACAGGTGCTTTGCCGCTGCCCGGATCACTCCGAAAGCGTCCAGGCCCTCCTCCGCCCGGTCCACGAAGTCGGCCGTCGGGAAGCGGCGGCCCTGTTCGATCGAGGCGACCGTCGGCAGCGAGTAGCCCACTCTCGGCGCGAACTCCTCCTGCGTCAGCCGTGCTCGCTTCCGGAAGACCTTGACCACCTCGCCGAACGCCCTCAGGCTGTCCGACACCTCCGGCTCGCCGCCGTCCGTCATCCCGTCCACCTCCCGTGCCCCGGACTCCATCCCGAGCCATGGTCACGGGCTGTCACCCCTACTGTCCACACTCCGAACCCGTACGCTCACTCAGCGTACGGGTCGCTGACCTGGTAACCCGCCCTTCGCATCGCCACATTGATCGCATGACGCCACCCCCGACTCGCCAAGAGCCCGTCACCGTACGTGTGTTCACCCAGCGCTTCAGTTCCACGCCCCGCGGCGCCCGGCTCGCCCGGCACCTCGCGCTGCATCAGCTCCACCGCTGGGACATCCCGCACGGCAGCGACGTCTCCGACGTCGCCGGGCTGCTCGTCTCCGAGCTGGCCACCAACGCCGTCACCCACGGGCGCGTGCCCGGACGCGACTTCGAGCTGGTTCTCTCGTACGGTCCTGGCCTCCTCCGCATCGACGTGTCCGACACCCGCACCGAACTCCGCCCTCCCCGCCCTGGCGCGCTCCCCGTCCCCGACCCCGCCGCCGGCACCGGGCGCGGGCTGCTCCTCGTCGAGGCCCTCGCCTCCCGGTGGGCGGTGCTCGACCGCCTGCCCGTCGGGAAGACCGTACGGGCCGAGCTGGATCTGTCCTGATCGCGGATAATCCCCCCATGGAGTCCGCTCAGTTCGATGAGCTCGTCGCCCGCGCCCGACGCCTCGCCGCACCCGGCGCGCGCCGCATCCTGGGCCTCGCCGGCGCCCCCGGTGCCGGGAAATCCACCCTCGCCTCCCGGCTCGTCTCGCGGCTCGACGGGCTCGCCGTGCTCGTGCCGATGGACGGGTTCCATCTCGCGCAGGCCGAGCTGGAGCGGCTCGGGCGGGCCGAGCGGAAGGGCGCCCCGGACACCTTCGACGCCGCCGGGTACGCCCATCTCCTCGGCCGGCTTCGCGCGCCCGAGCCCGGCGTCGTCGTGTACGCGCCCGCCTTCGACCGGGCTCTGGAGGAGCCGGTCGCCGGGGCGATACCCGTCCCTGCCGACGTTCCCCTTGTCGTCACCGAGGGGAATTACCTGCTGCACGACGAAGACGGCTGGGCCTCCGTCCGCCCGCTCCTCGATGAGGTCTGGTACCTGGAGCTCGATGATCGCCGCCGGGTGCCTCGTCTCGTCGAGCGGCACGTTCGGTTCGGGAAGGAGCGGGACCGGGCCGAGGAATGGGTCCGGCGGTCCGACGAGGCCAACGCCCGCCTCGTGGCGCGCGGACGGGACCGCGCCGACCTCGTCGTACCGATGAGCTGAGCTACGCGACGGCCATCCGGGACGCCCTCTCGACCGCAGCCGTCGCCAGTGCCCTCACGATCGGGTGCGGCCGGCTCCCGTCGCCCGCCAGCTCCGGCTGGAACAGCGTCGCCAGGAAGAACGGGTGTCCCGGCAGCTCCGCGATCCGCACCTGTCCGTCCTCGTCCTCGCCCGAGAACCGCAGCCCGTGCGCCCGCAGGGCGTCGAGGTGGCGGCCGTCCGGGCCGTAGCCGCAGTGGTACCGCTCCGTCGTGCGCTCCGCGCCGAGGATCCTCTCCGCGAGCGAGCCGGGCGCGACCCGCACCGGACCCTCGTGGCCGACGAGCGAGCAGGCCAACGGGGCGATCAGTAGGTCGCCTTCGTCGGCCGCCGGGTCGTTCTCGGCGTGCGCGGCGCGCTCCAGGCCGCAGACGCCGCGCGCGTACTCGATCAGTGCGTGCTGGAAGCCCGCGCAGGTCCCGAGGAACGGGATCCTGCCCTCCCGGGCCGTCCGGACCGCCGCCAGCGCGCCCTCCTCGCTCTCGTACGGGCTGCCCGGCAGCAGCCACACCGCGTCGAAGCCGCGTACCGCGTCCGGTTCGGCCGCGTCTGCGGTGCCGGTCCAGTACGCGTCGAGGATCAGGCCGTCGCGCTCGGCGAGGGCGTCGAGCAGCAACGGCACGCGGACGTGCGAGCGGACGTGCGGGGAGCGGTCGCCGACCAGGGCGATGCGGGGGACGCGGCGAGTGGTGGTCGTGTTCGTCATGGAGAACATGCTGATCGGCCCCGTCCGTTCACGTCCAACGATGATTCCTGCTTCCTCCATCGCGATCGCTTATGGCCCCGGCGCTAGGCTCCTTCCATGACCGCCGACACCACCGCCACCACCCCCTGGGACGACCGCGTCGCAGCCCTCTGGGCCGCGATCGACACCCACGAGCCGGCCGACTTCCGCGCTCGGATCGCCGAACTGGCCGCCGAGCGGCCCGCCGACGACGCGCCCGCGCTCTTCGAGCAGGGCGCCGCGCACGATTCCACCGGACTGCCCGTGGAGGCCGTGGAGTTCTACCAGGCGGCGCTCGACCGAGGCCTCAGCGGGCTGCGCCGCCGCCGCGCCGTGATCCAGATGGCCAGCAGCCTGCGCAATCTGGGTCAGGTCGAGCGGGGCCTCGAACTCCTCACCGCCGAGCGGGCGATCCCCGTCGAGCGGCTCGACGCCGACGAACTCGCGCTGTCCGGAGCCGTCGACGCCTTCCTCGCGCTGTGCCTCGCGGACACCGGCCGCGAGCGTGAGGCCGCCTCGCTCGCGCTCGGCGCGCTCGCGCCGCTGCTGCCCCGCTACAACCGCTCGCTCGCGTACTACGCCCAGGCGCTGGTCACCCCCGACGCACCGGCCTCCGAAGAGCCCGCCCCCGACGCGCCTGTCCCCGACGCACCGGCCTCCGACGAGCCGGCCCCCGACGCGGGCTGACCGTCCCATGGACCCGCACCTGCTGCGTACGTACGTCACGGTCGCCCGGCTCCGTTCCTTCTCCGCGGCGGCCCGCGAACTCGGCTACACGCAGTCGGCGGTCTCGCAGCACATCGCGGCCCTGGAGCAGGACCTCGGTCTGCCGCTGCTCGGCCGTCGCCCGGTCGCGCCGACGCCCGCAGGGGAGCGGCTGCTCGAACACGCCGGCTCCCTGCTGCTGCGCATCGACGCGGCCCGCGCCGACCTCGCCGGGTACGCCGCGGCGCCTCGCGAGGAGTTGACCGTCGCGGCCGCCCCGCTCGCCGCGCACCCCGCCGTGCTCGACGCGCTCCCGTCCACCGGGGTCACGCTGCGCGTCCTGCCGCGCGACGAGGTGCCCGGCGCCGTCGCGACCGGCGGCGCCGACCTCGGGCTCGTCGACGGGATCGCCGCGCCCAGCGACCCGCTGGCGCTGCCCGACGTGGCCCCGCTCACCGCCGCCGCGATGCCAGGCGCGGCGGCGGAGCCGCTGGTCGTGGTGGTGCCGGACGACCATCCGCTGGCCCGCCGGGCCGGTGTTCGGCTCACCGATCTCGCCGACGCGCGCTGGCTCGACGCGCCCGCCGTCGGACCCCCGCTCGAACGGCTCCGCGCCGCGGTGGGCACGCCCGGCGGTTTCCGGCCGTCGCTCCGGTACGAGGGCACCGACGTGCGCACGCTCGTCGCCCTGGCCGCCGCCGGGCACGGCCTCGTCCTGCTGCCGGCCGGCGCGGCGCGCACAGCGGACGTGGCGGCGGACGTGGCGGCGGTGCCGGTCGTCGCGCCCCGGCTCGTCCACCGCACCGAACTCCTGCGCCCCGGCGGCGTTTCCGCAGGTCCGGTCGCCCGCGTCCTCGACGCACTGGGAGTTGCCTCACAGGGCCCATGAGTTCGTCCATGTGTGGGTACGTCACCCCTCTGTAAGGTGGGCCGGAACGCAAGAACCGGCACCGAAGTGGCTCGACAGCGGCTCGACAGTGGCTCGACAGCAGTGCGACAGCGGCTCGACGGAAGGCGGCGGACGGTGGGTTGGTTCCTGCGAAGGCCAAAACGCGACGGGGACGACGTCCCCAGGGACACGGAGTTCGCCTACTTCTCCGATCGGGAGGCGGCGCACTTCCGCGGCCAGGTACGCGAGGCGTTCGCCGAGCACGGCCTCGAAGTGACCGTCTTCGCCGACATGGTGACCGACGACGGCGGCCGACACTTCGGCCTCGGCAACCTGGCCGCCGTCTGCCACAACGACGACCGCGGCCCGCGCGTCTGGCCGGACCTGGTCCGACAGCACGTCGAGCGGGTGCTGCGCACCATGGACGCGCCGTCCGCGCTCGACACCCTGTCCCCGGAGCAGATCCGGGCGCAGCTCTACCCGCGGGTGGTCGGAGTCGAGGGCATCGACCCGGCGGCCTTCGGCTACGCCCGCAGCGTCGCTCCCGGCCTCTACGAGATCCTCGCGCTCGACCTGCCGGAGAGCGTCATGATGCTCACCGACGAGGCCCTCGAACCGCTGGGCGACGTCCGGCACCTCCGGGACCGGGCGCTGGCCAATCTGCGCGGACTCCCGGTCGAGGGCCACGAGACCGTGCGGGACACCGACGGCATGCGCTTCGAGGTGCTGATCGGCGACTCGTTCTACACCGCCAGCCGGGTCCTGGACCTGGACGCGGTGGTCCGCCGGGTGACCGGCGAGCCGCTGGGCGAGCACGGCGCGCTGGTCGCGATGCCGTTCCGGCACCAGCTGGCCTTCCACCCCATCCGTGACACCGGGATCATCCCGGCCCTGGGCGCGATGGCGTCCTTCGCCGCCGCCGGGTACGCGGACACCCCCGGTGCGATCAGCCCGTACGTGTTCTGGTGGCGCGACGGCACGCTCACCCAGCTCAGCGATTACGACGAGGACGGCGACGGCCTCCGGATCGTCGTCGGCGGCGACTTCGAGGACCTGCTCGAACGCCTCGTCGCGGAGAACCCCGGCCCGGGCTGACCCCGGCCCGGACCGACCACGACCCCGGCCCGGACTGACCCCGGCCTGGACTGCCCCCGGCCCCGGCCCGGCCCGACGGCCGGACCGCTGCGGCTGCGCTCGCGCGCCCTGCCCGGTGCGGGCAGGATGCTGTACGTCGAGGAGGAGCCCCATGCCGCACACCCCTGAGCCCGCGCCCGAGTCCGCGCCCGAGTCCGAGTCCGCGCCGACCCCCTTCACCGCCGACGACTACCGCGCCCGCATGGCCCGCGCCGCGCAGTCGGCCGCCGATGCCGGGCTCGCCGGAGTGCTGGTCGCACCCGGCCCGGACCTCGTCTACCTGACCGGGTACCAGCCGACCGCGATCACCGAGCGGCTCACCGTCCTCGTGCTCACCGCCGGCCAGGACCCCGTGCTCGTCGTCCCCACCCTGGAGGCCCCGGACGCCCGGCACGCCGCCGGCGCCGCCGCGCTCACCCTGCGGGACTGGACCGACGGCAAGGACCCGTACGCCGTCACCGCCCCGCTGCTCGACAAGCAGGGCCGGTTCGGGGTCAGCGACAACGCCTGGGCGATGCACCTGCTGGGCCTGCAGCAGGCGCTGCCCAGCACCTCGTACGTCTCGCTCACCGAGGCGCTGCCGATGCTCCGGGCCGTCAAGGACGAGCACGAACTGGCCCGGATCGCGGCGGCCGCCGCCGCCGCCGACCAGGCGTACGGCGAGATCCTCAAGGTCCGCTTCGCGGGCCGCAAGGAGACCGACGTGGCCGCCGACCTGGCCGCGCTGCTGATGCGATTCGGCCACTCCCAGGTGGACTTCACCGTCGTCGGCTCCGGACCCAACGGGGCCAACCCGCACCACGAGGCCGGCGACCGGACCATCGAGCGCGGCGACATGGTGGTCCTGGACTTCGGCGGCCTCAAGCACGGTTACGGCTCCGACACCACCCGGACCGTCCATGTCGGCGAGCCGACCGCCGAGGAACAGCGCGTCCACGACCTCGTGCGCACCGCGCAGCAAGCCGGTTTCGAGGCGGTGCGGCCGGGCGTCGCCTGCCAGGAGGTGGACCGGGCGGCCCGCGCGGTCATCGCCGATGCCGGCTACGGCGAGTACTTCATCCACCGCACCGGCCACGGCATCGGGGTCACCACCCACGAACCGCCGTACATGATCGAGGGCGAGGAGCAGCCGCTCGTGCCCGGCATGTGCTTCTCCATCGAGCCGGGCGTCTATCTGCCGGGCCGGTTCGGCGTCCGGATCGAGGACATCGTCACGGTCACCGAGGACGGCGGGCGACGCTTCAACGCCACCCCGCACGAGATGGCGATCGTCGAGTAGCCGCTCCGCAACAAGGCGCCGCCTCGGCCGCGTCACGCCGGCGGCCGACGGGCCGTCGCGTCGGGCGGCGGCGCACCGAGCCCCGCGTCGCGCGCCTGCGAGACGGCCTCGGCCCGGTGGGCGACGTGGAGCTTGGCGAAAATACGGCTCACGTTGTTGCGGACGGTCTTCTCCGAGAGGACCAGCTCCCGCGCGATGCGCCGGTTGTCGTGCCCCCGCGCGACCAGATCCAGCACCTCGGCCTCCCGCTGCGTCAGTTCGGGGAACGGAGGGCCGGGGGCCGCACGGCGGACGCCCGCGAGCCGGGCGGCGATCCGGCCGGCGACCTCGGGCCCGAAGACCGCGCCCCCGGCCGCGACCGTCCGCACGGCGCTCAGTACCGCCTCCCGCCCCGATCCCTTCACCAGGTACCCGCGCGCCCCCGCGCGCAGGGCGGCGAGGAGATCGTCGTCGTCCTGCGACATCGTCAGCATCAGGACGGGCAGCGACGGATGGCTCGAGCCCAGTCTGCGCACCGCCTCCGTGCCCGGGATCCCGGGCAGCCCCGCGTCCATGACGACCACGTGCGGCCGCGTTTCGTCGACAAGGACGTCCAGCGCTTCGGCGTCGCCCGCCTCGGCCACGACGTCGATGTCGGCGGCACTGTCCAGCGCGGCGCGCAGCCCGGAGCGGAAGAGGGGGTGGTCGTCGACGATCAGAACACGGATGTGCGAGTGGTCTTCGATGGTGTCTGCCACACCCGCATGCTACTTGTAGTGGAGTGATCACGAAGGGTAGCGACCAGGGGGCGGTCGGAGCACGACCCGCGCGCGACGCCGCCGTCCGGGAGCGCGAGTGGTCGGCGGCGGCCTTCTGCGTGCTGCTGTGCGTGCTGTCCGTACTGGGCTGGGGATCCCTGTGCACGCTCCACCCGCCGCGGGACGGCTGGTACCTGGACATGGGGTCGGACCTGTCCACCGCCCTGGTCGGTCCGCCGTGCGCCGTCCTGGGCTTCCTCGTTCTCGTACGCGCCGCCGACCGCACGGCCGGTTGGCTGCTCCTCGTCACCGGGATCGGGCTCACGCTGCCGCTGATCACCGGGCAGCTCGTCGTCCTGGCCGAGCCCGGTCCACGGGTGCGCCTCGCCGCCCAGCTCTTCGCCCAACTGTGCTCGCTGGCCCACGGCTACGCGATGGTGGTGCTGCCGCTGACCTTCCCGGCGCCCCGGCGCGCCGGCCCGGTCGTCCGCCTGTACGTGGCAACGCTGGCGGCGCTCTGCGTCGGGATCGCGCTCGTCGCCACCGCCGTGGAGGAGGCGCCCGGCGCCGGCGCCCACCCGCTGCACGGAACCTCGTGGGAACGCGCCGCGCTGGCCGTCCTGGAGCCCTGCGCCGCCGCGAACCTCTGGCTCCTGCTGGGCTGCACCCTGGTGAACGTGTCGGTCGTCGCCCGTCGTTGGGGCCGGGCCGGCCGGTGGGCGCGCGGGGAGGCCGTCGTCTTCGGCGCCGCGTATCTCCCCTGGACGTACGGCGACATCGCCGAGGAGCTGCCCGGGCTGCCCCCGTGGACGGTGATCGCGGCCTTCGTCACCGGCGCGGTCGGCTGGTACGCGGCGGTCGCGTACGTCATCGGCAAGGGCGGTATGTGGCAGATCGGCCGCACCAGCCGCCGGCTGCTCGTGACCGCTGTCGTCGTGACGGCCGTCGTCCTCGCCTACACTGCCGCCGCGGCCACGGTCTCCACGGCGCTGCCGGACGCCGACGGCGCCGGGGCGTCCGCCGTCGCGGTCGTCGCCGTGCTGATCGGATCCGGTCTGCGGCCGCTCGCCTCCTGGGCCAGCCGCCGCGTCGACCATGTCTTCCACGGCAAGAGTTCGGTGCCGTACGAGGCGGTGCGCGTGCTCGCCCGGCGCCTGCGCGAGGCGCCGGAGCCGGACGACGTCCCGGTGGTGCTGTGCCGTTGCGCGACGGAGGACCTGCGCTTCCCCATGGCCCTGGTCGAGGTGGCGACCCGCTCCGGGCCGTGTGTCCTGGCCGCCATCGGAGGGCCGTGGCACGGCGAGGGGGCGCACGAGTTCCTGCTGCGGCATCACGACGAGGTGATCGGCACGCTGCGCGTGGCGCCGCGCTCGGGCGAGCCGCACCTGTCGGGCCGGGACGCCGAACTCCTCCAGCTGCTGAGCGACCAGGCCGCGCCCGCGATGGCCGCGCTGCGGCTGATCCAGGACGTACGGGCCGCCCGGCGGCAGCTCGTCCTCGCTCGCGAGGAGGAACGTCGGCGGCTGCGCCGGGAGTTGCACGACGGACTCGGGCCGCTGCTCGCCGCTGCCCGGATGCATCTGGACACCGCCCTGGCGGTGATCCCGCCCGCCGCGCCCGCCCCGTCCACCCCGACCGAACCGGCACGGCACGCCGCCACGCCGTCCGTACCGTCCGCGCGCCCGATACCGGCGCCCGCGGAGACGGCCGCGGGTGTCGAGGCCGCGCTGCGGCCCGCCGTCGAGGCGGTCGTTCAGGCGACGGCCGAGACCCGGCGCCTCACGGACGGTCTCGGGCCGACCGTGCTGACCGAGCAGGGACTCGACTCCGCGCTCCGGGAGCTGGCGCGGACGCTGGCGGCGCCCGGGATGGTCGTCACGGTGGTCACGGACACGGACACGGACACGGACCAGCAACCGGAGCCGGACCAGCACCCGGACCGGCACCCGGACGCGGACCCGGCGCCGGATCAGGGGACGGGCTCGGCGCCGGAACCGCCGCTGCCCGCCGCCGTGGAGAGCGCCGTGTACCGGATCGCGTCGGAGGCGCTCACCAACACCGTCCGGCACGCGGGCGCCACCCGGTGCGAGATCCGGCTCACCCGGCAGGCCCATGCCGCCGCCCTGACCGTCGTCGACGACGGAACGGGACTGCCCGCCCGGGTCCGTCCCGGTGCCGTGGGGCTGGCGTCCATGGCCGAACGGGCCCGGGAACTCGGAGGTGTCTGCGAGGTGACGAGCGGCCCGGCCGGCACCCGGGTGCACGCGGTGCTGCCGACGGCCGCCGTGCCGCCCCCTCCTGTCCCGGCCGCAGGACGGGACAGGGACGAGACCGGCGCATCATGCGCCCGGGACAACGGGCGGCGGAAGCTCTGACCACGGCGCCGGAACGGCCGGCGCGCCCCGTGGAACAGGAACCCTCCCATGACCATGCGTATCCGCCTGCGGTCGGCCACGGCCGCCCTGGCGACAGCGGCGGTGCTCGTCCTGACCGCGCAGACCGCGGTCGCCGCGCCGCAGGGCGTCGGCCGCTGGGACATGCCCAACGGCATCCTGTGGGCCGAGAGCGCCCCTGATCACGTCGACGTGGGCTACCAGCGCACCGGAGACGGCACCAGGGTGTCCATCGGCTGGGTCGACAACGAAGGCGAGCGCCGCTCGCACACGGAGACGCTGCTCACAGGCCGGTCCATGGCGTTCAGCTGGGACAGGGGAGCCCTCTCCGGCCCGTGCGTGACGGTGTTCGTGCAGTTCACCTTCACGCGCGAATCGTTCGAACTGTGCGACTGACAGCCCGCGCCGCGCCCTCACTTCCCGCCGCTCCACGGAGAAAGGCCACCGCCGTGCCGACCGCCCACCGCTTCCTCGTCCTGTCGAGCGTCCTCGCCTCCGCCCTCCTCTCCTCCGTCGCCCCGGCCGGCTCCGCGCCGAGCGGGTTCGACCGTTGCCCCGCCGGCCACTTCTGCCTGTTCGACGGTCCCGACGGCACCGGCCTGATGGCCAGCTTCCGCACGGGCTCGCCCGACCTCGCGCGGCAGAGCATGGACAACCGGGCGTCGTCCCTCGCCGACAACGTCCCCGACACGGTCTGGTGCATCTACGACGAGCGTGACTACGCCGGAACCGAGTACCAGCGCGTGTACCCGGGGGCCGCCGGCAACTTCGAGCCCGAATGGGACGACAGGGTCAGCTCGACCCGCCTCGGCGAATGCAGCCCCTGACGCAAGCCCTGACGCAAGCCCTGACGCAACGCCTGTGACGCAACCCCTGACATCGACCTTTGGAGCTCCCATGCGCGTCCGGAACGTTCTGACCACACTCACCACGACGGTGGCCGCGGTGTCCTTCGCCACCGTCGCCCATGCGGCCTCCGGTCCGCCGTCGGCGCCTCGGGCGGAATGCCCGGCCGGCCACATCTGCCTCTGGGAGGGTGCCGACTTCCAGGGCTTCCAGTGGGGCGGCCCGCCCGAGCCGAACGAGGAGCCCAACGGCTGCGTCGACTTCACCGAGAAGTCGCCCGGATCGGTCATCAACAACTCCGGACGGACGTACTACGTGTTCCGGGAAGGCACCTGTACGAACGCCGGCCGCACCTTGGACCTCCCGACGGGCGAGTCCCCGCGGTTCCCCTGGCGGGTCGGCTCCGTCTCGTGGTGCCGCGGCTGCTGATCGGTGTGGGCCGGCCCCCGTTCAGCCCCGCGCAAGGCCGTTCGCCAGCACCACGCACGATTCCGCGGGCAGCCGCAGCACCCCGTCCGGGCCGGGGGCCGGCACCGGCTCCCAGGCCGCGAGGACGCGGTGTCGGCCGCCCAGCGGGATCTCCGCGGGCTGCCCGGCCAGGTTGACGACGACGCGCAGGTCACCGCGCCGGAACGCCAGCCAACGGGCCTTCTCGTCGAAGGCGGCGCGGACCGCCGCGAGGTCCGGGTCGGTCAGGTCGGGGTGGCTGTGCCGCAGGCCGATCAGCTTTCGATACCAGGCGAGCAGCCGGGCGTGCGGCTCGCGCTCCCGCTCGGCCCGGTCGAGGACGGACCGGTCCCGGGTCGCCGGGTCCTGCGGGTCCGGCACCTCCTCTTCGGCCCAGCCGTGCGCGGCGAACTCCCGGCGCCGGCCCTGCCGTACCGCCTCGGCCAGTTCGGGGTCGGTGTGGTCGGTGAAGTACTGCCAGGGCGTTCCGGCGCCCCACTCCTCGCCCATGAACAGCATCGGTACCGACGGTCCTGTCAGGACGAGCGTGGCCGCGCAGGCCAGCAGGCCGGGGGAGAGGGAGGCGGAGAGCCGGTCGCCGAGCGCCCGGTTGCCGATCTGGTCGTGGGTCTGGGCGTAGCCCAGGAAGCGGTGCGCGGGGGTGCGCACCCGGTCCACCGGGCGGCCGTGGTGGCGGCCCCGGAAGGCCGAGTAGCTGCCGTCGTGGAAGAAGACGTGCCCGAGGGTCTTGGCCAGCGCGGCCATCGGCGCGCGCGCGAAGTCGGCGTAGTAGCCCTGCGACTCACCGGTCAGCGCGGTGTGCAGGGCATGGTGGAAGTCGTCGTTCCACTGGGCGTGCAGGCCGAGCCCGCCGGCCGCGCGCGGGGTCGTCGTCCGCGGGTCGCCGAGATCCGACTCGGCGATCAGGAACGGCTCGCGGTTCTCCGCCGCTCCGTGCGCGTCCACCGCCGCGGCCAGCTCCTCCAGGAACGTCAGCGCCCGCGTGTCCGCGAGCGCGTGCACCGCGTCGAGCCGCAGCCCGTCGATCCGGTAGTCCCGCAGCCAGGCCAGCGCACTGCCCAGCAGGTACGCGCGGACCTCGTCGGACCCGGGCGCGTCCAGGTTCACGGCCGCGCCCCAGGGCGTGTGGTGGGTCTCGGTGAAGTACGGGCCGTAGGACGGCAGGTGGTTCCCGGACGGGCCCAGGTGGTTGTGCACCACGTCCAGGACCACGCCGAGCCCGAGGCCGTGCGCCGTGTCGACGAATCGCTTCAGCGCCTCGGGCCCGCCGTACGGCTCGTGCACCGCCCACGGCGCGACCCCGTCGTACCCCCAGCCGTGCACCCCCGGGAAGGAGCACAGCGGCATCAGCTCCACATGCGTCACGCCCAGCTCCGCCAGCTCGCCGAGCTGCTCCGCCGCCGCGTCGAGCGTCCCCTCCGGGGTGTACGTGCCGATGTGGAGCTCGTACAGGACCGCGCCGCGCAGCGCACGCCGCGGGAAGGGGTGCCGCCAGGGGTACGCGGTGTGGTCGACGACGGCGCTCAGGCCGTCCGGGCCGTCCGGCAGCCGGCGCGAGCGCGGATCGGGCAGCACCGGCCCGCCGTCCAGCGAGAAGCCGTACCGGTCGCCGTCCGCGGCGGGCGCCTCGGCCTGCCACCAGCCGTCCCGGGCCGGGTCGGGGGCCAAGGGGAGCCGGGCGTCGCCCAGTTCCAGCTCGACCCCGTCCCGGGCGTTCGGCGCCCACACTTCGAACAGCACTGGCGGAATCCCCTCGCCGACGATTCGGAACGACGGGAACCATCCTGGCAGTCAGGACCCCGTCGTGCCTGGTACGTCCCACACGAAGTTGATCGCGCGTTGGAAGTTCACGTATCCGGCCCGCGCGAAGGCGTTCGCCATCGGTACGTTGCCGAGGTCGGTCGCGGCCCGGATGCGCGGCACGTCCCGCGCGGCCAGGAGCGCAGTGCCCTCGCGCAGCACGTCGTCGATGTAGCCGTGGCCGCGGTGCGCCGGGAGCACGCCGATGTAGGCGATCGTGTGGTGGTAGTTGTTGCGGGCCGGGACGACGAAGCCGACCGGCTCAGCGGTGCCGGGCAGTTCGGCGATCCGCCACCACTCCCGCGGCGACGCGTAGTGCGCGAACTCCTCGTCGTAGTGCTGCTCCGCGGCCTCCCGCGCGGACAGTCCGGAGGCGAGGTCCGCCTGGCCGTGCGCGTCGAGCGTGCCCGCCATGACCGGCGTCATCAGCGCGACCAGGTCCTCCCGGTCCCGTACCGGACGGAACGCCAGTCGGCCGGACGGCTCCGCCACCGGGGTGCCGGGCCGCCACTCCAGGCGCAGCCGCTCCACCAGCGGCCGGGCGCCCGCCCGTTCCAGCACGGCGAACAGAGTCTCCAGTTGTTCGCGGACCGTGTCGTCCTCCCGCCAGTCGGAGGGCAGGAACCGCCCGTACTCCGGGCGCGGCGCGCCGGCCGGGACGACCGCGGCGGTCGCCGTCTCCAGCAGGCGCAGGCCGGTCGCGATCCGCTCCTCGGCCGGCAGCGCGGGGTCGAGGTCGAAGAAGTCCAGGGCCTGCGGCTCGCCGCCGGGGACACCGGTCCACCAGGCGATCCGGGCCACGACGCGGTCGCCGCGCAGCGCGACCCACATCCATTCGGGCAGCCTGCGCCCGGTCCCCAGGTCCTCGGCGAGCTCGTCGTCGAGGACGTACTCCAGGCCGAGGAACAGGTCCAGTTCCTCCGGTCCGGCGAGCGGGCGCAGCACGAGGCCGTCACGGGATTGCGGCGCGGGTGTCCGGGCAGTGGTCAAGAGAGGTTCCCCCAGGTGGTCGAGAGCGCAGACCGTATCAACGATCTTGAACGGCCGGTACCGGATTGCGCCGGGGCCCGGCCGGGCCGCCTCACGGTGCGCCGGGACAGCGCTTCTGGACACTTCGGGCCCTTCGGCCCGACAATCACGTCTGTGACGACCCCTTTCGAGTTCCCGACGCATTCCGCTCGGCTGTCCGACGCCGAGCGGGACCGTGCGCTGGTGATACTCCGGGAGGGCGCGGCACAGGGCCGGCTCTCGCACGACACCTTCCTGTTCCGGATGGAGAAGGCCCTCGCCGCCCGCCGGCCCGACGAACTCGCCCTGCTCACCGCCGACCTGGAGTCCGAGGGCCGCTGGTCCCGGCGGGTCTTCGGGGCGGTCGAGCGGGTGTCCGCGTTCACCGCGCGCCTCGGCCGCGCCTGGACGTCGGAGCGCCTGCCGAAGCTGCTGCTGCCCGAACCGGGTCCACATCCGCTGCGGATCGGCCGCGACCCGGTGAACGGGCTGCGGCTCAGCCACGAGACGGTGTCCCGGCTGCACGCCGAACTGATGCTGCACCGCGACGTGTGGCTGCTGCGCGACCTCGGCTCGACCAACGGGACGACGGTGAACGGCCGCCGGGTCACCGGCACGGTCGTGGTGCGCGCCGGCGACATCGTGGGCTTCGGCCAGATGAGCTTCACCCTCTCCCACCGCTGAACCCGCCCGCGTGGCAAGGGAGTTCCCCTAAGGGACCTCAGGGTGGGGGTAACCCCCGACGCAGACGCCGGGAACCGCCAGTGACTGGGACCCGCCCGGGGCGGAAGGCTGACTCCCGTTCGAGCAGTCAGTCGTCCCAGAGGGGGTGCCCGCATGTCGGGCAGAGTTCCGGTCACGGTCCGTACGGCGCGGTGGTGCGCCACACATCCGGGGAAGGCCGTGGTCGGCTGGCTCGTGTTCCTCGCGCTGTGCATCGGCGCCGGAGCGGCGGCCGGCACCAACAAGGGCACCTTCGAGGACTTCTGGATCGGCGAGGCCGGCCGCGCCGAGGCGATGGCCGCGCACAGCGGGCTCACCCCGCCGCCCGTCGAGCAGGTGCTCGTCGAGGCGGCGGCGAAGGGCGCCCGCCCCGAGGCCGCCGCCGGGGAGATTCGCCGCCGGATGACGGCGCTCGCCCCGGTCGTGGTGGACGTCGCCGCGCCCGTCCGCAGCGCCGACGGCTCGGCGCTGCGGATCGCGGTCACGCTGCGCGGCGACCGGGAGACCGCGAAGAAGGACGTCGACGCCCTGCTGGCCGAGACGGCCGCCGTCCGGGCTGACCACCCGGAGCTGCGGATCGAGCAGACCGGCAGCGCCTCCATCTCCGTCGCGGTCAACGACAAGCAGGGCCAGGACCTGCAGCGGACCGAGATGATCAGCCTCCCGGTCACCTTCCTGATCCTGTTCGTCGTCTTCGGCGCGGTGCTCGCGGCCGGCATCCCCGTGCTGCTCGCGCTGTCCGCTTTCGCCGGCTCGGTCGGCCTGTACGGGCTCGCCTCCTGGGTCTTCCCGGACGCGGGCGGCGCCGCGCTCAGCGCCATCTTCATGCTGGGCATGGCGGTCGGCGTCGACTACTCGCTCTTCTATCTCAAGCGGGTCCGCGAGGAGCGGGCCCGTACCGGCGGCACGCTGTCCCACACCGCCGCCGTCGAACTGGCCGCCGCGACCTCCGGCCGCGCCGTCGTCGACTCCGGTCTCGCCGTCTCCCTGGCCCTCGCCGGGCTGTACGTCATGGACGACGTGATCTTCTCGTCGATCGCCACCGGCTCGATCCTCGTGACGCTGGTGGCCGTGGTCGGCTCGCTGACCGTGCTGCCCGCGGTGCTGGCCAAGCTCGGCCCGCGGATGGACGGCCGCCGGCTGCGCCGCCGCGCCGCCCGGAACCCGCAGGGTGCCCGGCAGGAGGGCCGGCTGTGGGCCGCGCTGCTGCGCCCCGTGATGCGCCGTCCGCTGCTCGCGCTGGTCTCCGGCGTCGTCGTCACCGCCGCGCTGGCGGCACCCGCCCTGGGCATGAAGCTCGGCACCGAGGGCAAGGAGACCTTCCCCGACAGCATCCCGGCCGTCGCGGCGTACGACCGGCTCGTCCGGCACTTCCCCTCCGCCGGCCCCGCGCACCTCGTCCTCGTGCGCGGCGACGACCCGGCCGCGGTGCTGGGCAGGCTCGCCGCCGCGACCCGCGGCGACGCCCTGTTCGCCCAGGACACGGTGCCCGTGCCGAGGACCGCACCGGACGGCCGGACCGCGCTGCTCGCGCTGCCGGTGCCGTACGCGCAGAACTCGGCCGAGGCCACGGAGTCCCTGGCGAAGCTGCGCGGCGAGCTGCTCCCGGCCGCCGTGGCCGGCGCGGGCGTGGAGACCGCGGTCTCGGGTGAGATCGCGGGCGGCGTGGACTACGCCGCGCACCAGGAGAAGCGGCTGCCCTGGGTGATCGTCTTCGTCTCGCTGGCCGGCCTCGTCGTGATGTACGCGGCGTTCCGCTCGCCGGTGCTCGCGCTTCTCGGCACGGCGCTCAACCTCGCAGCGGTGACGGTGTCCTGGGGCATCCTCACCCTGGTCTTCCAGGGGACCTGGGCCGAGGGGCTGCTCGGGTTCGAGTCGCTGGGCTTCGTCGGCTCCCGGACCCCGCTGCTCGTCTTCGGCATCCTGGTCGGACTCTCCACCGACTACCAGATCTTCGTGGTCAGCAGGATCCGCGAGGCGGTGCGGCGCGGAGTGCCGACCCGCACGGCGGTCGTGGACGGCATCGCGGGCTCCGCGAGCGTGGTGACCAGCGCGGCCGTGATCATGGTGTCCGTCTTCGCGGCCTTCCTCTTCATCGACCGGATCGAGATGAAGCAGCTCGCGGTCGGCCTGACCGCCGCCGTCCTCTTCGACGCGATCGTGCTGCGCGCGGTGATCCTGCCGTCGGCCATGGCCCTGCTGGGGGAACGCTGCTGGTGGCCGCGCCGGCCGGGCGCCGAGCCGGCGCGCGAGGCGGTGGCGGCCGGGGGCGGTCGCCCCCGCCCGGTCCGGGCCTGAGTCCGACCCCGACCCCGCGCACACCGACGCCGCCCCGCACCCCGGGGCGGCGTCACCCGTTCGGCCGCACGCGGACTGCGGGCGAGGCGCGCCGATGGTGAGCTGGGGCCAGGCGCGCCGCGACGGAGCGGCCGCGGTGATTCCGACGGCCGCACCGAGCGAGGGGGCCCGATGGCGCAGGAACTCCAGCCCGACATGCCCGGCACGCCCGGCACGACCGGCGCCCCCGTCACGACCGGCGCCCCCGTCACGACCGGCGCCCCCGGCACGACCGGCGCCCCCGTCACGACCGGCGCTCCCGTCACGACCGGCGCCCCCGGCACGACCGGCGCCCCCGTCACGACCGGCGCTCCCGTCCCGTCCGTCCCGCCCGTCACGTACCCGTCCCGGACCGTGCCGCCCAGCCCGCTCCAGCCGGGCGCCGGGCGCGACCCGTACCGGCTGTACCGCACGCTGCGGGAGGAGTTCCCGCTCACGTACGACCCGCTGCTGCGGGCCTGGCTGCTCAGCCGGTACGCCGACGTGGCCGCAGCGCTCACCGACGCCCGCTTCGGCCACGGCCACCGGCCCGGCGACCCGCCCTGCGCCACCGGTCACCAGGACGTCGACGAGGCCGAGTTGCGGGCCGTCGCCGCGCGGACCGCCCATGTGCTGGCCCGCCGGCTCGCCGGGCGGACGCAGGTCGACCTGGTCGCCGAGTTCTGTCACTGGCTGCCCGCCGGAACGGTCGCCGCCGCGGTCGGCGTCCCGTACCGCGACATGATGCGGCTGGTCCGTGGCCGGGCCGCGAGCGCCCTCGCCGGGCAGTGCACCGCCCAGATCGCCGTCCGTGAGAAGGCCCTCGCCTCGTTCCTGGCCAACGTGCTCGACGACCCGCTGCGCGCCGCCGAGTTGCGCGAGGCGCCCGCCGGGGTGGTCGCCCGCGCGTGGACCGAGTCGCTGCGCCGCGACCCGCCCGTCCAGGTCGCGATGCGCCGCACCACCGCGGACGTCCCGGTCAGCGGGGGGACGGTGCCCGCCGGGGTGGCCGTCGCGCTGCTGATCGGCGCGGCGAGCCGGGACCCGGAGCGGTTCCGCGACCCCGGACGGTACGACCCGGACCGCGACGACCCCGGCCAGCTCACCTACGGCACCGGCCCCTGCCCCGCCGTCCTCCTCGCCGGCCTGGAGGCCGAGTACGCGCTGCGCGCCCTGTTCGACGCCATGCCCCGCCTCACCCTCGCCCCCGGCTTCCGCCCCGAACAGACGGGCCTCATCACCCGCGCCCCCCGCACTCTGCTGGTCCGCCCCGGCGGCTAGCGCCTCTCGCCGTCCTGCTCGGCGTCGAGCCAGCCCTGCCGTGCCGCGTGAAAGCCCAGTTGCATGCGATTGCGCACCTTCGCGGTGTCCATCAGCTGTCGGATCCGGCGCTGCACCGTCCGGGTGGAGGTCTGCAGTTGGGTGGCGATCGCCTGCTCGGTGAGGCCGGTCAGCAACAGGCTGAGGATCTGTGTGCCCAGATCGTCGAGGACGGGCGCGCTCGGTGAAGCGCCCGCCGAGGTGACGAACGGGGTCGCCTTCTCCCACGCGGACTCGAAGAGCGCGATCAGCGCGTCGAGCAGACTGCTCTCGCGCACGAGCAGGGCTCCCGCTCGTACGGAACGGGTCGAACCGAGGAGTGGGACGACGGCCAACTCGCCGTCCACGACAAAGAGTTTCAATGGGAGGGTGTCGGCGATCCGGACGTCCTCCCCCGCGGCCCGCGCCCGGCTGATCTCGTCGAACGAAGGGGCTCCTTCGTCCAGCATCGAGCGCTCGAGGATCACGCGGTAGCGGACGCCGCGCTCCATGACCGCGCTGTCGGTCATGCTGCCGGGCGAGAAGAACGGCGCCTTGACGAGGTTCATGATCTCTTTCCGCGCGCCGAGTTGTATGTGCCCGACGCGTTCGCGGATGGCCTCGGTCCCGTGGATCACGTCGACGACCTCCGCGACGCCGCGCCCGAGGGTGGCCGCGCGGTAGATCTCGTCCAGCGAGTCGAGTTCGAGTTCCGCCAGTTTGAGTTCGTGCTGCCGCTGGACGAGGAGCGCCCGCAGCGCCGCCGCCGGCGGGGAGGCGACGAACCGGGTCGTGTCGCCGACGCTGCGCGCGGCGAGCCCCTGGCCCTCCAGCCGGACGAGGATGCGCACCACCAGGAGGGAGTTGCGGCCGACGAGTTCGGCGAGTTCGGCGGGTGTGGCGGAGGCCACCGAGACCAGGGTGCGGTAGGTGTCCGCCTCTTCGGGGGTGAGCCCCAGCACGTCCGACAGCATGATGCTCCTGTGCTTGTCCTCGGGTACGTCGGTCGGGCGCCCGTGTCCTGGAAGGAGCACGCCGGGGCCGGACACGTGTGTCCGGCCCCGGCCGTGGCCCCTCAGGGGCGCTTCACCGTTTCGGCGGTCCGCCTCAGCGCAGTCGGTACGCCTGCGGGATCGTCTGCTCGACGGTGTTGCCCGCACTGTCGGTCGCGCTGATCCGCAGCGCGACCCCTCCGGACGCCCGGTCCCGACTCGGATGCGTGATGCGCGCGGTGAAGGTGTTCTTCCCGCCGGCCGTGGTGGTCACCGGCTTCCAGGTCTTGCCGCCGTCGAAGCTGGCCTCCGCCCGCAACCGGGTCACGGTCGGCGGCGTGCCGAGCCGGTCCTGGTAGTAGCCGGTGACGGTGACGGGGTGGGCCTCCTCGGCCGGTGCGGTGTTGTCCAGGCCCAGGCCGAAGTCATACCGGAGGAAGATGAGCGGCTCCGGACGGCACGGACCGGGCTCCTTGACGACGACGTCCGCGAGGCACGGCTGTGACGTCGGCGTGTCGGCCTTGGTCGGCCGCTCGGAGGTGTACCCCCACACGGTCTTGACCCCGTCGGTCTCCGCCCGGAACGAGTAACGGGCGGATTCCGCCGGCAGGTCGTAGGCGATGACGTCGGCCTTGCACCCCACCAGGGCGAGCATCGCCAGGGCGGCCGAGACCACCAGCTTCACCTTCCGGCGCCGACTCGACGGCGCGGCCGCGTTCATCGGAGCACCCTCCATTCCCATGTCGGTCATCACCGCTCGCTCCTCGACGTCAGGTCCGACGCGTCGCCGGGCTCGCCGAGCTGGAAGGCGAACTCGACCGGGTGGAGCTTCTGCTCGATCTCACGGCCGGTGTCGTCGAAGAGGCCCACGCGGCAGGCGGGGGGCTCGCAGGCCTGGACTCCGTAGATCAGATGGGCGATGCCCGTGTCGTTCAGCATGCCCATCATGGCCTGGCGTCCGCCCCCGCCGCTGGTCAGGTACAGGGTGGGCCAGAAGCGGTCGCCCTCCCGGCAGCCGGCGCACGGCAGGCCGGTGTCGGCGGTGAAGCCCGACGCGGTGCGGACCGGGGGTGCCGCGCCGGGAAGGGACGGTCCCTCGTTCCAGTCGATCGTGTTCTTCGCCCCGAGCAACCGGTCCTGCGTCTCGCTCGGGCCCGAAGGACCTGCCACGGACGGCGCGAGATAGTCCCTGACGGACATCTCGAAGCGGTCGATCGCCTCGGCGTTCCGCGGCCCCACCCAGGTCGTGAACTGCCGCTGGCTGTCCGGCTTGGGCAGCATGCTCTCCTCCGTCACCGGGCCGGACTTCGTCATCCGGTTCCAGCTGAAGTGGGGAATCGCGCCGGGCCGGTCGGAGTGGAAGCGGTGATCGACGCGGTCGAGATCCCGGGAGTCGACCCGGTACGGCAGGTTGCCGGGAACCCGTCCGGGGGAGTCGAACGCCAGAGCGTAGGCCTCGGACACCTCACGGCTGCCGCCGAGCGCGATCCGGACGTCGGCCTTCGCTCCGTCGATCCGCCGGATCAGGGTGTCGGCCTGGGCCGGAGGCACGGTCACGATCGGCAGCGCCGCGTACGGGTCGACCGGCGGACAGCTGTCAGGGCCGTTCTCGCACTTGTACTGCCGGAACGACTCGTACTTCAGCAGGGCGACCCGGTCGGTCTCGCCGGTCACGAGCACCCCGACCGCGCCCGCAGCGGCGGCCGCCGCCACGCGCTTGCGCAGCGCCGTGAAGTCGCAGGTCGTCGTGCAGATGTCGGTCGGCTTCAGCAGCACCAGCGCACCCTTGGCGTCGACCCCGGCGAGTTCCTCGGCCGAGCCGGTGCCCGCGTGGACGACGCGCTTCGTCCCGTTGACGGGCAGCCGGGGGATCGCCGACCGCACGAGCGTGGACACGGGCTTGCCGTCCTTGGTCCACCGCTGGTTTCCGCCGTTGATGGTGGTGTCCGGTGTCGCGTAGCGGGCGTCCAGGCCGAACGCGTCGCCGTTCCCCGTGACCGTCATCGTCACCGACGGCGGAACGAGAACGTGCCGACTGAAGAAGTCGAGCGTCCCGAGGCTGACCTCGCCGGTGGTCGGCAGCGCCCACCAGTGCGGGTCACCGGGACCGTACTCGGCGCTCAACGAGGCCGTGATCCCCCAGGCTCCGTCCACGGAGACCCGCTGGGTCTTGAAGAGTGCCGCGTACGTCTCGGTGGGCTCCGGGGTGTTCACCCTGATGGGCTTGACCTTCCGCAGGTCCAGCTCCACCGTGGTCGCCCCGGCGACCTTCACCTCGGGCACCAGCGGCGCGGCCATGTGCTTCTCGCCCGCCGCGTCACGCCACGTCACCCCGATGGCCGCCGTGACCGTGCCGGCGAAGACCCGTGCCCGGATCGTCTCGCCGCCCGGGACCGTCAGCGGCTTCTCGTACAGCTTCAGCTTGTCCTCGTCGACCGGGACGATCAGCGCGCTGCCGTACGAGACATCGGTGGCGCCCGCCGGAGGAACGATCCTGATGTTCAGGTCGTGGCGGATCGGCTCCACATAGGTCGAGATCCGCGTCGATCCGAACAGTGTCCCCGCGCCGTCCTTGGCGGTCAGGACGCCGGAGTACGCGCCGTACTGCCCGGAACTGTCCACCGCCCTGCCGTCCATGGTCACCGTCACGTCGGCCGAGCCCTTGGCGGGCACGGTGACCTGGTCGGCGCCGAGGGCGAAGAGCCCGGCCGGTGCGGGCTTGCCCGCGGAGGAGGCCGAGGCGGACAGCGCGAGCGTGATCGGCTCGTCGGTCACGTTGGTGTAGGTGACCGTCCTGGAAACCGGCGCGTGCGGATACTCGGCTCGGCCGAAGCTCAGGTTTCCGTCGGGGATGATCTTCGGGTCGATCGCCCGGGCCACGTCCACCCGGCCGGCGCCCTGCGCGAACAGGTCGTGCCCGAGGTCCTTGGACGTCGCCATCAGCAGCGACTTGATCTGCCGCCCGGTGAAGTCCGGACGCTGCTGGGCGATGATCGCCGCGGCGCCGGCCATATGGGGCGTAGCCATGGAGGTGCCGCTGGCGGACGTGTAGTAGTCGTCCACGGGCTTGCCCATCCCGGTGCCCTTCGCGCGCGCCGCGACGATGGCGACGCCCGGGGCCGAGATGTCCGGCTTGACCGCGCCGTCCCCGACGCGGGGTCCGCGGCTGGAGAAGCGGGCCATCTGGTCGCTCTTGTCCACGGCCGCGACGGTCAGCGCCTCGTCGGCGGCACCCGGCGCCCCGACCGTCTCGGAGTCCGGGCCGGCGTTGCCCGCGGCGATGACGAACAAGGTGCCGTAGGTGCGGCTGAGCGCGTTGACCGCTGTGCTCAGCGGGTCCCTTCCGTCGGAGGGCGCGCCGCCGAGGCTCATGTTGACCACGTCGGCACCGGACTTGGCGGCCCACTCCATGCCGGCGATGACCGAGGAGCCGGCGCACGAGCCGTCCGCACCGCAGACCCTGCCGACGGCGAGCTTCGCACCGGGCGCCACACCGCGACGCAGCCCGTCGGAAGCCTGTCCGGTACCGGCGATCGTGGACGCCACATGGGTACCGTGTCCGTGTTCGTCCACCGCACCCTTCGGGCTGTTGGTGAAATCGACCGCCTCGGCGATCCGGCCGGCGAGATCGGGGTGGGTGGCGTCGACGCCACTGTCCAGCACCGCGACCTTCACGTTCGCGCCGTCGTAGCCGCGGGCCCAGGCGGCGGGCGCGCCGATCTGCGGTACGGACTGGTCGAGCTGCAGCTTCGTCAGCTCGTCCAGCCACACCTTCCCCACCCCGGCCAGCGGGCCGGAGGCCCTGGAGGCGGCGGCGGACTTGCCGGTGGTCTTCTCCCGCACCTCTCGCCACCACCGGCCGTCGCCCTTGACGCTCATCGCGCGGGCGTTGATGCCCGGCAGGACGGACTTGGCGGTCGTACCCGTCGGGGGCGTTGCCGTCCGGGCACTGGCTTTGCCGGTGTACGTGGCGATCACCGGGACCTCGCCGGTCCTGCCCGCGGTCGTCCAGTCGGCCAGCTTGGCCAGGTTGAAGAGCTCCCAGTCCAGCAGGTCGGCGCGGAGCAGCGACAACGCGTCCTGCGGGACGACGTAGACCTTGTCGCCCCGGGTGACGGTGTGGAAGAGGACCGACTCGTTGCCGGGCCGCGTCGCGGGCACGATCTCACGGACGACCGGCTTCCGGTCCTTCGTGATGCCGATCTGCACCTTGTCGCCGGTCACCAACGTCAGTGACAGGTTCGCTCGCGTTCCGGCGGCGGCCTTGAGGAGGCTGTCGCCGACCGAAGCCGGCAGGTTGAGGGAAGTGGGAGAAGACGGAGCCCGGTTGGGGTCGGAGGCACTCGCCGCGGTGCTCGACATGACCGTCCCGAGGACAGTGATGCCGGCGGCCGCCGCGGCCAGCCGTCGCCCGAAACGCCTCATCGCGAGGCCTCCTGTGATGTCGTTCTTCCGGCTTCGTCGTGAAAATGGCGCGGGGGATGCATGAGCGTCTCCAACTCGTCGTGAGAGAGAAGTTCTTGCTGCATCAGGCACTTTCGGGCGCTGCGTGGACCGAGGCAACGGATCAGCTGTGGCGGACTTGGTCCTTGTCACGAACCCGCCACGACACTCGGGCGGAAGGCAGGCGGAGGCACGCCAAGGTGCCCGCGGTCAGGGCAGACCGTCGGCGCTGCGTTCGGGAACGAGAAACCGCGCCCACGAGGGCGCGGTATCGACCGGACCGGTTTCGACTTCGAAACCGCGGATGAATTCGGCCTTTCGAGCCTGCTCTCGATGGTGGCGACAGGGAATGGGGAGCGGTCGAAAGAAGGCTCCGTGAAATGGAGGGAATTCCGTTGCTAACGGCGTTCCATCAGGGCCACCGGGCGGTTCGAGAGAAGCTCTGCGAGGCGCAGTGGACCGCCGGTGAACTCCCGTCCTCCGTGTCCGAGTTCGACCCAGCGCCCGGCCGGCAGCGGCAGGACGGTGTCCCGCCAGCCGCCCGATTCCGCGAGGCGCAGCGAGAGCCGGGTGACCACGGTGAGCGATCCGTCCCCGCGGACGAAGGCAAGACAATGGCCGGCCGCCGGGCCCTCTGCGGTCAGCGGCGCGTACCCGCCGCCCGGTCCGAACAGCTCCGGGCGGCGGGTACGCAGCGCCAGGGCGGCCCGGGTCAGTGTCGTCTTCTCGTCGTCCTCCGCGACCTTGAACGGCGCCCGGTTGTCCGGGTCGACCAGGGCGCGGTACTCGCGCTCCGTTCCCTGGTACAGCTCCGGGACCCCGGGCATCGTCAGGTGGACCAGCGCCGCGCCCAGTGACTGCGCGCGGATGTGCGGCTCCAGGGCGAAGGCCGCCGGGGATGCCGTCCGCAGCGGGATCCGGCCCGGGCCCGCCGCCACGAACTCGGTCACCGCCTTCTCGTACGCCGGGTCCGGCTCCGTCCAACTGGTGTGCAGGCCCGCTTCCCGTACGGACTTCAGCAGCGCGGGCCCCAGCCGCTCAGGGTCCGGCACGCCGAAGCCGAACGCGGTCTGCCAGGCCGTCCACGCGAGGTGCGGGTCCGGCGCGGGCACCCCCGCGACCTCGTCCAGGAGCTCCGCCCAGCGCTCGGGGCACTGCGAGAGCACCGCGATACCGGCCCGTACGTCCGCGCTGCGCTTCGTGTCGTGCGTGGTCAGCACCGTCCCGGTGGACGGCCAGTCGCGGGCCAGCCGTTCGCAGTACGCGTGGAACTCCTCCGGGCCGACCGCCGGCCGCCCGGGATCCCCGCCGACCTCGTTCGCCGACAGCAGCGGCGTGTACCGGTAGAACGCCGTGTCCTCCACGGACTTCGCCCGCAGCGCCGACGACGTCTGCGCGAACCGGGCCCGGAACGCGCACTGTTCGGGCCCGTCCCCGAGCCGCCCGAGCGCCAGGTCCCGTACGAGGTCCACCGCCGCGGCCTCCTCCTCCACCGCGAACGCCGCCTTCGCGCCCCGGGCCGCCTCCTCGGTCAGCACCTCCTCGCCGCCGGTCCGGTACGTGCGGTACACCGGTACCCGGACGAGCAGTTCGCGCACCGCGGTCCGCAGCGCCCACGGCGCGTGGTCCCGCAGGGCGGGGTCGGCGGCGCAGATCCGGGCCGCGGTCCGGGTCAGCGCCGCGGTCTCCGCGGCCAGTTCGTGGGTGACCACCTTGTACGCGGCGCGCCGCGCCGTCGCGTCCCAGCTGCCGCCCCGGTCCGCGGCGCGCCCCGCGAACTCCCGGTAGAGGTCGCGCAGTTCGTCGGCCCCGGCGCCGTCGACGAAGACCCCGTCGACGTACCGCAGCGCGTCGTACCCGGTGGTGCCGGCGACCGGCCAGCCGGCCGGCAGGTGCTCGGGACCGGTGAGGATCTTCTCGACGACCGTCCAGCAGCCGCCGGTCGCGTCCCGCAGCCGTTCCAGGTAACCGTCCGGGTCGGCGAGCCCGTCCGGGTGGTCGATCCGCAGCCCCTCGATCACCCCGTCCCGCACCAGCCGCACGATCGTGTCGTGGGTGGCGTCGAACACCTCCGGGTCCTCCACCCGCACCCCGATCAGGTCCGAGATCGTGAAGAACCGCCGATAGTTCAGCTCGGTGCGGGCCAGCCGCCACCAGCCGAGCCGGTACCACTGCGCGTCCAGCAGCTCTGGCAGCGGCAGCCCCGCCGTACCCTCCCGCAGCGGGAACTCCTGCCCGGCCACGTGCAGCGCCCCGTCTGCGACGCGCATCCCGTCCAGGACGCCGCCGACCCGGCCGGGCAGCACCGGCAGCAGGATCCGTCCGTCGCCGGCCGCCCAGTCGATGTCGAACCAGCGCGCGTACGGCGACTCCGGGCCGCCCCGCAGCACCTCCCGCAGCGCGTGGTTGTGCCGGGGGGAGGCCGCCATGTGGTTGGGCACCAGGTCCACGACCAGGCCCAGGCCGTGCGCCCGGGCGGTCGCGGACAGCGCCCGCAGCCCCTCCTCGCCGCCCAGCTCGTCCCGGATCGAGCGGTGGTCGGTGACGTCGTAGCCGTGCGTGGACCCGGGCACGGCCTCGAGGACGGGCGACAGGTGCAGGTGCGAGACCCCGAGCCGGGCCAGGTACGGCACGGCCCGCTCGGCGGCCGCGAACGGGAAGTCGGGCTGGAGCTGGAGCCGGTAGGTGGCGGTGGGCGCAGGCGTCATGCGAACGTACGTACCCCGCTCGGCGGTCATCCTGACATGCGGTCATACGTCCGATCGTGTGTATTACGCCGGGCGGCGCAGCACCGTCAGGCTCAGCGGGGCCAGCGGAACCCGCTCGCCCGCCCCGACCTCCGGTCCCTCCTGCGGGGGCATGCCCTCCGGGTGCGAGGTGTCCACCACCATCCGCCAGCTCCGCCCGTGGTCGTCCGGCACCGCGAACTCCAGCTCCTGCTGCGAGGCGTTGAACATCAGCAGGAAGGAGTCGTCCGCGATCCGTTCGCCCTGCGGCCCCGGCTCCGAGATCGCGTTGCCGTTCAGGAAGACCGTCAGCGCCTGTGCGTGCGCGGCCTGCCAGTCCCGGTCCGTCATCTCCTCGCCCTCGGGGGTGAACCAGGCGATGTCGGTGAGCTCGTCGTGGGTGCCCTGCACCGGCCGGCCGTGGAAGAAGCGGCGCCGCCGGAACACGGGATGGTCGCGGCGCAGCCGCACCATGGCCCGGGTGAAGTCCAGGAGCGTGCCGTCGGCCTCGGAGCCGGGCTTGGGCCAGCGGACCCAGGAGACCTCGTTGTCCTGGCAGTACGCGTTGTTGTTGCCGCCCTGGGTGCGGCCGAACTCGTCGCCGTGGCTGAGCATGGGCACGCCCTGCGACAGCATCAGGGTGGCGATGAAGTTCCGCATCTGCCGGGCCCGCAGCTCGACGATGCCGATGTCCTCGGTGTCGCCCTCCGCCCCGCAGTTCCACGAGCGGTTGTAGCTCTCGCCGTCCCGGTTGCCCTCGCCGTTGGCCTCGTTGTGCTTGCCGTCGTAGCTGACCAGGTCGCGCAGCGTGAAGCCGTCGTGGCAGGTCACGAAGTTCACCGAGGCCAGCGGCCGGCGGCCGTCGTCCTGGTACAGGTCGGAGGAGCCGGTCAGCCGGGAGGCGAACTCGGCGAGGGTGCGCGGCTCGCCGCGCCACAGGTCGCGCACGCAGTCACGGAACTTGCCGTTCCACTCGGTCCACAGCGGCGGGAAGTTGCCCACCTGGTAGCCGCCCTCGCCGACGTCCCACGGCTCGGCGATCAGCTTCACCTGGCTGACCACCGGGTCCTGCTGCACCAGGTCGAAGAACGAGGACAGCCGGTCCACCTCGTGGAACTGCCGGGCCAGCGTCGCCGCCAGGTCGAAACGGAACCCGTCCACGTGCATCTCGGTCACCCAGTACCGCAGCGAGTCCATGATCAGCTGGAGCACGTGCGGGGAGCGCATGAGCAGCGAGTTCCCGGTGCCGGTGGTGTCCGTGTAGTACCGGGGGTCGCCGCCGAGCCGGTAGTACGACGGGTTGTCCAGGCCGCGGAAGGAGAGCGTCGGGCCCAGGTGGTTGCCCTCGGCGGTGTGGTTGTAGACCACGTCGAGGATGACCTCGATGCCCGCCTGGTGCAGCGCCCGCACCGCCGACTTGAACTCCAGGACCTGCTGGCCCCGGTCGCCCCAGGACGCGTACGCGTTGTGCGGGGCGAAGAAGCCGATCGTGTTGTAGCCCCAGTAGTTCGAGAGTCCCGCGTCGGCCAGCCGGTGGTCGTTCACGAACTGGTGCACCGGCATCAACTCCAGTGCGGTCACACCCAGTTCCTGGAGGTGGCCGATGACCGCCGGGTGCGCGAGCCCCGCGTACGTGCCGCGCAGCTCCTCCGGCAGGTCGGGGTGGAGCATCGTCAGGCCCTTCACATGGGCCTCGTAGATCACCGTGCGGTGGTAGTCCGTCCGGGGCCGGCGGTCGTCGCCCCAGTCGAAGTACGGGTTGACCACCACCGAGGTCATGGTGTGCGGCGCCGAGTCCAGGTCGTTGCGCGAGTCCGGCCGCCCGAAGTGGTAGCCGTACACCGCCTCGCCCCAGTCGACCGCACCGGCGACGGCCCGCGCGTACGGGTCGAGCAGCAGCTTCGCCGAGTTGCAGCGCAGCCCCCGCTCCGGCGCGTACGGGCCGTGCACCCGGAACCCGTAGCGCTGCCCGGGCATCACGCCGGGCAGGTAGGCATGCCGCACGAACGCGTCCGTCTCGCGCAGCTCGACGGCGGTCTCCGAGCCGTCGTCATGGATCAGACACAGCTCGATCCGCGAGGCGGCCTCCGAGAAGACCGCGAAGTTGGTACCGGCGCCGTCGTAGGTGGCGCCCAGGGGATACGCCTGTCCCGGCCAGACCTGCATAGATACGACTCTTCCACTTCTGATCCGGGTACTGGGGCTTTCGGCCAGATCCTGCCCGAAAGAGGGGCAACCTCCTAGGACTTCGGCCCGTCCTACCGGGTGACCACCGCTCCATAGGGGGACAGAGGGGGATACGTGTACGAAAAACTACGCCGCCACCTGGGGAAGGTGGTGGCGGGCACGGCCATGGCGGTCACGGGGAGCGCGATCATGGTCGGCGTCACCCTGCCGGGCACGGCGGGCGCGGACGACACGGGGGGCCGCGCCACCGGGACGGTACGAGCCGAGGGGGAGAACGGGCCGGACGCGCAGGGCGCGCCGGAACCCGGCACCGTCGCGAGCGTGCCGCCGGCCGGCGCGAAAGGGGTCGGCACCGACCCGCTCACCGACGACGAGCTGAAGCGTGCCGAGGCGCTGGCGCTGACCCCGCCGGCCCGGGCCGCCTACCGCGACGTCGAGGGGGAGCGGGGCCCGCAGCACCTGGCCACCGTGCTCGCCGAGCCGCCGCCCGCCGAGGCGGACGCCCCGGCCCCGCCGCGCCGCGCCGAGGTGCGGTACTACGACTACGGCCGCGACGAGCTGATCACCAGGACGGTGAACCTGGACACCGGGAAGGTGGAGAGCTCCCGCGCGCAGCGCGGGGTGCAGCCCTCCGCGCACCCCGGTGAACTGCGCGAGGCGCTGCAGCTGATCCTGGTGAGCCCGCTCGGCAAAGGCGTCCGGGAGGACTACAAGGACGCCACCGGGAAGGCCCTTACCTCGCCGGATCAGCTCTGGTTCAACGGCGACGTGTACCGGACCTACCGCGAGGCGAACGTGCCCGCGGCGCTCGCGAAGTGCGGCGAGCACCGCTGCGTCCGGCTCGTCACCAAGATCCGCAACGGTTCGTGGATCGACACCCGGAATCTGATCGTCGACCTCAGCGCCCGGACCGTGACCCGCGTCGGCTGACCACCCGCGCCTGTCCGTCTCCGTCCGGCTCCGTCTTTTCAGCACTTCCGTACTTCTGTACGAGGGGGTTCCTGTCCCATGCTCTTCTCCCGGCTCCGCCGTGCCCGCAGGCACGGCGCCGTCCTTGCCGCCGCCGCGCTGCTCGGCACCGCCACGGCCGCCGCGGGCCCGGTGACGGCCACCGCCGCCCCGGCGCCCACCCGGCCCGACTGCTCCGCCGCGTACCGCATCGAGCAGAAGCTCGACGGCGGCACCACCTGGCGCATGTGCTGGCGCTACGACACCGACCACGGGCTGATCCTGAACAAGGTCACCTACCAGCCCAAGGGTGCCGCCGCCCCGATCCGCGTCCTCAACAGCGCCAAACTGGCGCAGATCCACGTCCCGTACGACGACGGCAACGCCGAGTACGACGACCTCACCGGCGCCGGGTTCGGCTGGGGCCTGCAGAACCTGCGCCCGGCCGAGTGCCCCGGTGGCACCCTCACGCCCGTGAAGATCCCCGAAGCGGGCACCGTCAACGGGCTCTGCACCACCACCCGGTCCCGCGGCCACGCCTACCGGATGGCCAACGACGAGGGCACCAAGGTCTGGCAGGCCCAGGGCAAGGACCTGCTCGTCTACACCGTCAACAAGGTCGCCTGGTACGAGTACATCACCGAGTGGCGGTTCTCCTCCGACGGCCTGATCTCGGCCAACGTCGGCGCCACCGGCAGCCTCTCGCCCGGCGACTACAACGCCACCGACGGCCGCGGCTGGCCGATCGGACCCGGCGCGGGCTCGTACGCCACCAGCCACGCCCACAACGTGTTCTGGCGGCTCGACTTCGGCCTCGACGGCAGCGTCAAGGACCGGATCGAGCAGTTCGACTCCAAGGTCACCCCGCCGCGCGGCAGCGGTCAGCCGAAGGCGAAGACCACCCGCACGCCGGTCACCAAGGAGCTGGCCGGGGACGCGAAGACCATGCGCTGGTGGCGGGTGGTGAGCGCGAACGGCAAGAACAAGGACGGCCACCCGCGCTCGTACGAGATCGTGCCCGGCCCGTCCGCCAAGCACGACGGGCGGAGTTTCACCCGGCACGACGTCTACTTCACGCAGACGAAGCCCTGCGAGCAGTTCGCCAGCAACAACATCCGCGACTGCGGGGCGGGCGCGCCCGACAGCGTGGACAAGTGGGTGAACGGCGAGACGCTGACCGATCCGGCGGTCTGGGTCAACATCGGGTTCCACCACATCGCCCGGGACGAGGACCAGCAGCCGATGCCGGTCCACTGGCAGGGATTCCAGCTCGCGCCCAGGGACGTAACCGCTATGAATCCGCTCACTCCGGCAGATCTCGCCGATCAGAACGGGGCTCCCCGGCTGGGTAGTTGAGCCGCGAGCCTGCCGATCCGGCTGCACCGCCTCCTTCTCCCGGAGTACCCTTCCTTGATCGTTGCTAAGGGCGTCCAGGAGCAGAAGGCGGTGCGTGGGTGAGCTCGGGAGGTCTGGAGCTTCCCCCAGGTGACGCGGGTCACGAGGGGGACCCCGTGAACCCTGTCGACCCGGACACCGTCGTCGTGACGCCGGGCGCGGTGCCGCTCGTGCGGCCGATGGAGATCGGGGCCGAACTCGACTGGGGCGCGGAGGCCTGGAGCGAGGTCCGCACCCGCGCCCAGCGGGCCGGCCGGGCCTACATCTGGCTGAATCTCGTCGAACAGCGGCTGCGGGCCGTCGTGGCCGCCGTGCTGCGCCCGGTGTACGAACCGGTCCACGGCGAGGACTGGGTGGTGGCGGCGGCCGGGCCGGCCGGACAGGAGTGGGTGCAGCGCGCGGTCGCGGTGCGGGAGGTGTCCCGGCGCAAGGGCTATCTGCTGGACCCGGCCGACGACAACGTCCTCAGCTTCCTGACGCTCCCGCAGCTGCGGGAGCTGATGGTGCAGCACTGGCCCTGCTTCGAGCCGTACTTCGACGACCGGCGCGAGGTCGAGCTGGCGCTCGACGAGCTGGAGGTCACCCGCAACGTCGTCTCCCGCAACCGGGCCCTCTCGCTGACCGTGCTCGCGCAGTCCGAGCGGGCCTCCGCCCGGCTCCTGGAGATCCTGGGCAGCGGCGCCGGCGTCCCGTCCGCCGACCGGCTGCCGGTCGACGCGGTCGAGGACCTGGTCGGCGACCGGTACGCGGACGTGGTCTCGGTCCACCCGGACCGGGTGCGGCTGCAGCGGCAGCTGCCGGCCGAGGACCTGTTCGGCGGGGCGCGCCGGCTCGACGCCACCGGCATAGGCCTGAACCTGCTGGTGCAGAACTTCTCCGGCCGGCGCCTGGTGCGCCTCGCCGAGTCCGGCTGCCGGATACGGCTGCTGTTCCTCAACCCGGCGAGCAGCGCGGTGAAGCGGCGCGAGCGGGAACTGGGGCTGAAGAAGGGCGAGCTGAGCCGCTCGGTGGAGATGAACATCCTGCACATGCGGCGGGTGCGTTCCCGGCTGCGCGATCCGGGCGCGTTCCAGATCCACGTCTTCGACGAGACCCCGCGCTTCACGGCCTACCTGGTGGACGGGGACGGGCCGGACGGGGTCGCGGTCGTCCAGTCCTATCTGCGCCGGGCGCGGGGCATGGAGGCCCCGGTGCTGGTGCTGCGCGGCGGTGGCCGGAACGTGGTCCGGGAGGGCCGGCCGGGCGGGGATGGCGAAAACGGACTGTTCGTCACGTACCGGGAGGAGTTCGAGTCGGTCTGGCTCGATTCCCGTCCGGTTTCGTGAGATTTGTCCGGGCTGGCCGGTCTGTTGTCAGTGCCGCGTGCGAGGGTGGTCGGCACCACGGGGGAGATCACGTAAGGAGGACCCGATGGCCTGGCATGGGGAACCACTGGTCGGCTTCGACCTGGAGACGACGGGCACCGATCCGCTGGAGGCGCGGATCGTGACGGCCTCGGTCGTCGCCGTCGAGGGCGGCCGGGTGGTCGGCCAGCGCGACTGGCTCGCCGACCCCGGCATCCGCATCCCGGAGCAGGCGTCCGCCATCCACGGCATCAGCAGCGAGCGTGCGGCGGCCGAGGGGCGGCCGGTGCGCGAGGTGGCCGAGGAGATCGCCGAGACGCTGACCGGGTACTGGAACCGGGGCGTCCCCGTCGTCGCGTACAACGCGGCCTTCGACCTGACCCTGCTGTCCGCCGAACTGCGGCGGCACGGACTGCCCTCGCTCGGCGACCGGCTCGGCGGGGCGCCGACCGGCCCGGTCGTCGACCCGTACACCATCGACCGCTCCGTGGACCGGTACCGGCGCGGCAAGCGGACGCTGGAGGCCGTCTGCGCGGAGTACGGCGTCGTCCTCGACGCGGCCCACCAGGCGGCCGCCGACGCGCTGGCCGCGGTCCGGGTCGCCGTGGCGATAGCCGAGCGGCACGCCGCCGTGGCCGCGCTGACCCCCGCCGAGCTGCACACCCGTCAGATCGGCTGGTACCGCGACTGGGCCGAGAACTTCCAGGCCTTCCTCCGTGGGAAGGGAGACCCGGAGGCGTTCGTCGACCCGTCGTGGCCGCTGCGGGAGCTCGTCCCCGCCACGAACTGAGCCGGTTCAGCCCATCGGGTGCTCCGCGAGGAAGTCCAGGAGCAGCGCGTTCAGCCGCTCCGGGGCGTCCAGCTGGAGCCAGTGGCCCGCGCCGTCGATCCGCTCGTACCGCCAGGAACCGTCCACGTGCTTCGCCGTGCCGGTCATCGACTGCTCGGTGAGGAACCGGTCGCCCGTGCTCCACACGCCCATGACGGGACCGGGCAGCGGCTGCGGCTCGCGCACCGGGGCGAACATCTGCTCAGGCGGCAGGGCCGCGCGGTAGATGTTCAGGGCGGCGGTCAGCGCGCCCGGCTCCTTCAGGGTCTCCAGGATCGCCTCCGCGTCCCTGTGCTCGCCCAGCATCTCCTGGAGGTTGGCGAAGCCGTCCCGGGTCATCCAGTCCTCGGCCACCCCGGCGAACTGGAACAGCAGCATGTACCAGGACCGCTGCTTCTGCTCCCAGCCCGCGTCCTGGATCGAGGCCCAGTGGCCCACCGACAGGATGCTCAGGGAAGCCACCCGGTCCGGCACGATCTGCGCAAGACCCTGCGCGATGCCCGAGCCCCAGTCGTGGCCCACCAGGTGGAACCGGTCGATCTCCAGCCCGGCCAGCAGCTCCAGCAGGTCGCCCACGTGCTTCGCCGGGTGGTACGCCTCCGGGCCGCCGTCCGGCCGGTCCGACGCGCCGAAGCCCCGCAGGGTCGGGGCGATCGTGCGGTAGCCGGCCGCGTTCAGCGCCGGCACCTGATGGCGCCACAGGTCGTGCGAGTCGGGGAAGCCGTGCACCAGCAGCACGGCCGGTCCCTCACCGCTCACCTCGACGTCCAGCGTCACCTCGGACAGTTCCCTACGCATCGCAACACCCCGTCCTGGCATGGGTTTTAGGTCCCGGCCATGATGTCAGAACGGGTACCAGCGCACCTCGGGGTCGCCGTCCCGCAGCGAGGCCACCCGGCGCTCGAACTCGGCCAGTGCCTTCGGGTTCGCCGGCGCGTGCTGGGCCACCCAGGCGCAGCTCGCGGTCTCCCGGGCGCCCCGCAGCACCGCGCAGCCCTCCCACTCCCGGACGTCCCAGCCGTACGCGGCGGTGAACGCGTCGTACGCCGCCGGGTCGAGCCCGTACCGGTCGCGGGAGAGGGCCAGGACGACCAGGTCGTGCTCGCGCAGGTCCGAGGAGAAGGTCTCCAGGTCGACCAGGACCGGCCCGTCCGGGCCGACGTACACGTTGCGGGGGAGCGCGTCGCCGTGGATCGGGCCCGGGGGCAGGTGCGGGGTGAGCGCTGCCGCCGTCGGGGCGAAGGAGTCCCGCCGCTCCCGCAGGAAGGCGGCGTCCGCCGGGTCGATCGCGTCGCCCGCCAGGCGCAGCCAGCGCTCGACCCCGCCGAGCAGGTCGCGGCGGGGGAGCGTGAAGCCCTGCGGCTCGGGCAGCTCGTGCACCCGGCGCAGCAGCGGGGCCAGGTCCTTCGGTTCGGCCGGGCGCACCGCGTCGGGCAGCCGGTGCCAGACGGTGACCGGGTGGCCGTCCACCAGCCGCGGCTTCGGCTCCGCCGCCCGTACGGCAGGGACCTCCGCCTCGGCCAGCCAGTCGGCGAGCGCCAGCTCCCGCTCGGCCCGGTCCAGCAGCTCCGCGTCCCGGCCGACCTTCACCACCAGGCCGCCCGCGGCGAAGACCGCGTTCTCGCCCAGCGCCAGCAGCGTCGCGTCCGCCGCAGGCAGCCCGGCGGCGGCCAGGACGTCCCGTGCCCGCGCCTCGTCCATCGATATCTCCCCAGCTCCAGGTGCGAATGCGACAAAGTCTCGCATCGACGCAGGGCGCCTTGACGAACCGACAGCCTGTCAGGACCATGACGGAGGCGGGTTCAACTTCACAAAGGGCACCAAAAGGGGTCGAACGTGAGTTCAGTGACCGCAACGAAGCGGTCCGGCGGAACGAAGTCGGCCGCCGGCCCGAGACCGGACCACGCACGACGCGACCACGGCGCCTGGTTCCTGGTGCTGCCCGCGCTGATCCCGATCCTGCTGCTCAGCGTCGGCCCGCTGCTCTACGGCCTCGCGCTCGCGTTCACCGACGCCCAGTCCGGCCGCACCCAGGCCACCCAGTGGGTCGGCGCCCTCAACTTCCAGGACCTGTGGCACGACACCCTCTTCTGGGACTCCTTCCGGATCGGCCTGTCATGGGCCGTCGGCGTCACCGCCCCGCAGTTCCTGCTCGCCCTCGGCCTCGCCCTGCTGCTCAACGAGAAGCTGCGCTTCCGCTGGCTGACCCGGGCGCTCGCGATCATCCCGTGGGCCATGCCCGAGGTCGTCGTCGGCATCATGTGGCGGCTGGTCTACAACCCCGACGCGGGCGTCCTCAACGAGACGATCCGCGACCTGGGCCTCGGCGACGGCCGCGACTGGCTCACCGGGCTCGCCACCGCACTGCCCGCCGTGATCCTCGTCGGCGTCTGGGCCGGCATGCCGCAGACCACCGTGACCCTGCTCGCCGGACTCCAGAACACCCCGCACGAACTCCACGAGGCCGCCGCGCTCGACGGCGCCGGCGCCTGGCGCCGCTTCCGCACCGTCACCTGGCCCGCCCTCAGACCCGTCGCGCTGGCCGTCACCGCGCTCAACTTCATCTGGAACTTCAACGCCTTCGCCCTGGTCTACGTGCTGACCAACGGCGGACCCGGTGGCCGCACCCGGCTGCCGATGCTCTTCGCCTACGAAGAGGCCTTCCGGTACGGGCAGTTCGGCTACGCCGCCGCGATGGGCTGCGTGATGGTCGCGGTGATCTCCGTGCTCCTCGCGCTGCATCTGGTCGGCCGGCTCAAGGGGGAGGACCAGCGGTGAGCGTGACGCGTACGAGCAGACCCGCCCGGCTCGGCCAGTACCTCGCGCTCCTCGCGTACCTGGTCTTCCTCGCCTTCCCGTTCCTCTGGCTCGTCTCCACCGCCTTCAAGCCCGCCAGGGAACTCGGCTCGCTGCACCCCACCTGGATCCCCGAGGACCCGACCCTCGACAACTTCCGCCAGGCCTTCGACGAGCAGCCGCTGCTCCGGGCCGCCGGCAACAGCCTGCTCGCCGCCCTCGCCGCCGCCCTGATCGCCGTCCTCGTCGCCACTCCGATGGCCTACGCGATCGCCCGGCACCGCTCCCGGCTCTCCACCGCCGCCACCGGCTGGGTGGTGGTCAGCCAGGCGTTCCCCTTCGTCCTGGTGATCATCCCGCTCTTCCTGGTCCTGAAGAACCTGCACCTGATCAACAGCCTGGCCGGACTCGTCATGGTGTACGTGGTCTGGGCGCTGCCGTTCGCGCTCTGGATGCTCGTCGGGTACGTACGGGCCGTGCCGGCCGAACTGGAGGAGGCCGCCGCGGTCGACGGGGCCGGACGGCTGCGCGTCCTCGTCTCGGTCACCGCGCCGCTGCTCACGCCCGGCATCGTCGCCACCGCGCTCTTCGCCTTCATCACCGCATGGAACGAGTTCTTCTTCGCGCTCGTCCTGCTCAAGACCCCGGAGAAGCAGACCTTGCCGGTCGTCCTCACCCACTTCCTCGGCGCCGAGGGCGCGGCCGACCTCGGACCGCTCGCCGCCGCCGCCTTCCTCGCCACCCTTCCCTCCCTGGTGATCTTCGCGATCATCCAGAAACGGATCACCGGCGGCATGCTGGCCGGGGCGGTGAAGTCCTGATGCGCGCCCCGAGACTCGCCGCCGCGGCTGCCGCGCTCGCGCTGATGCTCACCGGCTGCACCGCCGGCGGCGACGACGGAACAGCGGGCACGGTCCGGCTCCGGTTCCAGTCGCTGGCCTGGCAGAAGGAGTCCGTCGACGCCAACAAGCAGCTGGTGGCGGAGTGGAACGCCGCCCACCCGGACATCCAGGTCGACTACGTGCAGGGCAGCTGGGACAGCGTCCACGACCAGTTGCTGACCTCCTTCGAGGGCGGCGAGGCCCCGGACGTCATCCACGACGCCTCCGACGACCTGGCCGACTTCGCGTACGGCGGCTATCTCGCCGACCTGCGCGGGCTGCTGCCCGAGCGGCTGCGCGCCGACATTCCCGCACGCAGCTGGGAGACCACCACCTTCGGCGACGGGATCTACGGCGTGCCGTTCCTCCAGGAGCCGCGCGTCATCATGGCCAACAAGAAGATCCTGGAGTCCTCCGGCGTCCGGATCCCGACACCCGAACAGCCCTGGACCTGGACGGAGTTCCGCCGGGTCACCAAGGACCTGACGACCGCCATGGGCAAGGGGAAGCACGCGATCGCCTGGCCGCTGAAGGAGCCCGTCTCGGTCAGCCTCAACCTCGGCCTCTCGGCCGGCGGGCAGCTCTTCCACCGCGGCCCGGACGGCCGGGTGACGATCCGCTTCACCGACGCCGACTCCGTCGTCCCCGGCACCGTCCACGACCAGGTCAACACCGATGGCAGCGCCTCCCGTTCGACGCTCGGCACCGGCGGCTCCGACACCCTGCCCGGCTTCTTCGGCGGCAAGTACGCGATGGTGCCGCTGGGCTTCTCGTACCGGCAGCAGATCACCCAGCAGGCCCCGAAGGGCTTCGAGTGGATCGTGCTCCCGGCCCCCGCCGGACCCGAGGGGCTCGCCCAGGGGGTCAGCCCGCAGACCCTCTCCATCGCCGAGGACAGCCCGCACAAGAAGGAGGCCGCGCGCTTCCTCGACTTCCTGCTGCAGCCGGCGAACATGGTCCGGCTCGCGCGCGGCGACTGGATGCTGCCGACCGGCACCACCGCGCTCGCCGACCCCTCCCTGCACACCGCGAAGGACGGCTGGGCGACCGGCGCGGCCGTCGCCGCGCATCTGCGCTCGGCGCCCGCCCAGTCGGTGCGCGGATATCCGGAGTGGAAGGACAAGGTCGCGACCCCGGCTTTCCAGGAGTTCTACAGTGGTGCGATCGATGTGGGGGAGCTGCGTAAGAGGCTTGTGAAGGACGGAAACAGGGTGCTGTCGCGCTACCAGCGCTAGCCCAGGGCGAGTTGAGAGGTACGCCCGACTTTGTTATTACGAAGGCTTGTTGAGTAAGTCACAGCTGTATGAAGGTCTTGATCTGAGCGCGTCAGTCGGCCAGGGTTTTTGACCAGTCGCCGGAGATTTTCCGTCCGGAGGCCCAACCCCCCACAAAATGCTGACGAGGAGACCTCTCTTCATGGCAACACACAAGCGTGCCCGCAAGCTGACGCTCACCGCCGGAATCACCGCCGTGGCCGTCGCAGCCGGACTGACCGCACTCACCTCCCCGTTCGCGGGCGCTGCCTCCGCCCCCACCGAAGGCACCGTCTACGGACTCAACGCGACCGGTGAGGTCGACGGCAGCTTCATCGTCCTCCTCGACGAGAAGGCCGACAGCAAGAAGCTCGCCGCGAAGTACGGCGGCACCCTGCGCCGCAGCTACACCTCCTCGATCAACGGCTTCTCCGCCGGGAACCTCTCGGACACCGAGGCCAAGCGCCTCGCCGCCGACCCGGCCGTCGCCAAGGTCGTCCAGAACAAGAAGTTCTCGATCAACGAGACGCAGGACAACCCGCCGTCGTGGGGCCTGGACCGCGTCGACCAGACCGAGACCGCCGGCGACCAGAAGTACACCTACCCGGACCAGGCGGGCGAGGGCGTCACCGCGTACGTCATCGACACCGGCGTCCGGATCAGCCACGAGGACTTCGGCGGCCGCGCGTCGCACGGCTTCGACGCCGTGGACAACGACGACAGCGCCGACGACGGCAACGGCCACGGCACGCACGTCGCCGGGACCATCGCCGGCACCGCGCACGGCGTCGCCAAGAAGGCGAAGATCGTCGCCGTCCGCGTCCTCGACGACGAAGGCTCCGGCACCACCGAGCAGGTCGTCGCCGGCATCGACTGGGTCACCAAGAACCACCAGGGCCCGTCCGTCGCCAACATGAGCCTCGGCGGCGGCGCCGACGAGGCCCTCGACGAGGCGGTCCGCAAGGCCATCGACTCCGGCGTCACCTTCGCCGTCGCGGCCGGCAACGAGTCCTCCGACGCCGGCCAGGGCTCCCCGTCCCGTGTCCAGGAGGCCATCACCGTCGCCTCCTCGACGAAGGACGACGAGCAGTCGGACTTCTCCAACTTCGGCTCCGTCGTGGACATCTACGCCCCGGGCTCGGACATCACCTCCGCCTGGAACGACAGCGACAGCGGCACGAAGACGATATCCGGCACCTCCATGGCCACGCCGCACGTCGTCGGCGCGGCCGCGGTCTACCTGGCCGGGCACCCCGACGCCACCCCGGCGCAGGTCGCCGAGGCCCTGGTCGCGGGCGCGACGGACGGCGCGATCAAGAACCCGAGCGAGGGCACGGCCAACAAGCTGCTCAAGATCGTCGAGTAGCAGCGGCACCCCGATGACCGGCGGTCGCCGTGCCCTCCCCCACGGGGCACGGCGACCGCCCTATCGTGTGCCCATGACAACGACGTACGCGCTGCTGCTCCGCGGGATCAACGTCGGGGGCCACCGCAAGGTCCCGATGGCGGATCTCCGTTCGGTCCTCGAAGGTCTCGGGTACCGGGACGTGAAGACGTACCTCCAGAGCGGCAACGCCGTTTTCACCGCCCCGGCGGACCACCCGGACGACGTCGTCCGGCAGGCCGTCGAGGCGGCGATCGAGAAGCATTTCGGCTTCAGCGTCGACTGCCTGGTCCGCGACCACGACTACCTCGCCGCCGTCGAGCGGGACTGCCCGTTCCCCGCCGCGGAGCTCGAGGGCAAGCAGCTCCACGCCTTCTACCTCTCGGGCTCCGTCGACGAGAAGCGCTTCGCGGGAATCGACGAGGAGGCCTTCCGCCCCGAGGCGTTCGCGCTCGGCGACCGGGTCCTCTACCTCTACGCGCCCGACGGTCTCGGCCGCTCCAAGCTCGGGGAGGCGCTGTCGAGGCCGGCCGTCTTCAAGGGTGTCACCGTCACCGCCCGCAACTGGAACACCGTCCGGAAGCTCGTCGAGTTGACCGAAGTGGCCCAGTCCGACGAGTCGTGAATGGCCCGCCCCGACGGGCCGGTCCGGGGCTAGGGTTCCCACCATGACAACGACTGTGGACTTCTATTTCGACCCCGCCTGCCCGTTCGCCTGGATCACCTCCCGCTGGATGCTGGAAGTCGAGCGGCAGCGCGACATAGAGCTGCGCTTCCATGTGATGAGCCTGTACTTCCACAACGAGGGCAACGAACTCCCGGACTGGTACCGCACGCTCGTCGACAAGTCGATCGGCCCGGTCCGGGTCGCCGCCGCGGCTGCCGCGCAGCACGGCCCCGAGGTGCTGCGGGACCTCTACACCGCGTACGGCACCCGGATCCACGAGAAGAAGAACGAGGACTTCGACGCCGTCGTCGCCGAATCGCTCGCCGAGCTGGGCCTCCCGGCCGGACTGGCCGCCGCCGCGCACGACGCCGCGCACGACGAGGCGGTGCGGGTCAGCCACGACGCCGGCAAGGACCCGGAGGCCGGCGGCTATGTCGGCACCCCCACGATCCACGTCGACGGCACGGCCTGGTTCGGCCCGGTGCTGCGGGCGATCCCGCGCGGCGAGAAGGCGGCCGAACTCTTCGACAGCTTCCGCGTCCTCGCCGGCCACCCGGACCTGTTCGAGATCAAGCGCACCCGCACCGGCGGCCTCGACTTCGGCTGATCCGCACGCGCGGTGCCGGCGGGGCGTCAGCTCCTCTCGGTCTCGAACACGCGCAGCAGATCGGCGGCGACGCTCACGGCGATGGTCGCGGGTTCCTTGCCGGTGATGTCGGCCAGCCCGATCGGGGTCTTGATCCGATCGATGGTGGCGTCGTCGTGACCGCCCTCGGTGGAGAGGCGCTTGCGGAACCGCGCCCACTTGGCCGCCGACCCGATCAGCCCGATGGAGCCGAGACCGGGCGTACGCAGGGCGACGTCGCACAGAGCGGCGTCCTCGGCGTGGTCGTGCGTCATGATCAGGACATGGGTGCCGCGCGGCAACTCCTCGAGGACCTGCTCGGGCAACAGCGGAGCGTGATGCGCGTGCACCTGAGCCACCGAGTCGTCCAGCACGGCGAGCCGTTCCTCGGTGAGCATGTCGGCCCGGCTGTCGACGAGATGGAGGTCGAGGTCCTGACGGGCCAGGATGCGCGCCAGTTCGAGACCGACGTGCCCGACGCCGAAGACCGCCACCGCCCGTGCCACCGGCAGCGGTTCGAGCAGCACCTGGACGGTGCCGCCGCAGCACTGCACGCCGTGCCGGTTGGACACCTTCTCGTTCAGGGCGAAGTCGATGAACTCCGGCGCCGGTTCGGCGGCGGCGATCATCTCCCGGGCCCGGTCGATCGCGACGGCCTCCACGTTGCCGCCGCCGATCGAGCCCCAGGTCTCGACCTGCCCCACGACCAGTTTCGCGCCGGCGTCGCGCGGGGCGTGGCCGCGCACGGTCGCGACGGTCACGAGCACGCCGGCCTCCCGGCGTGCCCGCAGCCGCGCGACCGCGGCGAACCACGTCATGTCAGGCACCGCTCAGGGCTTCCGCGTCGGCCGCTACGGCGGGGGCGGCACCGCCCCGACGGGCCTCCTGGATCGCCCAGTACACCGCCTCCGGCGTCGCGGGCGAGGCCAGATGGACACTGACCCCGCTCGGCCCGAACGCGGCGGCGGCCTGCCGAAGCGCCTCGCGCACCGAGAACGCCAGCATCAGCGGAGGCTCCCCCACCGCCTTGGAGCCGTAGACCGCGCCCTCCTCGGTGGCGTTCTCGAGCAGCCTGACGTGGAACTCCTCGGGCATCTCCGAGAAGCTCGGCAGCTTGTAGGTGCTCGCCGCCTGGGTCAGGAACCGGCCGCGGCTCGGGCCGTCGCCGGTGTCCCAGCGCGGGTCCTCGAGCGTCAGCCAGCCCGCGCCCTGCACGAAACCGCCCTCGACCTGACCGATGTCGATCAACGGGGAGAGGCTCTCGCCGACGTCGTGCACGATGTCCACCCGCCGGACGCGGTACGCGCCGGTGAAGCCGTCGACCTCCACCTCGGTCGCCGCGGCGCCGTAGGCGAAGTACTTGAACGGCCTGCCCCGGAACGCCTTCGCGTCCCAGTGCAGCCCCTCGGTCCGGTAGAAACCGGACGCCGAGAGCTGGACCCGCTGGAAGTACGCGGTGCGCACCAGGTCGTCCCAGGCCAGCTCCCCGTCGCTGCCCAGGACGCGCGCGACGCCCTCGACGATGCGCACGTCCGAGGCGTTCGCACCCAGCCGGGAGCCGGCCACCTGGAGCAGCCTGTCGCGCAGCTGCTCACAGGCGTTCTTGATCGCCCCGCCGTTGAGGTCCGCACCGGCGCTGGCGGCGGTGGCGGAGGTGTTGGGCACCTTGTCCGTACGCGTCGGGGCGAGGCGCACCCTGTGCAGAGGGATGCCCAGCGTGGTCGCGGCCACCTGCATCATCTTGGTGTGCAGGCCCTGGCCCATCTCGGTGCCGCCGTGGTTGATCAGGACGGAGCCGTCCTTGTAGATCAGCACCAGCGCGCCGCCCTGGTTGAAGGCGGTGAGGTTGAACGAGATGCCGAACTTGATGCCGGTGATCGCGAGCGCCCGCTTGGTGTGCGGGTGCGCGGCGTTGAAGGCCGCGATCTCGCGCGTGCGGTCGGCGAAGCCGGCGTCCTCCCGCACCTGCTGCCAGACGGTGGAGATCCGCTCGGCCTGTGTGACCGGCTGCCCGTACGGCGTCGTCTGGCCCTGGCCGGGCGTGTAGAAGTTGCGCTCCCGCAGCTCCATGGCGTCCAGTCCGAGCAGCGGTGCGCAGCGGCCCAGGATGTCCTCGATCACCAGCATGCCCTGCGGTCCGCCGAAGCCGCGGAAGGCGGTGTTGGAGACCGTGTTGGTCCTGGCGACGCGACCCGCGACGCGCGCGTGGGGGATCCAGTACGTGTTGTCGATGTGGCACAGCGCGCGGGCGAGCACCGGCTCGGACAGGTCCAGGCTCCAGCCGCCGTCCGCCGTCAGGGTGGCGTCGAGGGCCTGGATGCGGCCCTCGGCGTCGAAGCCGATCTTCCACGTGGCGTGGAATCCGTGCCGCTTGCCGGACATGGTCATGTCCTGAGTGCGGTTGAGCCGGAACCGGACCGGCCTGCCGGTCAGCTTGGCGCCGAGCGCGGCGACGGCCGCGAACCCGTGCGGCTGCATCTCCTTGCCGCCGAAGCCGCCGCCCATCCGCAGGCACTGCACGGTCACCTCGTGGGCCGGCACGCCGAGCACGTGCGAGACGATCTCCTGGGTCTCCGACGGGTGCTGGGTGCTGCTCTGGACGAACAGCTGCCCGTTCTCGTCGACCTGCGCCAGCGCCGCGTGCGTCTCCAGGTAGAAGTGCTCCTGACCGGAGAACTGGAACTCGCCGGTGAACACGTGCGCGGAGTCGGCGAAGCCGGCGTCGATGTCGCCGTGCACCATCAGGGGCCGGGCGCCGTGGAAGCTCTCCGCCGCGATCGCCTCCTGCAGCGTGATCAGGGAGGGGAGTTCCTCGAGTTCCACCTCGACGGCCGCGGCGCCGAGGCGGGCCGCCTCCAGGGTCTCGCCGAGCACCCAGGCGACCGCGTGGCCGTGGAACATGACCTCGTCGGGGAACAGTGGCTCGTCGTGCTTCATGCCGGCGTCGTTGACGCCGGGCACGTCGGCACCGGTCAGCACGCGGACCACACCGGGCACGGCGAGCGCGGGCTCGGTGCGCAGCGCGGTGATCCGGCCACGGGCCTTCATGACCTGGACCGGGTGGAGGTGCAGCACGTCCTTGGTGCGCTGGACCAGGTCGTCGGTGTAGAGCGCGGTGCCGGTGACGTGCTGGAAGGCACTCTCGTGCGGCATCGCGACGCCGACGACGGGCTTCTCGGGACGCTCGGACAGGTGACTCATGACGACACCGCCTCGGTGGTCTGTGCGTGCAGCTTCAGCAGGCTCTGGCCGAGCATCGCGGAACGGTAGAGGGAGCTGGCGCGATGGTCGTCCATCGGTGTGCCCTCGCCCCGCAGCACCCGGGCCGCGGCCTCGACCGTCTCCGCCGACCACGGCCTGCCCTCCAGGGCCGCCTCGGTGGCGAGCGCGCGGATCGGGGTGGCGGCCACGCCGCCCAGACCGATGCGCGCCTTGCGGACGATCCCGGCGTCGATGTCGAGCGCGAAGGCGACCGCCACGCTGGAGATGTCGTCGAAGCGCCGCTTGGCGATCTTGTGGAAGGCCGTGACCGGCGACAGCGGCAGCGGGACGCGCACCGCGCGGATCAGCTCGTCGGGACGGCGCACGCTCTGCCGGTAGCCGGTGAAGTACTCCGCCAGCGGGACCACGCGCTCGCCGTCGGCGTCGGCGAGCACCAGCGACGCGTCGAGGGCGAGCAGCGCCGGCGGGCTGTCACCGATCGGGGAGCCGGTGCCCAGGTTGCCGCCGAGGGTTCCGCTGTTGCGGATGAGCCGGGAGGCGAACTGCGGAAACAGCTCGGCGAGGAGCGGGACGTCGCCGTCGAGGCGGCGCTCGATCTCGGTGAGCGTCAGCGCCGCCCCGATCTCGATGTGGTCCGACTCGACGCGCAGCTCCCGGAGTTCGGGAAGCCGGTCGACGGCGACCACACAACCCTCGCGGCGGGAGCGGATGTTCACCTCGACGCCGTGGTCGGTGGAGCCGGCGACCACCACCGCGCCGGGCCGCTCGCGCAGCAGCCGCAGCGTCTCGGCCAGGGTCTCCTTCCGCAGGAACGCGCTGCCGTCCCGGGTGTACTCGGTGGCGACCGGTGCCGGCGGGGCCTGCTCGCGCCGCCGCGCCAGCGGGTCCTCGGCCGAGGGCGCACCGACGGCGAACGCGGCATCCCGGATCGGGCGGTAGCCGGTGCAGCGGCACAGGTTTCCGCTCAGCGCGTGCAGGTCGAAGCCGTTCGGACCGTGCTCGTGGTCGGCGCTGCCGTCCGCGTCCGAGCCCGGGTGCGCGCAGCGGTCGGCCCGGTAGTACTCGGAGGCCATGCTGCAGACGAATCCCGGCGTGCAGTAACCGCACTGGGACCCGCCGCGCACCGCCATCTCCTCCTGCACCGGGTGCAGGGTGGGCGGCGTGCCGTCCTCGCCGGGCGTGGCGAGGCCCTCGGAGGTGACGACCTCCTGCCCGTCGAGCGCCGCGGCCGGGATCAGGCAGGCGTTGACCGCCACCCAGTCGGTGGGCTCGGTCACGCCCGGACGCGCCACCAGGACGGAACAGGCGCCGCATTCACCCTCGGCGCAGCCCTCCTTGGTGCCGGTGAGGCCACGCTCGCGCAGGAGATCCAGCACCGTGGTGTGAGGCGTGGCCGGTGACAAGGGTGTTTTCTTCCCGTTCACCATGATCATGAGGTTCGCCAATTTCGGGCAGCTTTCTGTGTTCAGCCGCGCCACTCGGGAGAGGCGCGCGCAAAACGGCACGCGACAACGACGTGCCAGGAGAGGGAGACATCAAACCCGGAAAGTGCCGCGGACGGGCGGCACGACAGGACGGCGTGTCAGCAGCCGTGCGCGATGCGACCCGGAACCCAGACGGTGAGCTGGGCGAGGCGACCGAGATCGGAGTGGATGCACATCCGCGGGTCGCCTCCTTCGGTGGTCATGGGTCGAACGACCACAAGACTCGACGACAGAAGGCACCGAGGTCAAGAGATCGACCTCGGTGCCTTGGAGAATCCACCGGATTCGTGGCGACGACGCTCAGGCGGCCACGCGCTCCCGGGCCGACGCCTGGTCGTAGCGGTCGAGCAGCAGCCGGGCCAGCTCCGGAGACGGGCCGAGGACGTCGGCCAGTACGTCGGCCCCGCCGTCGCGGGCACCCGCCGCGATGCGATCGGGGAGCCGGCCGGGGGCGATCACGTACGGGGCGACCGCGACCCGGCGGACGCCGTCGGCGCGCAGCGCCCGGACGGCGTCCTCGGTGCGGGGGAGAGATGCGGAGGCGAACGCAGGCCGCACGGAGCACCAACCGGTGCGCCGCAGCTCCCGCGCCGTCTGTGCGATCGCTGCGATCGCCTCCGGGTCGGTGGAGCCCGCCGAGGCCAGGACGACCCCGGTCGCGCTCTTGTCGGCAGGGCTGAGCCCGGCCTCGTACAGTCGTCGCTCCACCGCCGCGAGCAGCAGCGGCGACGGGCCGAGCACCTCCGCCTGCCGGATCCGCAAGGACGCGGGGGCCTCGCGGAGCACGGCGGGGATGTCGGACTTGGCGTGGAAGGCCCGGGTCAGCAGCAGCGGCAGCGCCACCACGTCCCGCACCCCCTCCGCCGCGAGCCGGTCGAGCACCCCGGTCACGGACGGCAGGTTGAAGTCCAGGAACGCCGTCTCCACGCGCAGCCCCGGCCGCAGCGAGCGCACGCCGCGCACCAGCGCGTGCACGGTCGCCGCGTGCCGCGGATCACGGCTGCCGTGGGCGATGACGAAAAGAACGGGGTTCATGGAATCTCAGGCCTTCACCAGCAGGCCGCGGCGGCGCAGCACGGCGCGCTCCAGCGGGCTGAAGATCAGCAGGTCGATGGCGACGCCGACGAGCAGGATCAGGATGATCGCGAGGAAGATCCCCGGCATGTCGAAGTTGTTCCGGCCGTTCTCCAGGAGCTGGCCCAGGCCCAGGCCCAGGTCGGGCGAGGAGGCGATGATCTCGGCGGCCATCAGCGAACGCCAGGAGAACGCCCAGCCCTGCTTCAGGCCCGCCAGGTAGCCGGGCAGCGCGGCCGGCATGACGATGTGCCACGCGCCCTTGAGCCCGGTCGCGCCCAGGGTCCGCCCGGCCCGCAGGAACAGCGGCGGCACCTGGTCGACGCCGGCCACCAGGCCGTTGGCGATGGACGGGACCGCGCCGAGCAGGATGACGGCGTACATCATGCTGTCGTTGAGGCCGAGCCACAGGACCGCGGGTGCCACCCAGGCGACCGACGGCAGCGACTGCAGACCGGACAGGATCGGGCCGATCGCCGCGCGCACCGCGCCGACCCGGGCCACCAGCAGGCCCAGCGGCGTACCGATGGCGAGCGCCAGCAGGAAGCCGAGCAGGGCCCGCGACACGCTGGTCCACAGGACTTCGAGGAGCGTGCCCTGCAGCCACATGTCGGAGAGGCTGTCCCAGACCGCGCCGGGCGACGGCAGCTTGCCCTCGTCGGCGACCTTCGCGACGACGAGCAGCTGCCAGACGACCAGCACCAGCGCGACGGCCAGGGCGGGCGGCAGGACCTTCTTCAGCAGCACCTCACGCACCGGGGCGCGGCGGATCTGCACGCTGTCCAGCGCGTCGAGTCCGGCCTCCAGTCCCGCGAGGTCGTCGGTCTTGACCGGCTCGACGGCCTCGGTCGTCTCAGTGCTGGCCATGACGGCGGATCTCCCCACGCAGTTCTTCGGTGATCTCGACGGACAGCTCCGCCACGGCGGCGTCCTCGATGCGGCGCGGCTGCGGGATGTCGATCGTCCATTCCCGGGCGATCCGGCCGGGCCGGGACGACAGCAGCACCACGCGCTCGGCCAGCCGCACGGCCTCGCGCACGTTGTGGGTGACGAAGAGCACGGACAGCTTCGTCTCCCGCCAGATCCGGGTCAGCTCGTCGTGCAGCACGTCCCGGGTGATGGCGTCGAGCGCCGCGAACGGCTCGTCCATCAGGAGCAGGTCGCTGTCCTGGGCGAGCGCCCGGGCGAGCGCCACGCGCTGGCGCATGCCGCCGGACAGCTCGTGCACCCGCTTGCCGTACGAGCCGCCGAGCCGGACGAGTTCGAGCAGCCGCTCGGCCTCGGGCCGGCGTTCGGCCTTGGGGAGCCCGCGCAGCTTCAGCGCGAGCTCGATGTTCTTGCCCGCGGTGAGCCACGGGAACAGGGCGTGCTCCTGGAACATCAGGGCCGGCCGGCCGCCGGGGGTCTCGATGGACCCCGCGGACGGCCGGTCGAGCCCGGCGACCAGGTTGAGCAGCGTCGACTTGCCGCAGCCCGAGGCCCCCAGGAGGGTGACGAACTCGCCCGGGGCGACATCGAGCGAGATGTCGTCGAGGACGAGCTGCCCGCCCTTGGGCCCGCCGAAGGACTTCGAGACGTGCTCGATGCGGGCCGCGTGCGTCTGCACCGCGCGGTCCTCGGCCTTGGCGAGCGTGGCGGTCGTGGCCATGGTCGTCACCTCCTGGGGAACTGGGCTGCTGGTCGGGTTACTTGGCGCCGAGACCGGCGTCGGAGACCACGGGCTGACCGGCGGCCTTCAGGACCTTGTTCAGGGCCGTCAGGTCGTAGATGCCCTTCAGGTCGGGCTTCTCCAGGAGACCGGCCTTCACCGCGTGGTCCGCCTGGGCCTGGAGGGTGGCGGCCAGCGGGTCGTTGGTGAACTGGATCGACGGCCAGGCGCCGTTGATGACCTTGTCACCGAGCGGCTTGCCGGACAGCTTCGCCAGCTTGGCGTTGGCCGAGGCCTTCGCCTTCTCCGGGTTGGCGTTGATCCACGCGTTGGTCTTCACCGAACCGCGCAGCACCGCCTCGACGACGTCCGGGTGCTCCTTCAGGAACTTCTGCGACACGATGATGTTCGTGATCACGAACTTCTTGTCCGGCCACAGGTCGGACTCGTCGAGCAGCACCTTCGCGCCCTCGCTGACCAGCTTCGACGCGGTCGGCTCCGGCACCCACGCGCCGTCGATGGAACCGGACTTGTAGGCGTCCGGAGTGACCTTGTTGTCGGTGCGGAGCACGGAGACGTCGCCCTTGCCGCTCTGGGCGTCGACCTTCCAGCCCTTCTCCGAGACCCAGTTGAGGAAGGCCACGTCCTGCGTGTTGCCGAGCTGCGGGGTGGCGATCCGCTTGCCCTTGACGTCGTCCAGGGTCTTGATCTTGTCCGGGTTCACGACCAGCTTCACGCCGCCGGAGGCCGAGCCGCCGACGATGCGCAGGTTGGTGCCCTTGGACTTGGTGTAGCCGTTGATGGACGGCGACGGGCCGATGAAGCCGATGTCGATCGAGCCGGCGTTCAGCGCCTCGATCTCGGACGGGCCGGCGTTGAAGGTGGAGACCTTCAGCTCGGTGCCGCCCAGTTCCTTCTGGAAGATGCCTTCCTGGTGTCCCACCAGGGCGGTGGCGTGCGTCAGGTTCGGGAAGTACCCGAGCCGGACCGCGTCGGCGGAGAGCTTCTCGCCCTCGGTCGCCACCTTCTTCTCGTCGTTCTTGGCCTCGGAGCCGTAGCCGCAGGAGGCGAGCGCGCCGATCAGCAGCGGCAGGGCCGCGGCGGCGGCGATGGAGCGGCGCAGGGTGGTACGGGAGGCAGGCACGGAGGTTGTCCCCTCAGGGTCTTCGAAGTCTTCGTCTGTGTCGTGAGTGGTGGAGCGGGTGGAGCGGCACGGCGCCGCGTACGGCGCGCATCGGTGTCAGCACGCACATCGCGCGACACCTCCCATGCCGGCGCCGAGGGCGCCGGAGCCCACCCGGCCGCCCTCCTTGGCGAAGGACGCGTAGACGTCGGTCATCTAGAAGTCCCACCCTTCCGCGTCGTCGTCGGCGTCGGCCGCGGCCTTGGCGGAGACGAAGGACTCGCCCGCCATGCCGGCCGCCAGCGTGGTGCCGTCAGCGGGGTCGATCAGCAGGAACGAACCGGTGCGCCGGGAGTCCGCGTACGCGTCGAGCGCGAGCGGCTCGGCGGTACGGACCTTCACCTGGCCGATGTCGTTGGCGACGAGCTGCCCCGGCTCGGGGTGCTGGGAGAGGTCGTCCAGCGTCAGCCGGGACGGGATCTCCTTGACGATCGCCTTGACCGTGCGGGTGGTGTGCTTGAGCAGCACCCGCTGGCCCACGGTGAGCGGCTGGTCCGCCACGTGGCAGACGGTGGCGACGACGTCCTGGCTGGTGGCCGGGGCGTCGCCGCTCGGGGCGAGCAGGTCGCCGCGCGAGATGTCGATGTCGTCGGCCAGCCGGATCGTCACCGACTGCGGCGCCCAGGCGATGTCGACGGACTCGCCGAGCGCGTCGATCCCGGTGATCGTGGAGGTCTTGCCCGAGGGCAGCACGGTGATCTGCTCGCCGACCCGGAACGCGCCGGCCGCGATCTGACCGGCGTAGCCCCGGTAGTCCGGGTGCTCGGCGGTCTGCGGACGGATCACGTACTGCACCGGGAAGCGCGCGTGGCAGGCCGTCAGATCGTGGCTGACCGGCACGGTCTCCAGGTGCTCCAGGACCGTCGGGCCGCCGTACCAGTCCATGTTGGCGGACGGCTCCACCACGTTGTCGCCGGCCAGCGCGGAGATCGGGATCGCGGTGATCTCCGGGACGCCCAGCTCGGAGGCGTACGTGGTGAACTCCTCGGCGATCGCGGCGAAGACGGACTCCTGGTAGTCGACCAGGTCCATCTTGTTCACGGCCAGGACCACGTGCGGGACGCGCAGCAGCGCGGCCACCGCGGCGTGCCGGCGGGTCTGCTCGACGACGCCGTTGCGGGCGTCGACCAGGACCACGGCCAGCTCGGCCGTCGAGGCGCCGGTGACCATGTTCCGGGTGTACTGCACGTGCCCGGGGGTGTCGGCGAGGATGAACCGGCGGCGCGGGGTCGCGAAGTAGCGGTACGCCACGTCGATGGTGATGCCCTGCTCGCGCTCTGCCCGCAGACCGTCGGTGAGCAGCGCCAGGTCCGGAGCCTCCTGGCCGCGGGACCGGGAGGCGTGCTCGACGGCCTCCAGCTGGTCGGCGAGCACCGACTTGGAGTCGTGCAGGAGCCGGCCCACCAGGGTGGACTTGCCGTCGTCGACGGACCCGGCGGTGGCGAAGCGCAGCAGGGTGGTGGCCGCCAGCTGCTCGGACAGCTGCTCGGTGGACGTGCTCATTAGAAGTACCCTTCGCGCTTGCGGTCTTCCATCGCGGCCTCGGACATCTTGTCGTCGGCGCGGGTCGCGCCCCGCTCGGTGAGGCGGGAGGCGGCGATCTCGGCGATCACGGCGTCGAGCGTGGTGGCGTCGGAGTCGACGGCGCCGGTGCAGGACATGTCGCCGACGGTGCGGTAGCGGACCAGCCGCGTCTCGACCGTCTCGGTCTCCTTCGGGCCGCCCCAGTCGCCGGCGGTCAGCCACATGCCGCTGCGGGCGAACACCTCGCGCTCGTGGGCGAAGTAGATCTCCGGCAGCTCGATGGCCTCGCGCTGGATGTACTGCCAGACGTCCAGCTCGGTCCAGTTGGACAGCGGGAACACACGGACGTGCTCGCCCGGGGCGTGCCGGCCGTTGTAGAGCTGCCACAGCTCCGGGCGCTGCCGGCGCGGGTCCCACTGGGAGAACTCGTCGCGGAGGGAGAACACGCGCTCCTTGGCGCGGGCCTTCTCCTCGTCGCGGCGGCCGCCGCCGAACACCGCGTCGAAGCGGTGCTGCTGGATCGCCTCGGTAAGCGGCACCGTCTGCAGCGGATTGCGGGTGCCGTCGGGGCGCTCGCGCAGCTTGCCGGCGTCGATGTACTCCTGCACGGACGCGACGTGCAGCCGCAGCCCGTGCTGGGCGACCACGCGGTCGCGGTACTCGAGGACCTCGGGGAAGTTGTGCCCGGTGTCGACGTGCAGCAGCGTGAACGGGATCGCCGCGGGGGCGAACGCCTTCAGCGCCAGGTGCAGCATGACGATGGAGTCCTTGCCGCCGGAGAACAGGATCACCGGCCGCTCGAACTCACCCGCCACCTCACGGAAGATGTGCACCGCCTCGGACTCCAGCGAGTCCAGGTGCGACAGCGCGAACGGGCTGTCCGTGGTGTCGTGGACGTGAGCGACGGTCGTCATGCGAGACCCCTCTCGGTGAGCAGCTTGTGGAGCTGTGCTGCCGACTCCTGCACGGTCTGGGTGTGGGACTCGATCCGCAGATCGGGGTTCTTCGGCTCGTCGTACGGGTCGTCGACGCCGGTCAGGCCGCTGATCTCGCCCGCTGCCTGCTTGGCGTACAGACCCTTGACGTCACGCTCGGAGCACACCTCCACCGGAGTGGCGACGTGCACCTCGACGTACGGCGTGTTCTCGGACGCGTGCCGCCCCCGAACCGCCTCGCGGCTGTCCTCGTACGGCGCGATGACCGGGACGAGGACCTTCACGCCGTTCGAGGCGAGCAGCTCCGCGACGAAGCCGATCCGCTGCACGTTGGTGTGCCGGTCCTCGCGGCTGAAGCCGAGGCCCGCGGAGAGGAACTCGCGGATCTCGTCGCCGTCGAGCACCTCGACCCGGTGGCCCTCGCCGCGCAGCCGGCCGGCGAGTTCGTACGCGATGGTCGTCTTGCCGGCGCTCGGCAGACCGGTGAGCCAGATGGTGGCACCCGTCACGTGCTTCTCCTGAACTTCCTGAGTGTCCGTCATCCGTGCAGTCCGCACTCGGTCTTGGCCCGGCCCGCCCAGCGTCCGGCGCGGGCGTCCTCGCCCTCGGCGACCCGGCGGGTGCAGGGGGCGCAGCCGACGGAGGCGTAGCCGTCCATCAGCAGCGGGTTGGTGAGCACGCCGTGCTCGGCGACGTACGCGTCCACGTCGTCCTGCGTCCAGCGGGCGATCGGGGAGATCTTGACCTTCTGCCGCTTCTCGTCCCAGCCGACGACCGGGGTGTTCGCCCGGGTCGGGGACTCGTCGCGGCGCAGGCCCGTCGCCCACGCCTGGTACGCGGTCAGACCCTCTTCGAGGGGCTGGACCTTGCGCAGCGCGCAGCACAGGTCGGGGTCGCGGTCGTGCAGCTTCGGGCCGTACTCGGCGTCCTGCTCGGCGACCGTCCGGCGCGGGGTCAGCGTGATGACGTTGACGTCCATCACCGCCTCGACCGCGTCCCGGGTGCCGATGGTCTCCGGGAAGTGGTAGCCGGTGTCGAGGAAGACCACGTCCACGCCGGGCCGGGCCCGGGAGGCGAGGTGGGCGACCACCGCGTCCTCCATCGAGGAGGTGACGCAGAACGTCGGGCCGAAGGTGTCGGCCGCCCACTGGAGGATCTCCAGCGCGGAGGCGTCCTCCAGATCACGGCCGGCCTGCTCGGCGAGTGCCTTCAGGTCGGCCGCGGTCGCGTCCTGAGTGATCGTCATATCTCTTCCCCTCCGTCGGAGTTGCTCGAAGTGCCCGGGGCGAGGAGCCCCAGGAACTTCAGCTGGAAGGCTCGACTGCACGCCCGGCATTCCCACGCGCCGTGACCCTGCTCGTGCGGCCGCAGGTCCTCGTCGCCGCAGTAGGGGCAGTGGAACGGCGCTGCTCGCTCGCTCATGACCCCTCCCTCTGCTGCCGCTCGCCGACGCTCACGACAGGGCTTCTTCCGAGGCGCGGGCCGCCCAGGAGGCGAAGCGCTCGCCGTCCTCGCGCTGCTCCTGGTAGCGCGTGAGGACCCGCTCGACGTAGTCGGGCAGCTCGGCCGAAGTGACCTTCAGGCCGCGGACCTTGCGGCCGAAGCCGGCCTCCAGGCCCAGCGCGCCGCCCAGGTGCACCTGGTAGCCCTCGACGCGGTTGCCCTCGTCGTCCAGGACCAGCTGTCCCTTGAGACCGATGTCCGCGACCTGGATACGGGCGCAGGCGTTCGGGCAGCCGTTGATGTTGATGGTGATCGGCTCGTCGAACTCGGGGATTCGGCGCTCGAGTTCGTCGATGAGCGAGGAGCCGCGGCCCTTGGTCTCGACGATCGCCAGCTTGCAGAACTCGATGCCGGTGCAGGCCATCGTGCCGCGGCGGAACGGCGAGGGGGTGACGCGCAGGTCCAGCGCCTCCAGGGCGGAGACGATCGACTCGACCTGCGCCTCCTCGATGTCGAGGACGAGCATCTTCTGCTCGGCGGTGGTGCGCACCCGGCCGGAGCCGTGCGCCTCCGCGATCTCGGCGATCTTGGTCAGGGTGGCGCCGTCGACCCGGCCGACGCGCGGCGCGAAGCCCACGTAGAAGCGGCCGTCCTTCTGCGGGTGGACGCCGACGTGGTCGCGCCAGCGGCCCGCGGGCTCCTCGGGGGCGGGGCCGTCCGTCAGCTTCCGCTTCAGGTACTCGTCCTCCAGGACCTGGCGGAACTTCTCCGGGCCCCAGTCGGCGACCAGGAACTTCAGGCGGGCGCGGGTGCGCAGCCGGCGGTAGCCGTAGTCACGGAAGATCGAGATGACGCCCTCGTACACGTCCGGGACCTCGTCGAGCGAGACCCAGGTGCCGAGGCGCACGCCCAGCTTGGGGTTGGTGGACAGACCGCCGCCGACCCAGACGTCGAAACCGGGGCCGTGCTCGGGGTGCTCGACGCCGACGAAGGCGATGTCGTTGATCTCGTGCGCCACGTCGAGCAGCGGCGAGCCGGAGACCGCGGACTTGAACTTGCGGGGCAGGTTGGAGAAGTCCTTGTTGCCGACGATCCGCTTGTAGATCTCCTCGATGGCGGGGGTGCCGTCGATGATCTCGTCCGCGGCGATGCCGGCGACCGGCGAGCCGAGGATGACGCGCGGGGTGTCGCCACAGGCCTCGGTGGTGGACAGGCCGACGGCCTCCAGCCGGTTCCAGATCTCGGGTACGTCCTCGATCCGGATCCAGTGGTACTGGACGTTCTGCCGGTCCGTGATGTCGGCGGTGCCGCGGGCGAACTCCTGCGAGATCTCGCCGATGACGCGAAGCTGCTCGGTCGTCAGCCGGCCGCCGTCGATACGGACACGGAGCATGAAGTACTCGGCGTCCAGCTCCTCCGGCTCCAGGACACCGGTCTTGGTGCCGTCCAGGCCTTCCTTGCGCTGCGTGTACAGGCCCCACCAACGCATCCGGCCGCGCAGGTCGTTGGGGTCGATCGAGTCGAAACCGCGCTTCGAGTAGATCGTCTCAATGCGTGTCCGCACATTGAGACCGTCGTCGTCCTTCTTGAACTGCTCATTGCCGTTCAGCGGGGTGAAGTGCCCCACGGCCCACTGACCCTCGCCACGGTGACGGCTCACCTTGCGGCGCGGCGTGGCGGGGGCGGGGTTTTCCGGGGTGGCGGCCATGGCGTCTTGTCCTTCGGGACTGCAGGAGGGCGGCTCTGACCTGCACACTCACGCAGGTGTCAGAGGATGGCGCGACGGTGCGCAGCAGGGTCGGGCAAAAATGGAATCGCGGCGTTGCTGGTTCTCTCAGCGCACCGGACAGATGGCGCTGGACATGCGGCCCAAGTCGACGTGTCGCCGACTCACCAAGGCAATTCCAGTTCCAGACATGACGGAAGCGTGTCACGGGACTTTGGACCCAGTCCAGCTTCATCCATCATGTGGACACCACCGTCCCGCATCGCGAGACGGTATGCCGTGGGTCACGTCGAGCCTGCGCAGGCCCTCCTGCGGGCCCGGTCGTACGGGGGAGTCGGTCAGGCGTGCGCGCCCGGCCAGGGGCCGGGGGTCTCGGACTCCTCGACCTGCTCCACCTTGGTGTCGAAGAGCCGGAAGCCGCGGCGCTGATAGTTGTCCATCGCGTGCGGGCCGTCCAGCGAGCAGGTGTGCAGCCACACCCGCTTCGTCGGCTCCCGGTCCGGCCAGCGCTCGGCCAGGTCCCAGGCGCGCCGCACGCCCTCGGAGAGCAGGTGCCCGCCGATCCGGCGGCCCCGGAAGGCCGGGATCAGGCCGAAGTAGACGATCTCCACCACGCCGTCGTCCTGAGGGTCCAGCTCCACGTAGCCGGCCGGCGTCCCCTTCTCGTACGCCACCCAGAGCTCGGCACCCGGCTTCTCGACGATCTCCTGCCACTGCTTGTACGTCAGCGGCAGCCGGTCGTTCCAGCGGATGTCGCCGCCGACCGCCGTGTAGAGGAAGCGGCTGAACTCCGGCGAGGGCATTTCGGCCCGCACGATCCGTACGTCGTCGCCCTCCGGCTCGGTGGCGGGACGCAGGTCGGACGGGTCGGTCTGTTCGAGGGACCAGGTGGTGAGAGTGATGGTGCTCATGGGCCCATCGCATCATGTGGACGGCGAGATTCCTACCGGGGGTCCGGGCGCGGGGCCGCGGCCGGCGCCGGGGCCGGGGCCGCCTCGGCCAGCAGCTCCGCGGTCCGTGCGTCCGCCGGCAGGAAGGCCTCCAGCTTCAGCTCCGCAACCGTGACGTCGGCCGCGGTACCGAAGCGGGTGAGCGTGGTCAGCAGGCGCAGCTCCTCCGTGCTCCCCGGTACGCGCAGCCGCAGCGGCACGGCGAAGCCCACGTAGTCGGGCCCCGGGTTCGAGGGCCGTTCGGGTACGAGCCGGGCCAGCTCGGCCGCCCGCTGGGTGAGCCGGTCGTCCGGGTTGCGGACGGCCTCCGTGTTCATGGCGTCCAGGATGTGCCAGGCCCACTCCTCCAGGTTCACGATCCGCGGCGCGAGGCCGCGCGGGTGCAGCAGCAGCCGGGCCACGTCGACGGGAGGTGTCAGGAGCGCCGGGTCGGCCGTCGCCACCAGCGCCGTGAAGGCCGCGTTGCAGGCCACCAGGTCCGCGTACCGGTCCACGATCACCGCGGGGTACGGGTGGTGCGCCTCCATCACCTGGGTCAGCGCGGCGCGCACCGGCGCGAGCCGCGGATCGTCCAGCCGGGACTCCTGGTACGCCGGGGCGTAGCCCGCCGCGAGCAGCAGGGCGTTCCGCTCGCGCAGCGGCACCTCCAGGGACTCCGCGATCCGCACGACCATCGCCCGGCCCGGGAGGGACCGGCCGCTCTCGATGAAGCTCACGTACCGCTGGGTGGTTCCGGCCCGCGTGGCCAGCTCCAGCTGGCTCACCCGGCGGCGGGTCCGCCAGTCGCGCAGGGATCGGCCCAGGCCGTTCGGTCGTGTCTCGGTGGTCACGCTCCCGTGTCTACCTCAGCCGGCACGGCCGGGTCATTCCCTTCGGGGAATTGCCGCGACCTGCGCGGGTCCGGAATCTGGATGCACACACCGCACCCCGGCGCACCGCATCGCACCGGACGCCGGAGAACCAGGGAGCAGCCATGTCGTACACCACCCCGCAGGACCTCGCCGACCGCTACAGCGCGCTCTGGAACGAGCCCGACGCCGAGGTCCGCCGCCGGACGGTCCGGGAGCTGTGGCACGAGGACGGGGAGCACGTCCTCCAGCCGCCGCAGGAGATGCGCAAGACCGCCCGCGAGCTGGGCTTCGCCGAGCCCGAGCTGAAGGCCCGCGGCCACGTCGAGCTGGAAGCCCGGGTGCGCCGCGCGTACGAGGACTTCGTCGCGCCGGGCACCATGACCTTCCGCGCGGTCCAGGACGCCGAGCGCCTCGGGAACGTGGTCAAGTTCCGCTGGGAGGCCGTGCTCGCCGAGACCGGTGAGCCGGGAGGCGGCGGACTGGAGTTCCTGGTCCTCGCCGAGGACGGCCGGATCGCCGAGGACTACCAGTTCATCGAGAACTGACGGCGGACGGCGTCCGCCGGCGCCCGGAGCGAGGAGCGGGTCCACGATGTGGACGGGTGATCAGTCCGTGGACGCCGGCGCCGGCTCGCCCGATCCCGGCTCGCTGATCAGCACGTTCCTGGCGCGGCGGAGCGGGACCGGGTGAGCTGTACGGTGCCCGGGAAGGGCTCGATCGACGACGGGTGACGGACTCCGCCGCGAGCGCCGTCGAAAGGAACCCGCATGAGCGAGACCCGCCCCGTGGCCGTACTCGGCGAGTGCGTCGCCGACGCCTTCGTCGTCCCCGGCGGGACGGACGACGCAGGACTGCGGCTCGACGTCCTGCCCGGTGGCGGGCCCGCGAACACCGCCGTGGCGCTCGCCCGCCTCGGCACCGCCACCCACTTCCTCGGCCGGTTCTCCGGCGACGTGTTCGGCCGGATGTTCCGGCGGCGGCTCGCCGGGGCCGGGGTCCGACTCGACCTCGCCCCGGACGCCGCCGAGCCCAGCACCCTGGCCGTCGCCGGGCTCGGCGCCGACGGCCGGGCCGAGTACTCCTTCCACGCCGAGGCCACCGCCGACTGGCAGTGGACCGGCGCCGAACTCGCGCCCGTCGCCGGGCTCGGCGCCGCCTGCCTGCACACCGGCTCCCTCGCGCTCGTACGCGAGCCCGGCGCCGGTGCGGTCGAGGCCCTGCTGGAGCGGCTCCGCCCGGACACCACGGTCTCCCTCGACCCGAACGTCCGCCCGCTGCTCGTCGCACCCGCCGAGTACCGTGCGCGGCTGCCCCGCTGGTGCGCCCTCGCCGACATCCTGCGGCTCAGCGAGGACGACCTCGCGCATCTGCATCCCGGCCTGAGCCCGGAGCAGGCCTGCGACGACTGGCACCGCGCAGGCGTCCCACTGGTCGTCGTCACCCTCGGCGGCGCCGGTGCGCTCGTCTCGTACGACGGCGTCCGCACCCGCGTCCCCGCGCCGGCGGTCGACGTGGTCGACACGGTCGGCGCGGGCGACGCGTTCACCGCGGGCCTGCTGCACCGGCTGCACCTCGCCGGCGTGCTCGGCGGCCGGCCGGCCGCCCTCACGAGCACGGTGCTGCACGACGCGGTCGCCTTCGGCACCCGCGTCGCGGCGGCGACCTGCGCCGTCCGCGGCGCCAACCCGCCCACGGCCGCGGCCCTCGCCGCCGAGGCGGTCTGAGCCGCGCCGAGGCCGCGATCAGCGGCGTGCCCCCACGAGCGAGGGTCCGTGCAGCAGGCCGGACACGAAGGCGCTGTCGAAGACCGCGTGCGGATCGAGGGAGGTCAGGGCGGCGCACACGGCGGACCAGTCCGGGAAGGCCTCCGGGATGGTCTCCGCGATCACCCGGGCGTTGCTCCACGGACCCCGGCCGTCCGTGTACGCCCAGCCCTTCGACCACTCCGGGCGCACGACACCGCGGTCACCCGTGAACGTCGTGAACACCCACTCCTCGATCTCCCGGTAGAACGGCCCCGACGAGGGTGTGCCGGGGAGGGTCACCACGTCGAGCCAGACCGCCACGTCCCACTCGGGGTGGTCGGGATCCGGTCGGACGGGCGACAGCAGCGGATCGGCCCCGGGCGCGGTGTCCGTACCGGTGACCCTGATCTCCAGCGGGCCGTTCATCGGGTACTCCCCGCGCTCCCGGTACCTCTCGACGAGGTCGGCCAGGAAGGACTGGAACTCGCTGACCACCCGCTGGACCTCGCCGCGCGCGGTGACCACGGCATAGCCGTTGGTGGTCATGCGCAGCGCGCTGGGCCGCAGGTAGAGCAGGAGGTTCTTGGACCAGCCCCACAGGTCGTGCGCCGCCGTGGCCGCGAGGCCGGCCCTGATCGACTCCGATTGGGCGGCGCAGAAGGCCGGGGTCAGTTCGCCCTGCCCCCTGACGATCTTCCGGACGAGTTCGGACGCCTCCTCCGGGAGCCGGTCGGTGAAGGGATAGTTGTACGGGGAGTCCACCTCGCGCGAGAGCTCCGGCTTGACCGGTGTCACCGACCACGACTTGATCCACGTCGTGTCGGTGAACGGCCACCACAACAGCTCTGCCCGGCCGGTCCGTTCGAGGAGTTCGGCGAAGGAACCGGGGCGCCGCTCCGCGGGCGCCGCGAACACGTCGCTCGCCCGGGCCTCGCAGTGACTGACGCAGCGCAGCCGCCGGTCGGGCTCGGTGCGCAGCGTGACCTCGGTCAGGAACATCCGGCCGAGGCAGGTCAGCAAGGGGCCGGACTCCGCGTCCGTACGGTCGAAGACCCGAAGCTCGTAGCCTCCGCGGTCGGCGTTCCACACCACCGCGGTGAGCGACAGCACCCGGTCGCTCAGCGAGCCGAACGACGAGCCGGGAGACGGCTGTTCGCCGGGCGCGGGAACGCCGGCGCCGTGGGCGCCGACCGCCAGCACGCCGCCCAGCGTGGGCTCCCCGGTCGCCGGAACGGCCGTCAGCCCCTGCCCGGCCGCCTCCAGGGCCGACAGCAGCGCCTCGACCGTGACCCCCGTCTCGGCCGTGACGCTGCCGGACCCGTCCGGCTCGCAGGCATGCACCCGCACCCGCGTCAGGTACTGCGTGGTGTCGACCAGCAGCACCTCGCCCCCGGTGTCCTCGTCGACGACCAGCGGCGACCAGTTGTGCGCCTTGCCCGCGGGGCGCAGCCGCCAGCCCTCGGCGTGCGCCCAGTTCGCCAGCGTGACCACGTCCTGCGGCGTCACCGGCGCGCAGGTCCAGACATGTGGGACACGTGTCTCGCCCGACCAGTTCCGGAACGAATGCGGATACAGCACGAGGCCGGCGGGGAAGCGGGGCGGTCGGTTCACCTGAACTCCTGGATACGGGGGAGGAGGATCTGCTCGCTGACGGGTCGGCCGTGGTGTCAGTAGCGCACGGGAAGCCGTTCCAGTCCGCGGATGGGACACCCCGGCCGCCACGCGAGCGTCGCCGGGTCGGCGTCCAGCGCCAGGTCCGGAAAGGCCCGGAGCAGACCCCGCAGCGCGAGCTGGCCCTCCATGCGCGCCAGAGCGGCCCCCAGGCAGAAATGCATGCCGTGGCCGAAGGCCAGATGGCCGTGGGTGTCGCGGTGGATGTCGAAGCGCTGCGGGTCGGGGAAGTACGCGTGGTCGTGGTTGGCGGACGCCAGCACGATCAGCACCTCGTCGCCGTCACCCGGGATCACGGTGTCGCCGATCCGCACCGGAGCCGCGGCGAACCGCCGGGTCGTCATCTCCGCCGGGCCGTCGTACCGCAGGGTCTCCTCGACGGCGTTGTCGATCAGGCCGGGATCCTCCCGCACCGCGGCGAGCTGCCGCGGGTGCCGGAGCAGCGCGAACACCGAGCCGGAGATCAGGTTCACCGAGGTCTCGTGTCCGGCGACCAGGAGCACGAAGGCGGCCGCGCGCAGCTCGGTCGGGGACATGGCGTCCCGGTCCTCGTCGCTGCACTCGATGAGAGTGCTCAGCAGGTCCGGGCCGGGCGCGGCGCGCTTGCGGTCGATGAGGTCGCCGAGATAGTCGACGAGGGCGTGGCAGGCGGCCAGGTAGGCGTCCTTGCCCGTCGGGCAGACGACGGCCCGGGAGTGCGCCCTGAAATGCTGCTGATCGGCGAAGGGCACCCCGAGCACGTCGCAGATGACCCCGAGCGACAACGGGAAGGCGAAGTCCTCGACGAGGTCGGCGCGACGGCCGGAGGACTCGGCGGACAGCGCGGCCGTGAGTTCGCCGACGATCTCCGTGACGCGTGGCCGCAGCGCTTCCAGCCGCCGGGGGCTGAACGCCTTGGCGGCGGGCTTGCGCAGCCGCCCGTGGTCGGGATGATCGGCCACCAGTATGTGCAGGCCGAACAGGGGCGCCGTCGCGTTCGCGTCGCCGACCTGCTGCTCGCGCCACTCCGCGGGGGACGCCCGCCAGTCCTTCGCCAGACCGGGGTGCGTGAGGGCCAGTTTCGACTCCTCGTACCCGAGCACCAGCCACGCCTCCCGGTCGTCCTGGAGGATCGCGCGGTGCACGGGCCCCGACCTCCGCAGTTCCTCGTAGTACGGATAGGGGTTGCGCGCGAAATCCTGGCCGTGGACGCGCAGATCCACGATGTTCCCGGCCATCTCTCGACACTCCTCGGGGAGAACCGGTCGTTCGCCCCCACTAGTACCGGGTGTCCCTTCGAGCCGGAGCGCACCATGCCGGGCATGCTTCCGGAACCACTCTCCGCGCCCCGGCCTCCGCCCGGCGCACGGGCGAGGCGGCGGCACTCGTACACCCGGGTACCGCTCACCGGGTGTCGCGCCCGTCCCCGCCCGGTGCCCGGCGGCCTCGACCTTTACTGGGGGCCATGGACACCTTCCGGCTTCCCGCGCCTCCCGGCCTCCGCCTCCCCACCCCCTCCGCGGGAGAGCCTCCGCCCGCGCCGCCCCGGCCGTCCGCCATGCCGGAGGGGGAGGCGCTCGCGGCGCTCGAGCGCGCCCTCGCGGGCCCCAGTGGATTCGGCACGTCGGCGGCCCGGCTGTTCCTGCCCCGCGAGACGCCGGGCGCGCCGGACCGTGGTGCGCCGCACGGGTCCGGGCGGGTCCCCCGGCTGTACTGTCCGCCGCCCGCGCGCATCGACGACGCGCTCGGCCGGGAGGTCGACGACCGGCTGGTCGAGTGGGCCGAACAGGTCGGCATCTACGAGGGCAGGCTGGACGACGTCAGATCCCTGAGCCTCGGCCGGATGATCATGCTCGCCTTCGCTCAGGTCGACGACCCGGACCGGCTGCTCGCGGCGGCCAAGTGCACCCTCGCGCAGTGGGCCACCGACGACTACTACTGCGACGACGAGACCGCCGGAGCCGTGCCGATGGACGTCGCCACGAACCTCTCGCTGGCCACGGCGGCGGTGGACCCGGCCCACCTCCCGTCCGCCTACGCACCCGCGCTGGAGGAGCGCATGAGGGACGACCCCGTCCTGGTCTCCCTGCGCTCCAGCACGGCACACCTCGCCCGCTACGCGAACTTCGAGCAGATCACCAAGTACCGCCACGAGCTGAGCGTGCTCTTCTCCGGCTACACCGCCGAGGCCCAGTGGCGGGTCTCGGGCCGGACCCCTCAGGTGTGGGAGTTCCTGATGGTGCGGCAGGACAACAGTTTCATGCCCTGCATGGTGATGCTCGACGCGGTCGGCGGGTACGAACTGCCGGTCGCCGTGTACGCGTCCCCCAGGGTGCGGCGCGTGCAGACGATGGCCGCCAGCGCGAGCGTGATCGTCAACGACCTCTACTCGATGGACCGCGAGGACCGCGGCTCGGCCGTCAACTTCAATCTGCCCGCGCTGATCGAGGCCGAGGAGTGCTGCTCGCGGGAGGAGGCCGTGGCGCGGACCGTGGCGGCGCACGACGAGCTGATGCACCAGGTCGAGGAGGAGTCCGCCGCTCTGTGCGCCACCGGGTTCGCCCCGCTTCAGCGCTACCTCGCGGACGTGTGGGCCTGGCTCGGCGGCAACCACGAGTGGCACCGCACCAGCGACCGCTACAACGGCTGAAGGGAGTACGAGGACGTCTCATGGTTCGTGTCGTACCGCCAGGACCGCCGGGGCCGTCGAGTGGGGGAGGAGGTCGGCGGGGAGGGGCGGGGTGACGAGTTCGACGGTGACCTCCTCGCTGAAGCGGTACGGGCGGTGGGCCAGCACGCTCGCCAGGTTGCGGCGGATCCGCGACATCTCCGCCCGGACCGTGACCGTCCTCGTCCGGTCGCCGAACACGTCCTCCGCCAGTTCCGCGGCGGTCCGGCCCGCCGGGTGCCGGGCCAGTACCCAGAGCAGCTCCGCATGACGGGGGCTCAGCTCCTGCGTCCAACTGCCCGCCGCGCCCGACACCGCCACCGTCCAGCGGCGCGGCCTGCTCAGGTCGAGCACCACCCGGCTCGCCGCGCCGCCCTCCGCCGGGGTCTCCTCGGTGACCCGCAGCAGCCAGCCGCCCGGCAGCGGCTCCACCGCGCACATCCCGAGGGACGGCAGCCACACCCGGCCCGCCCGGAACGACTTGGGCAGCGTCAGCCGGTCCACCGGAGCCATCCCGGTCACCGCCGCCGTCCAGCCGTGCGTGTCCACCGCGATCGCCCGGCCGCCCACCCGGCACAGGATCGGCGCCGCGACCGAGCGCAGCCGCTCCACCGACCGCAGGTGCCGCTCCCGCATCTCCGCCTCGGCGAGCTGCGCCACCGAGCCGACCAGCGCGAGGGTGGCCGGATGGAAGCTGGACGCCGGACCGCTCACGTCCACGATGCCGAGCAGCCGCTGGTCGCGCGGGTCGTGCACGGGGGCGGCGGCGCAGGTCCAGTTGTGCAGGGTGTGCACGTAGTGCTCGGCCGAGTGCACCTGCACCGCCCGCCGCACCGCCAGCGCCGTACCCACCGCGTTCGTGCCCGTGGCCGACTCCGCCCAGGCCGCGCCCTCCTCCAGACAGATCCCGTGGGCCTTGCGGAGCACCGCCATGTTGCCCTCGCGCCACAGCACCCGGCCGTGCTCGTCGGTGACCACCATGATCTGCATCGAGGCGTCGGCGATCCCGCTCAGCCCGGCGCTGAGCGTGCGCATCAGCTCGCCGATGAGCGTCGTGCGGCGCCGCTCCTCCAGCTCGTCGCGGTGCAGCAGGACGCTGCTGGTGTCCTGGTCCGGGTCGAGCCCGAGCCGGAACATCCGCCGCCACGACGCGTCGATCACCGGGCGCGGAGCTATCGGCGGCTGCCGGCCCGCCAGCGTCTCCTCCCGCACCCGGTGGAGCAGCCGGGCCGCCTGCACGGCGTCCATGGCGGCCAGACGACGCATGTCGAGCGCGGTGTTCTTCATCGGTATCCCCCAGGCACCGGTGGTGCTGTATCGGTTCTGCAGGCGTGGGAGCCCTGCGACCCCATCGTGCCGCCCCGGCCTTCCCGGCGAAGGGCGGTTCGGACAATCCTGCAACCGTCTGCAACTCTGGCGGACTCCGGGGACGTGCGTGAGGGTGGTGCACCAGCGGAGGGTGGTGCCGTGTCGGCGCAGCACCACCCTCGGCTTTTGCCTCTTCGGGCAGCTCAGACCGCCGCGCGCGCCCGCTCCACCACCTTCGCCAGATCGAGCGAGTGCGGAAGCGTCCCGAAGGCCGTTCCCCAGTCACCGCCGAGCCGCGAGGCGCAGAACGCGTCCGCCACCTCCGGCGGTGCCCAGCGCACCAGCAGCGAGCCCTGGAGCACGAGCGCCATCCGCTCGACGAGCCGGCGCGCCCGCGCCTCGATCCCGTCCAGATCGGCCAGTTCGGTCAGCAGCCCCTTGATCGCGCCGTCCAGCCGGTGGTCCGCGCCGCGCGCCTGTCCGACCTCCTGCAGGAACGCGTTCAGCGCCTCCGGCTCCCTCTGCAGCGCCCGCAGCACGTCCAGCGCCTGGACGTTGCCGGAGCCCTCCCAGATCGAGTTCAGCGGCGACTCGCGCAGCAGCCGAGGCATCCCCGACTCCTCCACGTACCCGTTGCCGCCCAGGCACTCCAGCGCCTCCGCCGCCACCGGCGTGCAGCGCTTCGTCACCCAGTACTTCGCCGCCGGCACCGCGAGCCGCAGGAACGCCCGGTCCGTCTCCGACCCCGAGTCGTAGGCGGCGGCGAGGCGCAGCCCCAGCGTCGTCGCCGCCTCCGACTCCAGCGCCAGGTCCGCGAGCACGTTGCGCATCAGCGGCTTCTCGATCAGCACCCCGCCGAAGGCGCTGCGGTACGCCGCGTGGTGCACGGCCTGCGCCACCGCCTGCCGCATCAGCGCCGCCGAGCCCAGCACGCAGTCGAGCCGGGTCGCCGCCACCATCTCGATGATCGTGCGCACGCCCCGGCCCTCGTCGCCGACCCGGCGCGCCCAGGTCCCGTCGAACTCCACCTCGCTCGACGCGTTCGACTTGTTGCCCAGCTTGTCCTTCAGCCGCTGGATCGCGAACACGTTGCGGCTGCCGTCCGGCAGCACCCGCGGCACCAGGAAGCAGGTGAGACCCCCCGGCGCCTGGGCGAGCACCAGGAAGCCGTCGGACATCGGCGCCGAGCAGAACCACTTGTGCCCGGTGAGCACGTACTCGCCCGAGGCGGCCAGCGGCCGGGCCTCCGTGGTGTTCGCGCGGACGTCGCTGCCGCCCTGCTTCTCCGTCATGCCCATCCCGAAGAGCGCACCGGCCTTCTCCGTGGCCGGCCGCAGGCCCTCCTCGTACACCTGGGAGGTCAGCAGCGGCTCCCACTCCGCGGCCAGCTCCGGGTCGGTGCGCAACGCCGGCACGGCGGCGTGGGTCATCGACAGCGGACAGCCGTGCCCGGCCTCCGCCTGCGTCCAGACCAGGAACCCGGCGGCCCGCCGGACATGACCGCCGGGCCGGCCCCAGGCGTTCGTCAGCCCGGCCGAGACGCCCTTGCCGAGCAGCCGGTGCCAGGCCGGATGGAACTCGACCTCGTCGATCCGGTTGCCGTAGCGGTCGTGGGTGCGCAGCCGCGGCGGATTCTCGTTGGCCAGCACCCCCCATTCCTGGGCCTGCGCCGAGCCCGCGCTGAGACCCAGCACCTCCAGCTCCTCCCGCGCCACGGGAAGGAGTTCGGGGTCCAAGTGGCGCTCGACGGCCTCCGTGAGCGCTCGGTCGGACGTGAATACGTCATATCCCACCAGGGGCGGAGCCTGGTTGGTCACTGTGTGGGTGGTGGCTGCCATGCCGCTACGGTAAGGAGGTGCAGGCAGCAAATGAAACACCCGAGCGGCCCCCGGGGAGACTTCACCGGGCCCGAGTCCTCTACCGCAACGTGTCGAAGCGGAAGCTGGTCTGGCTGCTCCTGAAGGACACCGTCAACTCGTGCATCGAGTACCGCATCCTCGGGCTCGCCGCCGAGGCGGCGTTCTTCACGCTGCTCTCGCTGCCGCCGCTGATGCTCGGTCTGCTCGGTCTGCTCGGCTATGTCGACAACTGGACCGACACCACCACCGTCGCCTCGATCCAGGAGAACATTCTGCGCGCGGCCGGGACGGTGCTGTCCGACCGGGGCGTCAACGACGTCGCCAAACCGCTCCTGGAGGACGTCACCCGGGCCGGCCGGCCCGACGTGATCTCGATCGGCTTCGCGATCGCCCTGTGGTCCGGCTCCCGGGCGGTGAACGTCTTCATCGACACGATCACGGTCATGTACGGGCTCGACGGGCACCGCGGCATCGTCGCGACCCGGCTGCTCGCCTTCCTGCTGTACATCGTGGCGCTGCTGATCGGCGCGGTCGTGCTGCCGCTCGCCGTGGTCGGCCCGGACCGGGTCGTCGAACTGATCCCGTGGGGCACGGAAGTGGTCGCGGTGCTGTACTGGCCGGCCGTCATCCTGCTCTCGGTCGCGTTCCTGACCACGCTGTACCACGTGTCCGTCCCGGTCCGCTCGCCCTGGATCGAGGACATCCCCGGCGCGCTGGTCGCCCTCGGGATGTGGGTGATCGGCAGCTTCGTGCTGCGGATCTACCTGACCAGCCAGGTCGAGGGACCGACGATCTACGGCTCGCTCGCCGCGCCGATCGCGGTGCTGCTGTGGATCGGCATCTCGGCGTTCGCGGTGCTGGTCGGCGCGGCCGTGAACGCCGCGATCGACCGGGTCTGGCCCTCGGTCGCCACGGCCGCGGCCCGCGAGGCCAACGAGCGCGCCCGTGCCGCCCAGGCAGCCGAGCTGCTGGCCCGCGCGCGGGCGGAGGCGGACGACGTCGACGAGGACGACCCGGACATGCCCTCGGAGTTCCCCGAGCGCTGGTCGAAGTTCCTGCCCCCGGACGACGTGAAGTCCCGCCTGCACAGCGGCTGGGAACGCGACTGAGAAAACTTCGACCGGGGGCGAATCCTTTCCGGAGCTGCCCGCCTCCTATCCACGTACCGGCCGAACGGGCCGGCGGAACCAGGAGGAAGCCCCAATGATGATCACCGTTGGCGTAGTGGTCGCCGTCCTGCTCGTGGGCGCGTGCAGCTGGCACCTGATGCGGCGCTACCTGAACCGCTGAGAGTCGCACATGAAGCAACGCTTCCGCTGGCCGGACGAGCGGCTGATCAAGGCCGCCCAGGACGGCGACATCACGTCGCTCACCACCGTCGTCATGGAATCGCAGCCGCACGTCCGCAAGTTCGCCCTCTCGCTGTGCGCCTCCCCGCAGGACGCGGAGGACGCGGCGCAGGAGGCACTGATCATCCTCTACCGGAAGATCGGCACCCTGCGGGCCACCGGGGCGCTCGCCTCCTGGATGTTCCGGATCGTGCGCAACGAATGCCTCCGGCAGGTACGGCTCCTCGTCCCGCGCAGGGACGAGGAGCCGGCCGAGGCCGAGGTGTCCCCGGAACGGTCCGCCGAGGAGGCGGTGCTGCACCGGCTGGAGGCGGAGCGGATCGCGGCCGCGGTCGGGGCGCTGCCCCGGGACCAGCGGCAGGTCCTGGTCATGCGGGACGTGCAGGGCCTGCCCGGCCGGACCGTCGCCCATGCGCTCGGCCTGAGCAACGCCGCGATGAAGTCGCGCCTGCACCGGGCGCGGGCGGCGCTGCGCGACTCACTGGAAGCGTCCGATCGAGCCATCGACCCGTCCGTCGGAGGAGACCCACGACCGTGAACACCATGAAGAACGTGACCACCGTCAAGAACGTGACCACTGCCGACAACGTGATCACCGTGAAGCACGTGCACGTGCCGAGCCCGGCGAACGCCGCGAGCCCGGCGAGCACCGCGCGTGGCGCGAACGCGACGAACTTCGCGAGCAAGTCCGTCCCGCGCCATCTGGCGCGCGGCGTCATCGGCTTCGGGCTGATCATCGGCTCGATCGCCATGGTGCCCGTCGTCGGACCGGCCGGCCTGCTCGCGGCCCCCCTGGCCCTGATCGCCTTCCGCGGCTGCCCCACCTGCTGGATGGTCGGCCTGGCGCAGACGATCTCCCGGGGCCGCCTGGAACGCCAGTGCGTGGACGGCGTCTGCATGATCGCCAAGGCGCAGCCGGCGGCGGACGGGAAGATCCCGGCCGCCTCCCGCTGAGCGGGGGCGCCGCCTACCCTGGTCGGCGTGTACGCGGAACGCGCCTCGCGGCTCGACGGGGCGGTGGTCTGGACGATCGGGTCCCGGGCCGCCGCCGACGTGCGGCCGGTGCTGCCCGACGGCTGCATGGACCTGCTGTGGAGCGAGGGCCGGCTGCTCGTCGCCGGCCCCGACACCCGGGCCCACCTGCCCGAGGGCGGCGCGGCCTGGGCCGGGGTCCGGTTCGCGCCCGGGGACGCCCCGGGGCTGCTCGGCGTCCCCGCCCACGAACTGCGCGACCGGCGGGTCGAACTCGCCGACCTGTGGGGCGCGCGAGAGGCCCGAGGCCATGCCAGGAGCATCGCCCGGGCCGCCGACTCCGCAGCCGCCCTGGAGGATGTGGCCCTGACGCTCGCCGCCCGCGCTCCCGCGCCCGATCCGCTGCTGCGGGCCGTCGTCGCCGGACTCCGCGCGGGACGGCCGGTCGCCGAGACCGCCGACTCCGTCGGGATCGGGGCCCGCCAACTGCACCGGCGCTCCCTCGCCGCGTTCGGCTACGGCCCCAAGACCCTGGCCCGGATCCTGCGGCTGCGCCGCGCGCTGGCCCTGGTCGCGGCCGGGACGCCGTTCGCCGAGGCCGCCGTCGCGGCGGGCTGCGCCGACCAGGCCCACCTGGCGCGCGAGGCGCGCTCGCTGGCCGGCACCACGCTGAGCGCCTACGCGGCGGCGGCGAAGAGGCTGACGCCGTTGCCGTCCGGGTCGAGCACCACCGCGTAGCGCTGCCCCCACTCCGCGTCCCACGGCTTCAGATGGCCCGTGTACCCGGCGCCGACCAGGGCCGCGTACACCGCGTCCACCGCGGCGGGGGAGTCGCAGCGGAAGGCCAGGCCGATCCGGTCGCCGCCGACCGGCCGGGTCCACTCCGGGTCGAACGAGCGGACGACCTGCTCCGTGTCCCAGGCGATCCGCAGTCCGCCGGGCAGCCCGGCCTCCACGTGCGGGGCGGCCTCGGCACCGGCCGGAAGGTCCAGGCCGAGCCGGCGGTAGAAGTCGAGCGAGGCGGCCATGTCGGAGACGACCAGGCCGATGACGTCGAGTCGAGGTGCGTTCATGCCCTCACGGTAGGAGCGAGCCGCCGGTCTGGTCTTGTACGAATCGGACGCGTACGCCGCCTGCCGGCTGACGCCCGAGCCTGCCGGCCGCCGCCGAGCGGCGACCCGGGCGTACTCGGCGCCGCCGGGGCGGGCCGGGACCGCGGCGACGTGCCGGCCGGGTGTGCCCGCGGGTCCCCTCCCGTACGCCCGCCCCGCGCCCGCTCGGCGAGTGCCGTGTCCACAGCCCGGAGCAGGGCCCGGGGCCGGCTCCGCGGACCGCCCGCTCCAGGGGGGTCGGTGATACGGTGAGTTACGTCGTTTTTACGGCTGTCTGTCCCTACTTGTCGGTTGTTGGTCGCACCGGCCGGCCGCTGCTCCCAGAGAGGCGACCGTCATGGGCACGCGTCGCATCCCGCTCCCCGGTGTCGGCACGCAGTACGACCTGACCACCGAGTCCGGCGGCCACCTCTCCGTCGTCGTCCACCACGACGGCCGCCGCTTCCTGGGCGTCTACCGCGCCGACGACCCCGACGCCTGCGAGTCCGTCGCCCTCGACCCCGAAGAGGCCACCGCCCTCGCCCACTTGATCGACCCCACGCGGCTGGAGGGCATCGACACCGACGGCCTCGACCTCGTGACCGAGCACATCCCGGTGGGCTCCCGCTCCCCGTACGCCGGGCGGCTCCTCGGCGACACCCGGGCCCGGACCCGTACCGGCGCGTCCATCGTCGCCGTGCTGCGCCGCACCAGCGTGCACCCGTCGCCCGGGCCCGACTTCCGGCTCGGCCTCGGCGACACCCTCGTCGCGGTCGGCACCCGCGAGGGTGTGGACGCCCTCGCGGCGATCATCGGGGGAGGGTGATGTGCACGACACCACCTCCCTGCTGCTCGAACTCGGCGCGCTCCTCCTCACCCTGGGACTGATCGGACGCTTCGCCGGCCGCATCGGCCTGTCGCCCGTCCCGCTCTACCTGCTCGCCGGCCTCGCGTTCGGCAAGGGCGGACTGCTGCCGCTCGACGCCAGCGAGGAGTTCGTCGCGGTCGGCGCCGAGATCGGCGTCATCCTCCTCCTGATGACCCTCGGCCTGGAGTACTCCGCCTCCGAACTGGTCGGCAGCCTGCGCACCCAATACCCGTCCGGGCTCGTCGACTTCGTCCTCAACGCGCTGCCCGGGGCGCTCGCCGGGATCCTCCTCGGCTGGGGCCCCGTCGGGGCCGTCGCGCTGGCCGGCGTCACCTGGATCTCCTCCTCCGGCGTCGTCGCCAAGGTCCTCACCGACCTCGGCCGGCTCGGCAACCGTGAGACCCCCGCGATCCTCGGCGTCCTCGTCATCGAGGACCTGTCCATGGCGCTCTATCTGCCGCTGCTCACCGCCCTGGTGGCCGGCGTCGGCCTGGCCGGCGGCAGCATCGCGCTCGTCGTCGCGCTCGGCACCGTCGTCGTCGTGCTGTACTTCGCGCTCCGCCACGGTCACCACCTCAGCCGGGCCGTCTCCTCCGACAACCCCGAGATGCTGCTGCTCGTCGTGCTCGGCCTGACCGTCCTGGTCGCCGGGATCGCCCAGCGGCTCCAGGTCTCCGCGGCCGTCGGCGCGTTCCTCGTCGGCATCGCGCTCTCCGGCGAGGTCGCCGAGGGTGCGCACCGGCTGCTCACCCCGCTGCGGGACCTGTTCGCGGCGGTCTTCTTCGTCTTCTTCGGGCTGTCCACCGACCCGGCCGCGATCCCGCCGGTGCTGCCGGTCGCCCTGCTGCTCGCCGCCGTCACCGTCGTCACCAAGGTCGCCACCGGCTGGTACGCGGCCCGACGCGCCGGAGTCGGTACGCGGGGCCGGTTCCGGGCCGGTGGGGCGCTCGTCGCCCGTGGCGAGTTCTCCGTCGTCATCGCCGGCCTCGCCGCCGCCACCGAGCCGCGGATCCTCCCGCTCGCCACCGCCTACGTCATGCTCATGGTGCTGCTCGGCCCGACGACCGCCCGCTGGACCGAGCCGCTGCTCACCCGGCTCAGAGGCGCCCGCGGACGCGGAACGGCGCCGGCTCCGCACCCGCGAGGGGTGGGAGCCGGCGCCGCTGCGAACAGGCGAGGTCAGCGCAGGTAGACGAGACCGTCGCTAGTGACGGTCGGCCGGCCGGAGGTGCCGACCACCACGATCTTCACGGTGTGCTTGGCCGCAGACGACCAGCTCCGTGTCCAGATCGCGTCCCGGTACTTCGTGGTCGACGACTTCAGGTCCACCGTCGCGATCTTGACCCCGTCCACGTACACGTACGCCTGACCGGAGGTCGTCGCCCGGGAGACCACCCACGCGGCCGAGCGGCCGGTGAACGTCCAGCTCAGCGAGGCGTTGCGCGAGCCGCTGGAGAGGGACTTGCCGCCGAGGTAGCCGGCCGACGACTTCGCCGTCCAGGTGCCCGAGCGGACCGCGGAGGTCTCCTGGAGGATCACCGGCGTCGAACCGACCGACGCGGTCGTGCGGTTGCCGGCCTGGTCGTACGCGTTGAGCGTCCACATCGTGGCGACGGCGGACTTCGCGGTGTGCGCTGCGGTGGTCACCGTCGGGCCGTACACCTTGGGCACCGGCGTCGTCAGTCGGACGTCGCGGAGCGCGGCGGCGTCGGTGGCCTTCCACACCAGATTCAGCGGCACGGCGGTCGTGTCGACCGTGCCAGGGCGCAGGTAGACGCGTGGCGTGGTGGAGAACACCGGGGCGGTGGTGTCGCCGACCACGGCGAGCGCGGGCGTCGTGGCGAGCTTGCGCGTCGTGTGGACCGCGCGCACGGCGACGCTGTGGCGGCCCGCAGGGACGGTGATCGCGGCGGACGTCGCCGAACCGGTGGCGGTGGCCACTACGTTGCCGTCGATCAGGACCTCGTGCCGGATGATGAACGAGGACGGTGTGGTCGACGTCCAGGCGACGGTCAGCGGACCGCGCGTGTAGTACGTGCCGGCCGACTGCGTCGCGCCGGTGACGGACGTGACGCGCAGCCCTGCCACCGGGCCCGCGGCCCAGGAGCGGATCGAGGGCAGTTGGTTGTACGCGGCCTGGCCCGGGCACTGGGTGTTGAAGCCGTCCCGGTGGCCGAACACGTTCGAGAAGGGGACCTGAGTGCCCTTCGCCCAGGACTTGCCGTAGTAGTTGGTGCCGACGTCACCGGCGGTCAATGTGGTGGTGCCGGCCGGGTCCACGCCGTACTGGCCGAGCTTCCAGGCGGCGATCCGCGCGGCCGAGATCAGCTGCGACTTCGACGGGGTCGTCGTGGTGTAGCCGCCGATCAGGGAGATGCTGGTCGTCTCGCTGTTGAAGCCGTAAGTGTGCGCGCCCACCACCGGCAGGTCCACGCCTCCCTTGCGACCCTCGAAGATCGTGCCGCACTTGTCGACGAGGAAGTGGTAGCCGATGTCCTTCCAGCCGTTGCCGCCCTCGGACGCCGGCTTGACGTGGTAGGCGTAGATGCCGCGCACGATCGCCGCCGAGTCGGCGCAGCTGTAGTCCTCCGTCGCGGCAGTGTGGTGCACGGCCACCGCCTTGATCTTCCCGCCCGGCAGGTACGTGGGGGCCTCCGGGCTCATGCTCTCGTCGGCGCCCCAGCCGGCCCGCGAGGTGATCGCCGGCCGGGCCGCCGTCGACGGCGGCGGGGTCGGTCCGGTCGCGCTCGGGGACGGGGTGGCGGTGGCCGGCGCGGAAGCGGACGGCGAGGCGGTCTCCGGCGCGCTCGTCTCCGGGGCGGGCGGCGCGGGCTCGGTGGTCTCCGGTGCCGTGGTCGGGGCGCCGGTGGTGGGGGTCTCGCTGGGCGCCGGCTCGGGCGCCGGGCTCTCGGTGCCCGGCTCAGGGGCGGGAGCGGTCGGCGTCGCGGACTCCTCGCCCTCGACGGCGAACGCGGCCGGCGCCATCGCCTGCGGGGTCCCGCCGCTCCTGCCGGGGTCGACCAGGGTGAGCCGCAGGTCGGAGGGGAGCACGGCGGTGGACTTCCCGCCCGCGACGACCCGGACCTCCACGCCGTCCGACGACCCGAACCAGACGGGCTCGGTGCCGCCGCGCTCGGCCGTCGGATCAGGCGTGCCGAGGTCGTCCAGCTCGACCCAGCGCGACCAGTCGCCCGACTCGGCACCGCGGGTGCGCGCCTCGACCGTGCCCGGCATCCGGGCCGCTGGATCGGCCCAGGTGACGCCGAGCATGCTGAACGGCTCGGTGTCCTGCCGGGCCAGCGAGGCGCTGCGCCCGCCGTCCACGGTTTTCAGCTTCACGCTCCTGGTCTTCGTGTCGACGGGGCCGCCCGCGGCCTTGCCGTCGTACTCCCCGTCGGCGTTCCCGGTCATCCCCCCGAAGACCACCACGCCCGACAAACCCGCGGCCACGGCGATCGCCGTACCCCAAACCCGACGCCGCTTCATGCGGCCCACCCCTCTGAGTCCTCTGCCGGTGCGCCGGGTGCGCCCGTGTCGGCGAGAACTTACCTGAGCGTGGAATCCCGCCTTCCACCAGGGATTCGCCTGGGCGGCACGGGGGGGCGTGTCAGGGCGCCAGGGGCGGCCGCTTGGCCGGCATGCGCTGCGTACGCGCCTCGGCGCGGGCGTGCATCAGCGCCA